>NZ_JAESLH010000024.1:0-850 GCF_017892545.1 Staphylococcus sp. GDY8P67P
ATGAAGACTTCAGTATTAAGCTGATTTCTAAGAAAGCAAGTCAACAATACGAAGTATTTAATAATAAAGAAGCGCGAAGATGAATTTAATTAAATCATCTGCGTGCTATTTTTTGATATAAAATCCATACGCTATGCGTATGGTGCAGTATGGTTATACCGTTGTATTAAAAATTGCATCTCTACGTGCTAAAATAATATTTGGTCAGCCAACCAAAATAAACAACACGAGGAGATGCAACTTATGTCATCAGACACAAATAGTTTAGCACATACAAAATGGAATTGTAAGTATCACATTGTCTTCGCTCCTAAATATAGAAGACAAATTATATACGGAAAAATAAAGAAAGATATTGGAATAATATTGCGACAGCTGTGTGAAAGAAAAGGCGAAGAAATTATTGAAGCTGAAGCATGTAAAGATCACATTCATATGTTAGTTAGTATTCCACCCAAATTAAGCGTTTCGCAATTTGTAGGATATTTAAAAGGAAAGAGTAGTTTGTTGATTTTTGATAGACATGCACATTTAAAATATAGATATGGTAACAGAAAATTTTGGTGTAAAGGTTTTTATGTTGATACAGTTGGAAGAAATAAAAAAAGTTATAGAAAATTATATTCGTAATCAATTACAAGAGGATATCGTTGCGGAGCAATTAACACTTGTTGAATATATAGATCCTTTTACTGGCGAAGAAACTAAGAAGAAAAAATAAAACAACCCTTTTAAGGGTTGCTGGGAAAGTAGTACATATGGCAGATCTTTTCAGAGCCCTTATAAGGTCTGGTCAGTAACAAAGGCTTATAGCCGAAGAACAAATCACCCGTTATACGGGTGTTTTTGA
>NZ_JAESLH010000025.1:0-39201 GCF_017892545.1 Staphylococcus sp. GDY8P67P
TTCAGTTTTCAATGTTCATTTAAATATATATGGTGGAGACTAGCGGGATCGAACCGCTGACCTCCTGCGTGCAAAGCAGGCGCTCTCCCATCTGAGCTAAGCCCCCATATTCTTTTAATAAGAGTCGGGAAGACAGGATTCGAACCTGCGACCCCTTGGTCCCAAACCAAGTGCTCTACCAAGCTGAGCTACTTCCCGTATTTATTATAATACTCATTCTAAAAATGGTGCGCCCAATAGGAGTCGAACCTATAACCGCTTGATTCGTAGTCAAGTACTCTATCCAATTGAGCTATGGGCGCTCTATTAAAATGATGGTGCCGAGGACCGGAATCGAACCGGTACGATGATCTCTCATCGCAGGATTTTAAGTCCTGTGCGTCTGCCAGTTCCGCCACCCCGGCAAAATAATGGAGCAGAAGACGGGATTCGAACCCGCGACCCCGACCTTGGCAAGGTCGTATTCTACCGCTGAACTACTTCTGCAAAATGAAACTGGATGAGCCATAGAGGATTCGAACCTCTGACCCTCTGATTAAAAGTCAGATGCTCTACCAACTGAGCTAATGGCTCATGAAATGGTGCCGGCCAGAGGACTTGAACCCCCAACCTACTGATTACAAGTCAGTTGCTCTACCAGTTGAGCTAGGCCGGCTATTCATTTTTTAAATGGTGGAGGATGACGGGTTCGAACCGCCGACCCCCTGCTTGTAAGGCAGATGCTCTCCCAGCTGAGCTAATCCTCCACATGATTATTATAAAGCCTGGCAACGTCCTACTCTTGCGGAACGTAAGTCCGACTACCATCGGCGCTAAGGAGCTTAACTTCTGTGTTCGGCATGGGAACAGGTGTGACCTCCTTGCTATAGCCACCAGACAAAATAACTTACTCAATGTATGATACATTGTTTGTTATTCAATTACAATAGTTAATTTTACACTATCTTAAAGAATTTCACAAGTTCTTTACTTAGTATTTAATATGTAAATGCTCGTTTTCGACGACTTTTATATAATACTATGTTTTTTTGCTGAAGTCAATAGTTTTCGTAACTTTTATTTAAACATAAATTTATTTCGTATGTATTTGCGTTTACTTAACTCGACTTGAATTATCTTACCATAAGAAATCGAGGTTTACCATACCTTTTTTAGTATATTTTTATATTTAAATAGCATAAATATGCATAATTGTATCTTATTACTTTTATTATTTTCTATTTTAATTCTAAGCCTTTTGTATTTCCTTGTTTCTTGCATAGTTTATATTTGTAAATAAAAAGGATTAAACATCCCGGCTTTTATTTGTAAGCCACAATATTTAATCCTTTATTATTAAGTTGAGCTATATTACTTTTGTCTCATATATGGGAAAAGTAATACGTCTCTAATTGAAGCTGAATCAGTAAGTAGCATGACA
This sequence comes from Staphylococcus sp. GDY8P67P, assembly GCF_017892545.1. Classification (NCBI taxonomy): domain Bacteria; kingdom Bacillati; phylum Bacillota; class Bacilli; order Caryophanales; family Staphylococcaceae; genus Staphylococcus; species Staphylococcus sp. GDY8P67P. Next base: position 1,421 of record NZ_JAESLH010000025.1, read on the forward strand.
AGTCTATCAATACCTATACCTAGACCACCTGTTGGAGGCATACCATATTCTAATGCTTCAATGAAATCTTCATCCATTTCATGGGCTTCGTCATTGCCTTGCTCTTTTTCAACTAATTGTGCTTCAAATCTTTCTCTTTGATCTATCGGATCATTTAATTCTGTAAATGCATTACCATGTTCTCTGCCTACAATAAATAATTCAAAACGATCCGTAAATCTAGGGTCTTCTGGATTTTTCTTTGCTAATGGTGATATTTCAATTGGGTGTCCATATACAAAAGTAGGTTGTATTAATGTTTCTTCAACTTTTTGTTCAAAGAATTCGTTTAAAATATGACCGTATTTCATATTTTCAGTAATTTCAACACCATGCGCTTTAGCCAGTGTTTTTGCCTCTTCATCATTTTGAACATTAAAGAAATCAACGCCTGTAGCTTCTTTGACAGCATCTGCCATATGAACTCGTTTCCAGTTTGATTCTAAGTCAATAACTTCTTCACCATAATTAATTTTTGCAGTACCAAGTACTTTATTAGATATATGTCTAATCATATCTTCTGTTAAGTCCATAATATCGTGATAGTTTGCATATGCTTCGTAGAGTTCGATCATTGTGAACTCTGGATTATGACGTGTAGATACGCCTTCATTTCTAAACACGCGACCAATTTCATATACTTTTTCTAAGCCACCAACAATTAATCGTTTCAAGTGTAATTCTATTGCTATTCTCATATATAATGTAGCATCCAAAGCATTGTGATGTGTTACAAACGGTCTCGCTGCAGCTCCACCAGCAATTTGGTGCATCATTGGAGTTTCTACTTCTAAGAATCCTTGATTGTTTAGGTAATTACGCATTTCTTGTAAGATTTTACTTCTATTAATAAAAGTTTGCGTACTATCTTGGTTTGTTATTAAATCTAAATAACGTTGACGATAGCGTTGTTCAATATCTTGTAAACCATGAAATTTATCTGGTAATGGTCGTAATGCTTTTGTTAGGAGCGTGAATGATTTTGCTTTGACCGACAATTCACCTGTGTTTGTTTTAAACATAACGCCTTCAATACCTACGATATCTCCTAGGTCTGCTGATTTCCATAGTTCAAATTGTTCTTCTCCAACTTGGTCTTTTCTCACATAAATTTGAATTTGGCCTGATAAATCTTGTACGTGTGCAAAACCTGCTTTACCTTTACCACGTTTCGTCATTAGACGTCCAGCGATGCTAACATGACTTTCTGCTTCTTTTTCTTGTAATTCTTCTTTGGAGAATTGATCCCAATCATCATGCAATGGTGTAGCCATTGAAGTTCGTACAAATTTTCCGCCGAATGGATCGATACCTAAATCGTATAGTTCTTGCATTTTTTGACGACGCACCTGCATTTGGTCGTTCATTTCTTCTGACATAACTTTCTCTCCTTTATACTTCTTATCCAATTTTAATTTTAGTATTAACCTTTTTGTTAGAATTCGAGGAATATCTATCATTGATGATTACCGTATTTTGATTTGTTCCAATCATTTCTAACTTTACCATGACCACCCCATCTTTTAAATACAAAGATGGTATTTGCTTATGTGCTTAGTACCAATTTTTCAACTTTTAATTTTACTAGAGGTCATGAATGTAATAAAGTAATTTAAACTTTAAAATGTTATATCAGTATTATTAATCAATTGTAGATAAAATAATGCTATTGTATTCCCTTTTACATCTACTTAAATATTTTATTAGAGTTAACGATAATACGAAAGGTATTGTTACTCATTTATTATTTGGTAAGTAACTATCCTGTCAATATGATTGAAGAAACAACATGAATTTTACAGTTTTTATATAATAAAACTGAAAGTATACGCATTCAAGTATAGCGCTTTGCTATTCCGCTTCATCATGAAATTTACACACATTTGTTTCCCTACCCTTTATATTGTTTCACTGAATTATCTAACATTACTAAATCTCTAATTTTTTTATTTGTATGAGGTTCAGTAAAATCTGGTGCAATATCATTTAATGGTATGAGCACAAAAGAACGCTCTAACATACGTGGATGCGGTATGATCAAATCATCTTCATCTATGATTTGTTCCTCAAATAATAAAATATCAACATCTAATGTTCTAGGACCCCATCTTATATCTCTCACTCTATGCAACTGTTGTTCTGTTCCTAAACATACCTTTAATAAATCATGAGGTGTCAGTGATGTTTCTATTTCAATACATTGATTTAAAAATTGCGGTTGCTCAACATATCCAACAGGTTCAGTTTCATAAATTGGTGATGTTTGTATTACATTGATACCTTCTGTTTCATTTAAAATACGAATTGATTGATCGAGCTGTGCTTTTCTATCTCCAACGTTACTTCCCAAACCTAAGTACGCATATGACATTATAAATTCTCCCTCACTATTTCTACACCTACACCTTCATAATGACCTGGTATAGGGGGATTTTCTTTAGTGATTCTAACTTGCGTTTCCATTACACGATTATAGTGTGAATTTATACGTTTTGCAATACGTTCAGCTAGATGCTCTAATAAATTCACTGGTTCACTTTCCATGATTGATTTCACATCTGCATAAACTTCACCATAATGAACTGTATCAGTTACTTGATCTGTTTCACCTGCAAGGCTTAAATCGACTTTCATAGTCAAATCAACGATGAATATTTGACCAATTTCATTTTCGGCTGGTAATGCACCGTGATAGCCATAAAACTTCATACCGTTAAGAAATATTGTGTCTTTCATCCTCATTCTCCTTTAAATAATCCATGCTTTGAGCCAAACGGACATTGAGCGCAACGTTATGAACCCTCACACCTTTAACGCCTTTCATTATACCATATGCAGTAGTAGCTGCAGTTGCTTCATCTCTTTCAATTGCTTGCGTGTCTCGATCTATCATTTCTTTAATAAATCTTTTTCTACTTGTCGCTAGTAGCACAGGATAATCTGTAGCTACTAATTCATCCAAGCGTGCCATTACTTCTTTTTCTTCATCTCTTGTTTTTGCAAAACCAATGCCAGGATCTATCCAAACTTTTTCTTGTGGGATACCTGCCATTTCTGCTTTATTAGCTTGTTTCAATAAATGCACAAGCATTTCATCCACAACAGGCATTGATCTATGACCATCACCATTGTGCATCAATATAATCTCACCTTCATATTTAGATACAACGTCAAAGATTTTTTCATCATATAATCCAGCCCACTGATCATTAATCATTGTAGCGCCTAATTTCATTGCTGCTTCTGCTACTTCACTTCTATATGTATCAATAGACAATTGAACATCTAATTGGCTAAGTGCTTTTACAACAGGGACCACGCGCTGTAATTCTTCAGTAACACTTATTTCCTCATAACCAGGACGTGTTGATATACCACCTACGTCAATCATATCTACACCCTCTTCAATCATTTCTTGCGCTCTTTTGACAGCCTTTTCTACTGAATTATATTTACCGCCATCAGAAAATGAATCAGGTGTTACGTTTAATATGCCCATAATTTTTGTATGTGCCATCGTTACTTTCTTCCTTTCACTATGAAATGACTCATCGTTAGCTTAGTAATCACTATTCTATAATAACGCTAATTTATAAATTTTTCAGTAACCAACGTTCATATCGTCGGAAAATGTAATCTCGTTTATTTCACCCATTTCCACATTTTGTAATTAATAGCTGGTATTCAGACATTTTAATCATTTCGTATTGTACTTTTTCAATTGCTTTAGTTGTCTTTAAAAACTCTACAAACAAAGCATTCACAGAAGTCATAAAAAAATGTCGACAAAGTCAGAAACCTTGTCGACATTTGAAACTGATCACTTACACATAATCGGTTTTATAAATATATTTTTAATCTTCAAATGAATATAGAGGTGTTGAAAGGTAACGTTCACCATTACTTGGTAATACAGTAACTACTGTTTTACCTTTACCTAAAGATTTGGCTTTTTCTATAGCTGCATAAATTGCTGCACCTGAAGAAATCCCACCTAATATACCTTCTTCTTTAGCAACCTTACGAGACATATCCATCGCTGTTTCATTACCAACTTTTATAACTTCATCATAGATATTCGTATCTAAAGTATCTGGTACAAATCCTGCACCTAAACCTTGAAGTTTATGTGGTCCTGGTTCTCCACCACTTAATACTGGAGAATCTTCAGGTTCAATAGCTACAAGATTAATGTCAGGGTATTTCTCTTTCAATACTTTACCTGCACCAGTTAATGTACCACCAGTGCCAACACCAGCTAAGAATGAATCAATGGTTTTACCTTCAAATTGTTCAACGAGTTCTGGACCAGTTGTCAATTCATGCACACGTGGATTAGCCGGGTTTTCAAATTGTTGTGGTTCATAATAACCAAATTCTTCTTTTAATTCTTTGGCTTTTTTAATTGCACCTTTCATCGCTTCTGATCCTGGTGTTAAAACAACTTCTGCGCCATAAGCTTTTAATAAATTACGACGTTCTTGACTCATTGTTTCTGGCATTGTGAATACTGCTTTATAACCTTTCGCAGCACATACAAAAGCTAAACCAATACCTGTATTACCACTCGTAGGTTCTACAATTGTATCTCCTGGTTTGATTTTTCCTTCTTTCTCTGCCGCTTCAATCATTGCTAACGCGATACGGTCTTTAACAGAACCACCTGGATTTTGATATTCTAATTTCACATAAACATCTGCAGCATTTTCATCCACCACATTGTTCAACTTAACTACTGGCGTATTGCCAATCACTTCAACGACATTATTTACTGGTTTGTTTGTCATAAGTATTGCTCCTTTTCATTAAAAAGTTTAAAACCTACTTTTTCTATCGGATATACTTTATATTTTATCAGATTTTGATTTGAATACAACTAAGAAGATTAAAAATTACAATATTTTTATACTTTATAGTGACTTAAACTTCATTTTAAAGGATTTTTTACATCTTTTCTAATAATTCCTGTAATTCATTTTCTGTATATTGATATTTATTTCTACAGAAGTGGCATTCTGCTTCTGCACCATGATCTTCATTAATCATACTTTCGATTTCAGCTTGGCCTAGTCCTTTAATTGCATTTAAAAACTTTTCGTGACCGCAATTACATTCAAAACTTGCAGGCATTTGTTCTAAAATTTGAACTTCATCTTCACCAAGTATTTCATATAATATTTCTTCTGGAGTTAAACCTTGATCAATTAATTTCGAAACGGGTGTCATGTTGTTGATTGCTGTTTCTAATTTATTGATTGTTTTTTCTTCTGCACCTGGCATCACTTGTATGATAAAACCACCTGCAGCTTTTATAGAGTTATCAGGATTCACTAGTACGCCTAACCCTACAGATGAGGGTACTTGTTCACTTTTTGCAAAGTAGTAAGTAAAATCATCGCCTAATTCACCAGAGACTAGTTCACTTGAACCAGAGAAATAATCTTTCATTCCAACGTCTTTTACTACAGTTAATGCACCATTTGTTCCAACAGCTCTACTAACATCTAATTTTCCTACGTTATTTAGAGGGAAGTGCGTTTGTGGATGCGTCACGTATCCTCTGACATGACCGCTGGCATCTGCATCAGCTATAATTTTTCCGATTGGCCCTTGTCCATCAACTGTAACTGTCAGTTTTTGATCGCCTTTTAACATTGCACCCATCATCAACGTTGCAGTCATTGTTCTGCCAAGTGCTGCGGATGCTGTCGGCCAAGTATAATGTCTTGTTTGTGCTTCTTGAACACTTTCTGTAGTTAATGCACTATATGCTCTTATCTGTCCTTCATAAGCCAATGCTTTAACAATGTAATCATTTGTCATTTCTTTAATTTCTCCTTTTATTCATTGTAAGTGTTTAAATTGTTTTCTAACTTCTATATAGAATTTTATAATACTTTTTATCAATGCAATTTATTGTACGTGTTCAATCAAAAAATTGCTACATATCTGTTTGTGATTTTATTGATTGATGAATAATAAAAAAGCTTCTTTCCACATCAATATGATAGCAGAAAGAAGCTTTTTGTTCAGTTATTAATTTCTATTGCTTGGATCATTAGGATCACTTGGGTTGCTAGGTTTATCGATATTTGGTGCTTGTTCATGACCTGTCTCTTCTGAGTCGTCATTTCCATGTTCACTTTCTTTGCTTTCTTTATCCATATCTTTTTCCTCTTGTTGGTCTTCTTCTTGTTGTTTTTTACCAACTTCTAGTTGTTCTTTTCGTACATCTTCATATGATTTACCATATTTACCTTCTTTAAATTCACTTTCTTGATCACTTACAACTTCTGCTGCATCGTAATCAACTTCTGGCAATACGCCATCATAGAATAATGAACGAATTTGTTCAGCAACTAATGTCTCTTCTTTTAATAAAGATTCAGCAATTAAAAGTAATTGTGATTTATGTTCTAAAAGAATTTCTTTACAACGTTCGTATTGTTCTTTAATAATACGTTGAACTTCTTTATCAATTTCATACGCAATTTGACCAGAATATTCTGGTTCGCCTTGCATGTCTTTACCTAAGAATACTTGTCCATTGCTGCTACTTGAGAATTGAACAGTACCAAGTTTCTTACTCATACCATATTCAGTAACCATTTGACGTGCGATTTGTGTTGCACGTTCAAAGTCATTTGAAGCACCTGTTGATACTTCGTTGAAATTAATATCTTCAGAAACTCGACCACCTAACAAGCCACAGATCTTATCAAGTAATTCTGGTTCAGTCATTAAGAAGCGATCTTGTTTTGGTAACATCATTGCATAACCACCGGCTTGACCACGTGGTACGATAGTAACCTTATGGACAACCTCTGCTTCATCAAGCACCATACCAATAATAGTATGACCGGCTTCATGGTGTGCAACAATATTACGTTCTTTTTCAGAAATGACACGTGATTTTTTAGCAGGGCCAGCAATCACACGGTCAGTCGCTTCTTCAATATCACGCATATCTATTTTCTTCTTGCCTTCACGTACTGCAACTAATGATGCTTCGTTCAGCAAGTTTTCTAAATCTGCACCAGAGAAACCAGGTGTTCTTTGAGAAACTGCTTTTAAGTCTACTGTTTCATCAAGTGGTTTATTTCGAGCATGAACGTGCAGAATTGCTTCACGTCCTTTTACATCTGGACGTCCAACTTGAATTTGTCTATCAAAACGACCAGGACGTAATAATGCTGGGTCTAAAATATCAGGACGGTTTGTAGCAGCAATCATAATGATACCTTCGTTTTCACCGAAACCATCCATTTCAACTAGTAATTGGTTTAGCGTTTGTTCACGTTCATCGTGACCGCCACCAACACCTGCACCACGTTGACGACCAACTGCATCGATTTCGTCAATAAAGATAATACAAGGTGCATTTTTCTTAGCATTTTCAAATAAGTCACGTACACGGCTTGCACCGACACCTACAAACATCTCAACGAAGTCTGAACCACTGATTGAGAAGAATGGTGTACCAGCTTCACCAGCTACTGCACGAGCTAATAACGTTTTACCTGTACCTGGAGGTCCTACAAGTAAAACACCTTTAGGTATTCTAGAACCCATTTGCTTAAATTGTTTATTATCTTTTAAGAAGTCAACAATTTCTATTAATTCTTGTTTTTCTTCATCTGCGCCAGCTACGTCTGAGAAGCGTACACGTTTTTTCTGACTGTCGTACATTTTAGCTTTGGATTTACCAAAGTTCATCATACGACCGCCGCCACCGCCGCCTCCTTGTGCTTGACTAAGGAAGAAAATAAATAATAAGGCTATGATTAAAACTGGTATTAACGTCGTTAAAATACTTACAAATACGCTTTGCTTTTCTTCTTCTTTAACTGTAAATTTCAATCCATCTTGACTTTGTGCTTTATCTGTTATTTTTTCAAGCTCTTTATCATTATTATATAAAATAGTTGAAGAATAATCTTCATCTTTTTTAGTTTTACCGCTTACCATATATACATTTTGTTCTGGTTGAATTTCTAAGGATTTTAATTCACCTTTATCTAATTGCTTAACAAATTGGTTATATGTAAGCTGTTTTGGCATATTTCCGTTACCATTTAGCCACGAAAACAAGCCAAATATAATAACGCCAATGATTGCGATAACTAGCACGTTACGAAAGGCTTTCTGCATGCGTCGTTTCCTCCTACTTCAATAATAAAACTAACAAAAATTGTAACACAATACACAAGTTTTGGGCTAGTAATTCTACTTTTGTATGTACGTTACAGTTCTTGTTGTTTTTATACTTTTATATTTTTGATATACAAACATTTTACATATACTTTATGATTAATCCCTTAAATGATTTACGTATATGTTCGCGTATTTTATCAATATATTATGTATATCGACTCATTTAATATGATTACGTTTTACAGTATATAACAATATTTCATACGATTAAATTGTACTGCTTACTTTGAATAAATTTCTGGTTTAATCGTTCCAATATATGGTAAATTTCTATAATTTTCAGCATAATCTAATCCGTAGCCAACTACGAATTCATCTGGAATTTTTTTACCTACATATTTTGCTTCGATATCTGCTTTACGGCGATTCGGTTTGTCTAACAATGTCACAATTTCTAGTGAATTGACTTTTCTTGATTCCAATAATTCAGTTATTGATTTTAATGTTGTCCCAGTTTCTAAAATATCTTCAATAATCAAAATGTCTTTCCCTTCTATTGAAGCGCTTAAGTCTTTAAGTATTTGTACTTCTCCTGTTGATTCAGTACCGCCATGATAACTAGAAACATCCATAAAATCGATGGCTAAATGCGTTCCAATATGTTTAATAAGGTCTGTCATAAACATTACTGAACCTTTCAAAATTCCTATACAAACAAGTGGTTTACCGGCATATGCTTCAGTAATCTTTGCACCCAAGTCTTTACAAATTTGTTCTATTTCTTCTTCATCTATTAATATTTCCTTTAAATCATCTCGCATAATTTCATTCCTCTCCCGTATTTCGTATGAAAATAGTATCTTTATATTCATTATTTAAATATAACGTACCTACAGCAATAATTGCTTCATCTGCATTAACTAAAATTGGTAATTGGTTACGTTCAGTTTGTATCACTTTATGATCAATCAGTAATCGACTTACTTTTTTGTGTCCTTTTATCCCATTTAGTTTGAATTTATCACCATTATTTCTAGTTCTAATAACTAACGGATAATCATCTTCCGGAAAATCATCTGTTATACTAATTCTATAATGACCATAATGATATAAACCTGGCTGCAAAATTTTAGTTGGCATAAGAAATTTATCATAATTTGCCATTATTATAAATTTATCATAAGCGATATAAATATTCCATTTATCCGTTGTATATATTGTGCATTGAGTAACTTTGCTTTCGAGTTGCTGAAACCAAGATTCATACATTTTTTCAGTCATTGGTGCTGTTATCTGTAATTTTGAAAATATTTCATCTAATATTATGATTTTAATATTATGGTTCAAATTTGAAAATGCAACTCTTGGAATGACTATTTCATCTTTATCAGCATTTTCGTGAACATGCGTTTCTATAAAATGTAACGCATGGTCATGTAATTCTTGCAGTTGTATATCATGCCAATCTTTCAATTTTAGTAGCTGTTTTGTCGATAAATGTCGGTTGTCGTCAATTGCAGGTAAAATACGATTACGAATATCGTTTCTAACATAAAGATTTTCAGCATTGGTCTCGTCTTCATAATAAGGTACTTCATAACTTTGCTGATAGTTTCGAATGTCTGCTTTTGTTGTTTCTAACAATGGTTTACACAACATATAGGCACTTCGTGAAGTCAGATATGACATACCTAAACTACTTCGAGTTGAACGACCAGTCATCAATCGATAAAAGATAGTTTCAATTTGATCGTCTTGATGGTGAGCGGTTAATAAAACGTCTGCATCCAACTCCACCATCATAGTATCAAACCACTGATATCGTTCATTTCTCGCAATATTTTCAATGCTATTCCCCTGTTCAATAACTTCTGATAAATCTAAATGATGCACGAACAACGGAATCTGATAAAACTCACAATATTTTCTTATAAATGTTTCTTCTTCTTGTGCAATATCACGAATATTATGATTCACATGTAAGCAAGTTAATTTTCTATACGATTGGGATAATGGATGAATTAAGTTGTGTAATAATACCATGCTATCAATCCCGGTTGAAACGGCTAACACAATGTGTTGTTCTTTATTCCAACCATCAGCATTAACTTCTATCATAGCTTACCTCCTATGTCACAATACGAAATTTTTTTACATGCACCTTGTAATGTCTGTGAACAACAAAAAATAGACTGTTTCCTTAAGTAAGAAAACAGTCATTTATTGTCAAAGTCACACGTCGTTAAAATGATATTAAATGTTGTATTTGAGCAATTAATTTAAGTTCTCTTGGGAACAGTCTTATTTTATATATTTTAGCGTCTAGCGCCTTTTCCACCACGTCTAGATTCCGTTTGACGCTTAATAGAAGTCAATTTATCTTCACTATCTTTTAAGAAGTTTGTTAATTTCTTTTCAAAGTCCTCACCTTTAGGTTGAGTTTGTTTATGATTTGGTTTGTTTTGAGGTCTACGCGGACGATCTTTTGCTTTTTTGATTGATAAACTAATTTTTCCATCATCAGCAATTGATAGTACTTTAACTTCAACTTCATCACCAACAGATAAGTGATCTTCTACGTTTTCAACGTAGTTATCTGCAACTTCACTTATGTGAACTAAGCCACTCTTTCCTTCTGGAAGTTCGACGAAAGCGCCAAACTTTTTGATTCCAGTGACTTTACCTTTAAGCTTGTTTCCTACTTCGATTGACATATTATAAATAAATCCTCCCGATTCGTTTCGATTTTAACCCTATTATATGCCTGTTTGCATAAATTAACAATGGTATAATGATGCAAAAAATTAAATTCACTTATTTATCATCATTTTGCGCCTTAGATTTGGTGTCAGATTTATTATCTCCGGGCAATTTGAAAATAACTTCCCCATCATTACTTAGATAGTAATCATCACGTGCAACTTTTTCAATATAATCTTTATCATTTAGATTATTTAATTGTTCTTTTAGTGCTAATTCTTCATCTTGTTGCTTTTGATACTTTTGTTCTTTTTGTTGGCGCTCGACTGCATCGTCATTGTTACTTTGTTTTTGAGTGACAAGCATGATGGATAAAATGATAATAATCAGTAGTAAAAGACCACCGAATAAAGTGATACGTTTACGAACAACACGCTTCCTCATTTGTTTGTGTTGCTTTTTTTTGTTTTCTGCTGAAGTATACGTATTGCCTATATTTTCAACTTTTTTATTCATTTGCTTGTCACCTCCCGTTCCTATATTTCACTTACTTTTTCTTCTTTAATGAGTTCATACATGCCCTTTGCATTTTCTTTTGTTGCATGTTCACTCAATCCCGTAACTTTGATTGTTACAACTTTTTGACCAAATCGGATAACAAGCTCATCCGATTCTTTTACATCGGTACCTGCTTTAGCAACTACACCGTTTACAGTAATACGTCCTTGATCACTGATCTCTTTAGCTAAAGTGCGACGTTTTACTAATCTTGACACTTTGAGATATTTGTCTAATCTCATCATTATTTTCCTCCTTGCTCTAAAATTCGTTTTAAAGCATTTTCATCTAACGACTTATTTTTTGTTTTATCATACAATGCTAAGAAGTGGTCTGCAAATACTTTCTCAAATTTCACTCGCTGTTCTTTACCTTCTTTAGACTTAGCATCGGACCAAATATTTTTCAAATCTTCTTCAGTTTCTGCTTTTGTGTCACCAAAAACATGTGGATGTCTGCGTATCATTTTTTCTGAAAGGCTTTGTATCACTTCGTTTATATCCATGTAACCTTCTTTTTTGCCAATACTTGCGTGTAATAATACTTGTAACAGGATGTCTCCTAGTTCTTCTATCATATGCCAATCGTCTTCGTTATCTATAGCTTCAAACAATTCGAATGTCTCTTCCAGTAAATAGCGTTTTAACGTATGATGTGTTTGAACCTTATCCCATGGGCAACCTTTTTCATCGTCTACAAGATGATTTATGATACCAACTGCATAGTCAAAATCACCAAAGTATGCTTCTTCGGTTTCCACTTTTGGAATAAATACACTTGTTATATTGTTAAAAACATCATCGTAATGATCTATTTCATATAACGGTGTTTTGATTACATTGGCGTGATTATTGCTCGCACCATCTACGATATAAACAAGTTGGTCATCACTATAGCTTTCCATCAATGTCACTTTTAAATCACCTGCGACCATTGCACTATAGACTTGTGTGATAAGTGTGTGCGTACGCATATTCAACTTTTCTTTTTGAAGATCTGTTGCATCTAACATCGTAAAACCATCATTAGGGTCAACTTTTACCGCTTCAAAAATATCGTCTATAAAGCTCTTGCCGCCCAATATTTCAATTTCAATATCAGAATGTTGTTGAGCATACTGCTCTAAATACACAGTTGTCGTTTCAGCTACACGTGGATGCCCTGGTACAGTATATACAATATCATTGTCTCTTGCAGCATCAATCAACTTTGTCACAATAGCTTCATATACATTTTGAAAAGCGTCATGGCGTTTATATTCTTGATCAAAACTTTCCATGTCGATACCTTCCGAAGTTAAATCTTGGATAACTGGATGGTCAAAGGTACGTGTGTAAACGAGTGTTTGTTTTTTTAAAAATTTATAAATTCCTAAGGGTAAATCTTCTATACCATAATTCCCTAATCCAACAATTGTTATTTTATTTGTCATTAATGTTTCCCTCTTTTCATATGGAATAGTTTATCTCCAAAAGGCAGGTGTTTAAGTTCTCTAAAACTTAATAAATGCATGCGTACGATAGAAAAAATCACTACAATAACGCCGATAGTTGCTGCTACAGCTAATTCGACTAAGCCTTGCATTCTACCTTCTCCCGGAATAAGAAACATAACTATTTGTACTGTAATTGATAACAGCATCATTGTAATTACTAACTTAACAATGAACTTTTTCATTGTTTGAAAATGATACAGCTTTAAGACTTGATACTGTAAAATCCACACAAAGATGAACAGTGAAATCACAGTACTTACACTGGCACCGAAAATTGAAAATTGCGGTATTAAAACCATATTCAATATCGCTTTGACCACTACCCCAATACCAAATGCACACAAAATAATTTTAACGTGATTTTTCACTTGTAATAAGGCGATATCCATCATTATAAGAGAAACGCATATGACGGTAAGCATATAAACGGATAACGTACCGTTCAAACTATCGTTTTTAAAGAATACGCTATTCATTACAGGTAGCAAATTGATTAAACCTATTGCTGCTGCAACACTAAATAAAACTGTAATCTTTATAGATGCGTTAGCATAACGATTTACCAGTATATGTTGTTTTGTTTTTAATGCATCTGTTAGTAATGGGATAAGTACAAAACAGAACGTTGTCGTTACAATTAATCCCATCTGTATAAAAGACGCACCTCGATCATAAATACCTTTAAAAATAGTTGCTTCGTCAAAATCTAAACCAGTCATTTGAAGCGCATGTATTACTGTAAAGCTATCCACGACTTGCCATACAATAACAATTAATTGGCTTACCGCGAACACAACGATACCTAACGTTAACTTTTTCCAAGCCACTTCCACATTGGCATGTGCTTTAGATAACTTAAAAGGTTTCCGCTGCATCAGAAACAAACTAGATGCGAAAAAGCCAATACCTGAACCAACAATCGCCAATGTACCTGCACGGTATATACTCCATGATTGACTCGTAAACATCACAATAGCAATCATGATAATGGCGACACGAATAAATTGTTCTATAACCTGGGAAATAGCGGGTATATTCATCTCATGATGCGCTTGATAATAGCCCCTATAAACACCAAGTATGCCAACAAATAAAAAGCTAACACTTGCCGCCCTTAACATAGGTGCTAAATTGACATCTCCCATAAGAAAGGCAACCCACTGTGCACACATAAATAAAAGTAAGAAAAAGATAACACCAGCAAATTGTAACCTTAATAACACGCGCGTATATTGATTGGGGTTCCCGTTTGCGTTGAAAGTTTGAGTGACCGCACTAGGAATAGCATTCATCGATAAAATAACGCCTAAAGCTACTATGGGGTACACTTGTTGATAGGCATATAATCCGCCATCGCCCAGTAAATTTTGATAGGGGACACGGTATAATGCACTGAGTATTTTAACGATAATAAGCGCTATTGTTAGTACAACAACACCATTAAAAACACTTTTTGTATCAGATTTAACGTTCATCTGGTATAACCATACTTTCCTCTAAACATTTCACTAAGAATTTCAAACTGTCCAACCATACTTTATCTTTATTTAGCGTCACTTTCATTTTACCTTCTTGAACACCAACTTTCATTGCGCGTCCAAGTGGTTGCGTTTGTTTAAAGAGTGCTTCGCCATTGATGTCAGTAGTACCTTTTTCGGATAAATAAATTTCTATTTTTTTACCTACATCTTTAATAAGTGTTACACCTGCATTCAATGCATGCACTTTAATTTCCATCATTTCAAGCAATCTTTCAACCTCAACAGGATAATCATTAAAACGGTCAATGAGTTCATCTTTAACATCCATCAATTGTGATTCCGTCTCAATTTTACGTAATTTTTTATAAATTTCTATCTTAGCCTGTTCATTTGGAATATATTCAGCTGGTAAATAAGCATCAATATTTAGTTCAATTTCAACTTCAGGCGCATCATGCTGTTCTTCTTTAATGCCTCGTTTTTCATTTACCGCTTCTTCTAACATTTGTGAGTATAAATCGAAACCTACGGAATCAATAAATCCATGTTGCTGTTTGCCTAAAAGGTTACCTGCACCTCGAATATTTAAATCTCGCATTGCAATCTTAAATCCAGAACCTAATTCAGTAAATTCTTTAATTGCTTGCAATCTTTCTTCTGCAGTCTCTGATAATACTTTGTTAGATGGATGTAAGAAATAAGCATAACCTATACGACTTGAACGTCCCACGCGTCCTCGTAATTGATATAATTGACTCAGTCCAAACTTATCAGCATCTTCGATAATTAAAGTATTCGCATTGGGAACGTCTACGCCAGTTTCAATAATCGTAGTCGTTACAAGAATATCAAATTCATGATTGATAAAGCTTAACATCGTTTCTTCCAAATCACGTTCATTCATTTGACCGTGGGCCACACCTATATTCGCTTCTGGCATTAACATTTGTAGCTGTTCTCTTTTTTCATAAATCGATTGCACTTTATTGTACAAGTAGAAAACTTGGCCCTCACGTGATAATTCTCTTTCTAACGCTTCTTTAATAAAATTCATATTTTGCTCTAATACATAGGTTTGCACAGGAAAACGATTTTCTGGTGGTGTTTCTATGACAGATAAATCACGCACGCCTAACATACTCATATGTAGCGTTCTCGGAATAGGTGTTGCAGTTAATGTTAAAACATCAACATTTGTCTTAAGTGATTTAATTTTTTCTTTGTGTCTTACACCAAAACGTTGTTCCTCATCTACAATGAGTAGACCCAAATCTTTGTAATGAATATCCTTGCCTAATAATTTATGTGTACCCACAACGATATCAACATAGCCTGATTTTAGTCCTTCTTTCACTTCTTTCACTTCTTTAGTCGTTCTAAACCGGCTAATAAGTTGAATTTCTATTGGAAAATCTTGCATACGTTCAATCAAAGTTTCATAGTGTTGTTGCGCTAAGATTGTGGTAGGCACGAGAAACGCTACCTGCTTACCTTCCATTACAGCTTTAAATGCCGCTCGTACCGCTACTTCTGTTTTTCCGTAACCTACATCACCACATAATAACCTGTCCATTGGACGTTCTACTTCCATATCTTGTTTAATCTCTTCAATGGATTTGCCTTGGTCTGGCGTTAACTCATAAGGGAAATCAATTTCAAAATCATTTTGTTGTGGGGTGTCTGGACCATATTTATAACCAACTGACATTTCTCTTTCTTTATATAATTCTATTAATTCATCGGCCATATCTTCAACATTTTGTTGAACTTTGGCTTTCGTTTTCTTCCATTCTGTGCCACCAAGTTTATTTAATCTAGGTGATTTATCTTCGGAAGCAACATACTTTTGTACTTGATCCATTTGATCTACGGGTACAAATAATTGATCAGTACCTTTGTATTGTAATTTTATATAATCTTTGTGTACGCCTCCAACTTCAAGCGTTTCGACACCTAAATATTTCCCTACACCATGGTGAACATGAACAACAAAATCTCCAACTTTCAAATCTTGATAGGATTTGATTTTTTCTGCATTTGTTAATTTCTTATGTTGCTTTACCTTTTTCTTTTGTTTAGATTTAAATAGTTCACGTTCTGTTACAACAACAAGATGCATATATGGCAATTCAAAACCTTCTGACAAACTGCCTTCAGTGATAATCGCACTACCACCATCGCTTTGTGTGCTTGGTGTATCTATAAATGTTGGTATATGCATTTCATTTAACATTGATTGAATACGCTCTTTTTTCGCTTCAGTTTCTGCTAATACGACAATCGTATAGTCATTTTGAATAAATCGTTGAAATTCAGAACGCATGATATCATATTGACCATAAAATTGTTGTACCGGCTTACATGAAAATTTAATGATTTCATTGAGTTCTACCGGCATCGTTGCCGTAAATAAAGTAAAATACGTAACTGGATATCGATTTAATAGTGACTCAAATCCGTCATATTGTAAGAAATTCTGTCCGATAAATCCTTTACCGCTTTCAATTAAACTTTGCATAAATTCTTCAGCTTCAGAAATCAGTGTTGTTTCAGTTTCTTTAATTCTGTTATATTCATCCACTGCTACAATCGCATCAGACTTGAAGTAATCAATAATGGTTGCAGGTGCTTCATACATAAAAGCAGCGAGTCTGCGTAATACTTGATGATCAAATAAAGAAGATTCAAAAAGTTGAAAACTTTCATATGTTTCTTTCAAGTCATTACGTACAGATTTATCTATTTTGGGACGTGTATACTCATATGCTTCTTTTAATTTTAATTTAGTATGCTTCAATACATCATCTGTAATAATATAATCACTAGCCGTCGTAATATCTACTTGGTCTAAATTCTCTTCTGAACGTTGGGTTTCAACATCAAAGTTTCGGATTGAATCTACTTCTGTATCAAATAGTTCAATTCTTACAGGCATGCCTATTAAAGGATATATGTCAATAATCCCACCACGCAATGAGAATTCACCAATATGCGATACTACACTCTCTCTACGATATCCCATGTTTACAAGTTTGCTTAAAAATTCATCAATATCAATGTCGTCACCAATAGTAAGTGTGAGTTGATGCTCCCTCCACATTTCAACGGGTGTTAACCATTTTTTAAAACCATTTAACGGTACGATAAATAACCCTCTCTTTTCTTGAGCAAGTGCCGTCAAAGTACGTACACGTTCACTCATGAATTGGGGGCTTTGTGTGGAAAATTCTTCTGTCATAATATCTTGCATTGGATACTTGTATATATCGTCAGTATCAACATATTGTTGTAAGTCGCTCTCTAGTTTGTCAGCTTGATACAAGTTGTTCGTTACTACAAGGAGTTGCTTTGAACTATGAATAAATTTTTCAGCTATAATTGTTGCCTTTGCCGAACTAGATAACCCAGTAACCAATACGTTGGCTTCACCAAATACTTCATTCAACTCTTGATAGCGTTTATCTTCTTTAATGTATTCTGTAATTATTGATTTCACTTGACCTCACCATTAAACTCATTCATCACACGGTCAAAACGAGAACTTTCAATATAAGCTTCTACTGCACGTGCTGAATGTTCTATTACGTTATTCATTGTTTCCATTTCTTGTTTTGAAAATTTTTGCAATACATAATCAACAATCGACATACCGTTGGACGGACGATCAACACCAATACGAATACGTTTAAATTCGTCTGTACCTAAGGCTTGAATAATCGATTTCATACCATTATGACCGCCGGCACTGCCTTTTTGTCGTAATCGAATTTCCCCTTGAGGTAAATCCAAATCATCATATAGTACAAGTAAATCGTCTATATCAATATCATAATACTTCATCAGTGGACCTACAGCATCCCCAGACAAGTTCATCATCGTCATTGGTTCTATAAACATCACTTTCTCACCAGCCAAATGTTCGATTGTATAGGCACCTTTATACTTTTGTTTATCTAATTTAAATTGATTCTGTTCTAACATATAGTCAATAACTTCAAAACCAATATTATGTTTTGTCAGCTCAAAGCGTTTGCCGATATTGCCTAAACCTACAATACATTTCATTATGTTACCTCCAATTGTTGTATTCACTCAGAAACATTTACTATTTCGCAACACTCTATAGTTTCTTTTTATATTTTCATATCATTCACTATATTAACATAAAAAAACACCAGCTTAACGAATTAAGCATGGTGCTTTTTAAAATCATTTTTCTTATTGAAATCGTGTGTTTGAAAAAGGAATCGAAGAAATTACTCTTCTTCTTTTTCTTCTTCGTCGTCTTCTTTATCTTCACCAACAACTTCAGGCTCTTCAGTTTCTGATTCGCCTTCCATAGCTTCGATTTCTTCTTCAGTAGGTTCTTCAGTTGGAGGAACTACTGTTACTACAGACTCTTCAGGGTCATTTTCAATTGTGAAATCACCTGAAACTTTAATGTCTGCCACTGAATAGCTATCGTTAACATCTAATTCGCTGATGTCAATTTCGATAGATTCAGGAATATTATCCGGTGTTGCAGTTACTTCAAGGTCGAATAATGGTTGTTCAACAACGCCACCTTCTTTAGCTCCTACTGCTTCACCAGTAAGTTGAACTGGTACTTCAACTGTACGTTCTTCACTCATATTGATCGCTAAGAAGTCAATGTGAGTAATTTGGTTTTTAAGTGGATCGAATTGATAGTCTGAAACCATTACTTTAATTGTTTTAGAACCTACGCCTAATTCGATAACACCGTTACGTCCAACTTCACGAATCACTTTGATAAATTCTACTTCATCAACTTTTACTGAAGTATTTTTTGTACCATAACCATAGACGATTGCAGGTACTTTACCAATTTTTCTTAGTGTTTTAAGGTCTGAACGTGTTTGTTTACCTTGACGAATAATTGACTTTAATGAAGCCATATTATTTCCACCTTTCATTTTTTGTTCTTATTATCATAATAAGAACCCCTCACTTGCCCATCAACATAATGTTGCTTGCAAGTGTTTATTTAATCGTGAATTGAAATCACGAACGGAATAATTATACAACTATTGCATTAATTAGTCAAATAGTACACTAACAGATTCTCTTTCATATACGCGCACAATAGCTTGTGCTAATAAACCTGCAACTGACAGTTCTTTAGTATTGGCTGGTTTACGATTTTCATCTAATTGAATTGAATTTGTAACGACTAGCTCTTTAATCGCTGAATTTTCAATACGTTCTTTAGCTGGGCCTGATAAGACAGGGTGTGTACAACATGCATAAACATCTTTTGCTCCTTTATCTTTGAGCGCTTGAGCTGCTAATGTAATCGTACCGGCTGTATCGATGATATCGTCGATAATTATCGCTGTGCGACCTTCAATTTCACCAACAATATTCATTACTTCAGCCACATTAGGTTTAGGACGTCGTTTATCTATGATTGCAATTGGTGTTTTAAGAATATCTGCAAGTTTGCGTGCTCTCGTTACACCACCGTGGTCTGGAGAAACTACAACACATTCCTCTGGGTCAATGTCTGTATCATTTTGGAAGTATTCTGCTAAAATCGGAACACCCATCAAGTGATCTATTGGCATATTGAAGAACCCTTGGATTTGTGGTGCATGCAAATCTAAGGCAATCATGCGATCTGCGCCAGCAGTTTCGATTAAGTTTGCAACTAATTTTGCTGTGATTGGTTCACGGCTGCGCGCTTTTCTATCTTGACGTGCGTACCCATAGTATGGCACTACGATATTAATATTGGCTGCTGAAGCACGTTTGCAAGCATCAATCATAATTAATAATTCCATTAAATGTAAGTTTACTGGATTAGAAGTAGGTTGAATAATAAATACGTCACAACCACGAATACTTTCTTCAATATTAATTTGAATTTCTCCATCGCTAAAACGTTTTACAGAACATTTTCCTAGCTCGATTCCAACATTATCTGCTACTTCTTGGGCTAAGGGCTCATTACCTTTTAAAGAGAATATTTTCAAAGCAGAATTCTTATACTCATTGTTTAACATTTATAGTCCTCCAATTAATTCATTCAATTAGTTTCGTTCATAGACAAAGTTATATTTATTTCATTAATCTACAAAATGTCGATTGAGGTCTTACTTAGATCTACATTATATTTATGTGATTAGAATCATAATCTAATCGTGTCTATTTTTTCAAATAACCTTCTTTAGTTGTTTGTCTCGCTCTTGCTAATGCTAAACTATCATGTGGCACGTTATCAGTAATGGTAGAACCTGCAGCTATAAATGATCTATCACCTAAAGTAACTGGTGCTACTAAGTTGGTGTTACAACCTATAAATGAATCATTGCCGATGATTGTTTTTGATTTATGCTTACCATCATAGTTTACTGTGATAGAACCACAACCTACATTCGTACGTTCACCAATTTCTGCATCACCAATATAACTTAAATGCGGTAATTTAGCACCTGTTTTCACGACTGATTTCTTAACTTCTACAAAGTTTCCAACTTTAACATTTTCACCTAAGTCTGCCCCAGGACGTAATTGAGCAAACGGTCCAATTGTAGTATTGTCACCTACAACTGATTCGTTAATCACCGATTGCTTAATTGTAACGTTTGAACCTATTTTACTATTAAGAATTTCTGTGTTTTGGCCAACAATGGTATCTTCGCCAATTTCACAACTACCAGCTAATTTCACATTTGCTTCAATTGTAACATCCATGGCGATTTTTACATCTGCACCTATATATGTAGTAGCAGGATCGATAAGTGTTACACCGTTTCTCATATGGAAGTCATTGATACGTTTTCTATAAGCTGCCTCTGCCTCACTTAACATTAGACGATCGTTGACCCCCATTATTTCTTCAAAATTATCTGTACGATATATTTCAACCGTTCCTTGTGCTTGTAAAATAAGAGATAAAACGTCAGGTAAATAATATTCAGCTTGGACATTATCATTTTTTACCAATTTCAATTTTTCAAAAAGTAATTTATTATCAAATGCAAAAATACCTGAGCTAATTTCATTGATTTGTTGTTCATCTGCTGTTGCATCTTTCTGCTCTACAATCTTAACTAAATGATCATTGCCATCTCTCACAATACGACCATAACCATATGGATTACTCGTCGTCGCTGATAAAACTGTTGCATCAGCTTGATTGCGCTCATGATGTTCTAATAATGATTTAAGTGTCTCTCCAGTTATTAATGGCGTATCACCACAAACCACTAATGTTGTACCTTGTTCGTCTTTCAAGTGCTCACTTGCCATTTCAACAGCATGTGCAGTACCGAGTTGTTCGTCTTGGAAACTATATAATGATGTATCTCCTAACGTTTCTTTCACGCTTTCTGCACCGTGGCCAACAATGGTCACAAGATTTTCTACTCCAGATTGTTTAACGTTATCAACGACATGTTCAATCATTGATTTGCCCGCAACCTCATGTAGTACTTTGTATTTCTTAGATTTCATACGTGTACCTTTTCCAGCTGCAAGTACTATTGCATGTCTTTGCATGTGTGTAACCCTCCATTAAATTATACACTTCTATATTATTATAATTTAACGCTAGTACCACTTTCAAGGCTCAAAACCCTAATGTTATACAATGGAAACAATTCAAGTTATTTTCTATCAACTTCACATATTCATAATTGTCATCTTTGACTGACACAAATCATCACAAAATGTTTTTCACAAACTGATTTCATACTTTGTGAAAAATTATATATTTTAGATGTCACACCGTTACTAATTTAAATGTCAGTTTTTCAATTATTAAAATAACTTGTAATTATTTAGAATAGTTTTTGATTTATTTGAAAACAAAAAAATATATTTTTGTCACCTTTTCATTATAATAATTTATTTCAATTCTTTATATTCTTATTTTTGAGTAAGACACAAAAAGACCAATCCGTTAGCATACGAATTGGTCTTTTTTATATTAAGATTGAGATCTATGTCCCAAGCCCTTTTTAATTTGATTCATCTTTTATATTAAGCTTCATCATTTGTTTCTTCTGATGATTGAGCATTTTTATCAGGGATAACTTCATCCGTTTCGTCATAAACTTTCATAACCGCATCTTGAATTTCTTGTCTCATTTCTGAATTAATTGGATGCGCGATATCACGAAATTCACCATCTGGTGTTCTTTTACTTGGCATTGCGACGAATAGACCTGAGTTGCCTTCAATCACTCTTAAATCATGTACCACAAATGATTCATCTAGAGTTATTGAAACTAAAGCTTTCATTCTTCCATCTGTTTGTATTTTTCTAAGTCTTACATCTGTCACTTTCATGTAGTGAGCCCCCCTAGTATCTCTTTGTTAGAAGCTTAACAATTTCATTAAAAATTATAAATCCCTTAAATTACTTCACTTCTGCGATTACTTCAATTTCAACTTTTACATCTTTAGGTAATCTTGCGACTTCGACACAACTTCTTGCCGGTTGATGTTTCGCAAAATATTCACCATAAACTTCATTTATATTTTGAAATTCATTCATATCAGCAATGAATATTGTTGCTTTGATTACTGAATCTATATCCGATCCAGCTTCATCTAATACAACTTTTACATTTTCTAAGACTTGTTTCGTTTGTGCTTTCACATCATCACTAACAATTTCACCATCTAAATTTAATGGGATTTGTCCTGATGTAAACACAAGTCCGTTAATGACCGTTGCATGTGAGTATGGCCCCAATGCTTCCGGTGCTTTTGATGTGTTGACTACTTTCATGATGTTGATCCGCTCCTTTAAGTAAATTTAGTTAAACTGTTGCCATTTTCCACTTTAAATTCCTGATTGTATTCATCTACATCAGACAATCTAACTAAGGAAGTATAATCTTCAATTAATCTTTGCTTAACTTCTTTTGATTCTACTAATACGGATACCCCTTTAACATGTGCTTTAAACTCATTCATTAAATTCATTACACCGTTAATAGAACCACCTGCACGCATAAAATCATCCACAACGAGGACATTAGAGTTTTCTGGTAATGTACGCTTAGATAATACCATCGTTTCTATCTTTCTAGTAGAACCTGATACATAATTTATCGAAACCGTAGAACCTTCGGTTACTTTATTATCTTTCCTTATCACTACCACTGGTAAATTCAATACATTAGCTACTGCATTGGCTAATGAGATACCTTTTGTAGCAATAGTTACAACCGCATCTAACTCTTGATCCATATAAAGCGTTGCAATTAATTTCCCCACCTTATTCAATAAAGTTGGGTTCCCCATTAAATCTGATAAGAATAAATAACCACCTGGTAACAGTCTATCTTTTTCTTGCAGAAGTTCGATAACTTCATCTACGACTTCACTTGCTTCTGCTTTACTCATCTGTGGCTTATATGTAACGCCACCACTAGCTCCAGCGGTCGTTATTACTGTGCCCAACTTTTCTTTTTGAAAAGTAGACTTAATAATTTGTACATCTTCACTGATGGATGATTTTGCTTGCTTAAATTTTTGTACAAAAAACGTTAAAGGTATTAATTTATTGGGGTTATTCATCAAGTATTGTGTCATAAAAACAATACGTTCACTTCTTTTATAGCGCATTTTCTTCATCCCTTCTCACTAACCTAATAATCTTGCAATATAGACTTCATTACAACAACCATTGACTGCATTATATACATGCCTAGCTTGTCGTTCTTTTTGCGTTAATCCATATACGGTTGGACCACTCCCACTCATTACAGCACCATCTGCTCCATTTTCAAGCATATTTTCTTTAATTTTATAGATTTCTGAATACATTTCTCCAGAGATAGGTTCCAATCTGTTTGAAAGACTATTACATAATAATTCATAATTCCCTGTATCCAATGCTTCTTTACAAGTTTCAGTATAAACCTCATGTTCTTGAGTTAAATCTAGCTTTTTAAAAATATCTGGGGAGGAAATGCCTATATCTGGCTTGGCAACAATAACCCATGCCGACGGTGGTTTGTTCATAAACCCAATTAACTCACCTTTTCCTCTACAAAAAGCAGTTTTCCCATATATACAAAAAGGAATATCCGTGCCTATTTGTATTCCTAACTCACATAGTTCTTCTAAAGGTCTATTTAACTTATATAGTCGATTCATTCCTCTCAATGTTGCAGCGGCGTCTGTCGATCCACCTGCAAGGCCAGCTGAAACTGGGATATCTTTATCTATCGTAATCGTCACACCTTGCTGTAAATTATAAGTTTCTTTCATTAACGCTGCTGCTTTGTAGGCCAAATTTTTATTATCGGAGGGAACATAACTTTGCTCTACGTCTACAACTATTTTTTTATCTTTTCGCAGTTCAAAAGATAAACGATCATTAAGATCAATCGTTGTCATAATCATTTCAACTTCATGAAAACCATCATCTCTTTTGAAGAGTGTGTCCAACGTTAAATTTATTTTTGCTGGCGCAGTCTCATAAATCATATTCCCACCCTCTTTCAATTCGATATGGTAATAAAATGATTTTAACATATTGTTATACTTGCGTTATTCTTTTTTTTAAATTTATAAGTTATTTATCCAATTTACCTTACTTATGACTTAAATTAATCTGACATATAAAATAAGCGGTTAATTCCTTATTTTACATTAATATTTTGACGTAACAAAACTATATCTCCTTAATTCTGATGCGCTTTATATTATTTCAAAAAGAAAAAGGTATATTGATGATTATTCACCAACATACCTTTTACTAATCAATCTCATTATTAATGTCTTAAATAAAAATATGGTTGCTTTAACCAAAATTTCAATTTATATTACTGCTATTTAGTGTGCAATTGCTTCTTGATGATTATCATCTTCAAAAGAAACTTGTACGTTTTCTGTTAAAACGTCAGTGTATGTATATGATACACGCTCAAAATTATGAATATCTTGGTCTAGTTCAACAATAAAAACGGATGGGTACGTTTCTTTTAAAACACCGCTACGCTCAATTGTTTTTTTACGACCACCATTCGCTTTCAGTACAATACGGTTTCCTAATTGACAATCAAGTGAATTTTTGATGTCTCCAATAGATTTTGGCATATTGCTCCACCTCGCTACAAGTTGTATAATAACACATTTAGCGCGATTTTGTCAAATAAACATCAATTTTAGCAAGGTGAAACGCAGTTGTCAATCATTTAAAATGCTAATTCTGGGAAATTTTTCAATTCATTATATAATTTTGCAAATTCTTTTATAGAAAGTGTTTCTCCCCGTCTTTTAGGGTTAATGCCACTGGCTTCCAACCAATTCACAATGATTTCTTTATTTGCTTTTCCATCCACAAACAAACTTTGATAATTATTGTTAATGGTTTTTCTTCTTTGTCCGAATGCGGCTTTTGACATTTTGAAAAACTTATCTTCATCGTCTACATCGACAAGTGGTTGATCACGTTTCATTAATTTCACAACGATTGAATCTACGTTTGGTGGTGGTAAAAATACCGTTTTGGGCACAGTCAGCACTTTGCTCGTTTCTGTATAAAACTGTGCGACTATAGAAAGGGAGCCATAAGCTTTCGTGCCTACTTCGGCGTTTAATCGCTCACCAACTTCTTTTTGCATCATAACCACATAACCATCAATCGGTAATTTTTGTTGCATTAAGTTTAATAAAATAGGTGTAGTTATATAATATGGTAAGTTAGCAACAACTAAAATTTGGTCACAATCTGCTAGTTCATGTGTCACATAATGCGCAATATCCGCTTTCAATATATCTTCATTGATTACTGTAACATTGTTATATGGTGCCATTGTTTCATTCAATACTGGTATTAAGCGTTGATCAATTTCAAATGCAATCACTTTTTTTGCACTTTTAGCTAATTGTTCTGTCAATGATCCCATGCCCGGTCCTACTTCAATAACACCTGTTCGTTCATCTATGTGACTGGCATCAATAATATTATGAATAATGTTGACATCGATTAAAAAGTTTTGTCCTAAACTTTTTTTGAAACTAAAACCATAATGATTTAAAAGTGCCTTTGTTCGCGATGGTGTGGCAATATCTTTCATATCCAATTATTTTTCACTTCCTTTATTATCTTTCAAGGCATTTCTAACATCTTCTTCTGTATAACCAAAAGCATTTAACTTGTTAAGTAGTTGTTTGCCGTTAGAATGACCGATATGAAGTTTTCTTCCTAAAATTTCTCTTTTTCTACGCGCGTCTTTACCAATTATTAATCCAAGATCAATCAGAACTTCCTTACTGATACTTTCATGCCCCTCTTCGAATGGTGTACTTACATAAATCAAAGCTTCTTTTATGTCTTCAATTTTCGCATGTTCGACACCTATTTTACCACGTTTACTTTTAGCTTTTTCTCGATCAATATAAGCGTGTTTAACCCCTGGAATATATTTTTTTATCGTATTACGAATTTTATCACCTGGGAAATCAGGGTCTGTTAGAACAATGACACCTCGAGTTTCATATGCTTGTGCAATCACATTTAAAGTTTTTTCGTCAATTGCACTTCCATTTGTTTCAATTGTGTCGCAATCCACAGCGCTTTTGACCCGCTCTGTATCATCTCTGCCCTCTACTACAATAAATTCATTTATCTTCATTTATTGTGACACCTTTCGTTTTTACTTCATTTTAGAAAAATTAAAAAGGTATCGGCATAAATTATGGTTACTCTTAGTATTCACTAGACCAACTAAGCCATATTTCAGACCGATACCTTTAAAATAATATCTTTATGCTTTTAATTTAAACAAACGTTCAGCGTTCTCAGTCGTTTGACGACAAACGTCTTCATAGCTAACTTCACGTAACTCAGCAATTTGCTCAGCTACTAAAGTTACACGTGCTGGTTCATTTCGCTTCCCTCTATAAGGATGTGGCGATAGGAACGGTGCATCTGTTTCAACTAATAATCTATCGAATGGTACATGTTTAGCAACTTCTTTAGGCTGTTTTGCATTTTTAAATGTAACAGGGCCTCCTAATGATACATAGAAATTCAATTTATTAATGACATCGTCAGCAATCTCAGGAGAAGCACTAAAACTATGCATAATACCGCCGATTTCTTCTGCATGCTCTTCTTTTAAAATATCCACACAGTCTTGTGTCGCCTCTCTATTATGAATAATAATTGGTAAATTCACACGCTTAGCTAGTGCAATTTGCTTTCTAAAAAGGGCTTGTTGGACATCTTTTGGAGACTTATCCCAATGATAATCTAAGCCAGTTTCACCAATTCCAATAACTTTAGGATGTGCTGCCAACTTTTCTATCCATGCCAATCTTTCTTCTGTGCAATCAATAGCATCTACAGGGTGCCATCCAATAATACCGTATATAAAGTCATATTGATCTATTAACTCCATCGTACGTTCAACGGTTGGTGTATCAAAGCCTACTACAAACATACGATCTACGCCATTATCTCTTGCACGCTCAATAACCGCTTCTAAATCTTCATCGTATTGTTCTGCATTTAAATGAACATGTGTATCGATTAGCATATTAAATCGCTCCCTTTATCTATGATTACTTAATTACTGCACCATTTGGAATTGCATTCGGAAGACTTACCAGTGTAAGTACACCATCTTTTTCAGCAGATAAAATCATACCTTCTGATTTTCGTCCCATTAATTTAGCTGGCTTCAAGTTGGTAACTACCGCAACTTTTTTGCCGATAATATCTTCGGGTTGATAGAACTTGGCAATACCTGAAACAATTTGACGTTGTTCATTATCTAAATCAACTTGGATTTTTAATAATTTGTCAGATTTTTTTACATTCTCAGCATCAATAATCGTTGCTGCTTTGATTTCTACTTTATCAAAATCTTTGATATCAATTTGTGATTTACTAGGTACTTCTGCTTTCGCTTCTTCCACCTTATCTGGTTGCATAGATTGCTTAATATATTCTATTTCAGCATCACTTTCTAAGCGTGGGAAAATAGGTTGTGGCTTACTACTTACCATAATTGGCTCGGTTAATGCACCATATTGTTTAATACTGCTAAATTCATATAATTCAGGTGAATTGATATTTAGCTGTTCAAAAATTTGTCTTGGTGCATTTGTTAAGAATGGTCTTAATAACACTGCAATGATACGAATATTTTCTACTAAATGAGCCATAACATTACCGAGCATTTCTTTCTGGTTCTCATCTTTCGCTAGAATCCAAGGCGTAGTTTCATCAATATATTTATTCGTTCTACTTATAAATTTCCATATTGTTGAAAGCGCTACTGAGAATTGCAAATTATCCATATTTTCATGGAATGTTTTCACAGTATCAAGCGCCAATTGTTCCATTTCTTCATCGAGTTCGTGCTTAGGACCTTCATAAGCTGGTAGTTCGCCATTAAAGTATTTATTAACCATTGAAATGGTACGGTTAACTAGGTTACCTAAATCATTCGCCAGATCATAATTTGTGCGTTCTACGAATCCTTCTGGCGTAAATACACCATCAGAACCAAATGGTAACTCACGCATTAAATAATAGCGTGTTGCATCTAAGCCATAACGATCAATCAACACATTAGGATCTACTACGTTTCCTTTTGATTTACTCATCTTGCCATCTTTCATTAAAATCCATCCATGAGCAAAGACCTTTTTAGGTAATGGAATGTCTAAAGCCATCAATAAAATCGGCCAAATGATAGAATGGAATCTAACAATTTCTTTCGCCATAATATGAATGTCTGCAGGCCAATATTTTTTAAACAAGCTATCATCATCTGATAAGTAGCCAAGTGATGAAATATAGTTTACTAGTGCATCAATCCATACATAAACCACATGTTTCGGATTCGATTGAACATGGATTCCCCAATCGAACGATGTACGAGATACTGCTAAATCTTCTAATCCTGGTTTGATGAAATTATTAATCATCTCATTTTTACGAGATGGTGGTTGAATAAAATCAGGATTTTCATCATAAAATTCTAATAAGCGATCAGTATATTTAGATAAATTAAAGAAATAGCTTTCTTCTTTTACCAATTCTACTTCGTGTCCAGAATCAGGGCTTTTACCTCCGACAATTGCACCGTTCTCATATACAGGATCAACAAGTTGTGTTTCAGTATAATACGTTTCATCCGGTACAGAATACCAACCCTCGTATTCACCAAGATATATGTCACCTTGCGCCAATAAGCGTTCAAATATTTGTTGTACAACTTCTTTGTGACGTGCTTCTGTTGTACGAATAAAGTCATCATTGGATATCTCTAATTTTTTCCATAACGCTTTGATGCCTGAAATCATTTCATCTAAATAATCCAATTCTGATTTCCCTGCTTTTTGCGCTTTTTCTTGTATTTTTTGACCATGTTCATCCGTTCCTGTTAAATATCGAACATCATAGCCTTGCATTCTTTTATAACGTGCGATGACATCACCAGCTGTAGTTGTATATGCATGACCGATATGTAAATTCCCACTCGGATAATATATAGGTGTAGTGATATAAAATGTTTCTTTCGCCATCAATGTTCCTCCTCGTTTCTCTCACTTTAAATATATCTAAATTTATTTTTATTTTCAATGAAGCAGATAAGTGTTCATTTTATATTTATTAATCATTTTAATACGTTTGATGTAGTATAAAATTAAGTATTTGTCCCTCGTCTATTTCCACTCATTTTACAACACGATAAATAATCTCTATCTTATCTACATTACCATAAATCAAGCTTGTTATGGGAATTTTTCACTTGATTTTATTGATAAAATTTCAAAAAATCTATTCTTCTATTTTCTTTTTAACGCTGAAATTTGTTAGCCTAATTTTATACATTGTGATATATATCATATACTTCACTTGTCTTCATTTGTCTTTCTTCAGCAACTTGTTTAATCGCTGCTTTAGGTTTCATATTTTTATTAATGTAGTGCTCAACGTGTTCATGTATCGACATATCTTCAAACCAAGACGTATCTTCTACTGCAATGTCCCCTTCAATGATGATGACAAATTCACCTTTTGTAAGTATGTCGCCTTCATCTAGTTTCATTAGTAATTTTTCAACTTTGTCCGTGATAATTTCTTCGAATTTTTTTGTTAATTCCCTACCTATTGACACATTTCGTTGCGCATCTATTTTATAAATTGCCTTTAATGTATCTTTAACACGGTGCGGTGATTCATAAATAATCAATGTACTATCTTGAAACATGCGTTGTTCTAACAAATCATATTTTGCCTTTTCTTTCCTTGGTAAAAATCCAAGAAATGTGTATGTAAATGAAGGTAATCCACTTGCCATTAATGCAGTCAAGCCAGCATTTGGTCCCGGTACAGTCTCAACTCTGATTCCATTATTTCTTGCAGCTACAACAAGTTCGTATCCAGGATCACTTATCAAAGGTAGGCCAGCATCTGACACTAACGCAATATCAATCCCTTCCTGTAATTGTTGGATTAAATATTCTGTCTGCTGCGCTTTATTATGGTCGTGATAGGATTTCAACGGTGCATGTATATCATAATGTGCACAAAGCTTTTTTGTCACTCGTGTATCTTCACATGCAATCAAGTCTACTGTACGTAATATATCAACTGCTCTATATGTAATATCAGCTAAATTTCCAATCGGTGTGCCTACTAAATACAATGTCGCCATACTTCTACCCCTCACTTATCAACTGTAATTTTTTCTCTCTGGTAAATGTTTTGATTTCATATTCCCGCTTCAAAGCTTCTGATTTAGTATTAAACATTTCTTGATAAACTAACTCTACCGGCCGTCTTATTTTAGTATATTTAGCACCTTGACCGCTATTATGTTTTGCTATTCTTTGTTCTATATCTTTTGCATAACCTGTATATAAACTTCCATCTTTACATCTAACGATATATATATAATGCTTATCCATAATAGATTTCTCTCATTTCTTCTGAATATGTTCCATCTTCATTATAAATATAGAATGGTTGCTGTATGTCTAACCCTTGGTTACCACCTTTTCGTCCTTCAACTACAATTGTTTGTGCTACTTTACCCGGCTTACTATAAATAAAATAAAGCTTTTTAGGTTCTATGCGATAATGTCTCATACTGCTTAAGACATCCATAAGACGGTCAGCACGATGCACAATTAAAAATCTTCCGCCTTCTTTCAATAAGTGTCGTGCTTCAAAACAACAATCATCCAATGTACACATTATCTCATGTCTAGCTATTTTATGTGCATCTTTTTGATGTTGAAATTGTTGATTGACTTTAAAATAAGGCGGATTGCATGTAACAAGACTATACTGTGCTGGTTTAAACGTATGATGTGCTTGCTTCAAATCCATATGATACA
The DNA here is from genome assembly GCF_017892545.1 of Staphylococcus sp. GDY8P67P. NCBI lineage: Bacteria > Bacillati > Bacillota > Bacilli > Caryophanales > Staphylococcaceae > Staphylococcus > Staphylococcus sp. GDY8P67P. Next base: position 33,194 of record NZ_JAESLH010000025.1, read on the forward strand.
TATGAATTCTATCGGTTAGATGATTATGAACAATACTTCTTTTCGCCATGTGCACTAATTGTTCTTGTATTTCGATACCTTCAATAAACTGATTACCTTTATGAGATAACAGTAAAGGAATAACGCCATTACCGGAACATAAATCCATAATAACGTCCTTTTTCTTTATTTTTGTAAAATGCGCGAGTAACAAAGCATCCGTTGAAAATGAAAAGACATCATCATTTTGTATAATTTCTAATTTCTCTTTTAGTAAAAAATCATACCTTTCATTTTGCAATAACATTTTTGTAACCTCCAAAAAAGAGGATGAGCCTACGATGCTTCGCTAATGAAGCCTATCGCTTTTCTCATCCTCAACTCCATATTTTTTATTTGTATGAAAAACATTGATACTATTCACTTAGTACTTCAAGACAAAACAAACAGTCGTCGCCTTTTCTATGTTTACCAAATAGCTCTCCGTTGCATATATGAAAACCTTCTTTATATAACATTGCTAAATTATCTTTGCTACGTAATGGGCGTTTAGGTTGATCTTTTTTACCGTTTTCTATTTTCTTAGTTTTTTCTTCTTTATCTATTAATGTTTTTAAATTCTCATTTTCGATTTGTAAGGCGACATTTTCTTCAATTAATTCTACTGTAAGATTTTTTAAATTTAACATGTCACGATTAATTTGATTAATGTTTTCCTCTAAATGAGCTAGATTTTCAAATATGTCGCTTCGATTCAATGTTGTCACGGCCTCCTACTTTAATGTTTCTAATTCTTCCATTTTATATTCTAATGGTTGCTCAAGACCCTCTACTTTAACTTGCATAGAGATATCTAAAATATTCAAGCCCACAACTTTACCATTACCTTCTGGTGTTTCAATGACATCTCCAACATCTGGTAACTGAGCTCTCGCTTCTTCATAATAGTCATTTTCATATTTTAAACAGCACATAAGACGGCCACAAGCACCAGAAATCTTTGAAGGATTTAGCGATAAATTCTGATCTTTAGCCATTTTTATCGAAACTGGTTCAAAATCCCCTAAAAAAGTAGAGCAACATAACGAGCGACCACAAGGTCCAATGCCCCCTAATAATTTCGCTTCATCTCTAACGCCAATTTGTCTTAATTCTATTCTTGTTCTCAGCTTTTGAGCTAAAACCTTCACTAACTTTCTAAAATCTACACGCTCATCTGATGTGAAATTAAAAATAACTTTCGATTTATCTAAAGTAAATTCACAATTCACTAGGCGCATATCTAAATCCTGTTGTTGAATGATATCTTTGCACAAATTCAAAGCATCTTTAGCATCATATTCATTTTGTTCATATTGCATAATATCTTTTTCAGTAGCCTTACGAACAATCTGTTTTAATGGCAACGCTACATCTTCATCAGCTACATTTAATGGTTCATACTTCACTCGTCCAACTTCTAATCCTCGCTTTGATTCGACGACAACCCAGTCGCCCAAGCCTAAGTCAAAATTTTGCGGTGCATAATATTCCATTTTGCCTGAGTGTTGAAAGTGTATGCCTACTACATTTTGCATAATTATTTCACCCCTTTTATGACGATTTGTTCAAATACTAATGTTGGATTTACATTTTGATTTAATTTTTTATGTGCTTCTGTTAACTGATCAAACATTAAAACAATCTGATTATATGATAAATCTTGTGCGTATTGTTTAATTTCAACCTGTAAATCTTGGAATATCATTGCTTCTTCTAATCCTACTTTAGCATGCATAATATCTTCAAAGAAACTGTTAACTGCTGCCAACGATAATAACTGTAAACGTCTGTTTTTAGCTTGTTTTAATAAATCGACAACTGCTATTAATGCCATTGAACGGTTTTTTAATATTAACTGACACCATTTGATGATACTTTTGCGCAAAGCCATTAAATCTGAGTCTTCGTTTAACGCAACTGCAGTCTCTATCTGTGTTGTATAGGCACTTAACAATTCCGCAACAGGTCGAGTGATTTCTCGCTCAACTAATCTATCTATAAAATTCAATTTATTAATTGGTTTAAAATAAACATGTTGGCATCTTGAGTGTATCGTATCTAAAATTTGCTCTGGTTTTGTAGTTAATAAAATGGCAGTGGTATTATCTGGAGGCTCTTCAAGAAATTTTAGTATACTATTTTCACCTTGAATGGTTAATTTTTCAAAGGATTCTATAATATAGACTTTATAATTTCCTTCAATAGGTAATTGATTCATATGATGCACTAATTGCTCTATTTGATCTTTTTTAATAGTTGTTTCCTCAGAAGACACATACATAAAATCTGGATGATTAAATGTTTCTACTTTTAACTGACATTGATCCTCTCCACCACATAAAATCATTTTAGAAAAATCAATCGCAACTTGTTGCATTGTCTGTCCATCGTCACCTTCAAATAAATATGCATGCGATAATTTATTAGATTGATATGCTTTTGTCAGTCTTTCTAGTTCATCCATGTTAATGTTGCTCCTTTATATAAAAAGGCTGCTAATACATAGTGCCTTTACGAATTACATTTAGCATTAACTAATCAAATAGCAACATGTAAGTCGAAAAGTTACCATATACAGCAACCATGTTTTTAGAATTGATGGAAAGCTTCTACTGGCATAACAAATACCGTTGCTCCGCCAACTTCCACTTCAACTGGATAAGGTATATATGAATCAGCACTTCCACCCATCGGGGTAATCGGCGATACAAGTTGTTCTCTATTTCCACAAGTATCATTAATAACCTGTAGCATTTCATCGACACGATTATCTTCTACACCTGATAAGAAAGTTGTATTGCCCGCTCTTAAAAATCCACCTGTTGTTGCAAGTTTTGTCGCTCTAAAATTATGTTTAACAAGTTTGTCTGAAAGTTCCTGACTATCCTGATCTTGTACGATTGCTATAATCATTTTCATACTAAACACCTCTTTTGAATATTATATCATAATTTTTCTAAATAATTGGTGATAGATTCATACGTAGCATTCACTACTTTATCTATACTTTGATCCGCATTAATTACAATAAAGCGCTCAGACTCATTATGAATAATCTTTTTATAACCTTCAACTACTTTTTCATGAAATTTTACATCTTCTTGATCTAATCGATTTTGATTTCTTTGATTTTTTAGTATTCGCTCTCTACCAACTTCGACACTAACATCTAGATAGATTGTTAAGTCTGGATATAATCCATTAATAGCAAATTCATTAATAGATTTAACTTCTTCTATACCTATACCCCTTGCATACCCTTGATATGCTAATGAACTATCAATATAACGATCACATAGAACAATATGATCATTATCTAATGCTGGAATAACTTTACCTACGAGGTGTTCCCGTCTTGATGCAGCAAATAATAATGCTTCAGTACGGTCATCCATATCTTCTCCCTCTAACAATACTTCTCTTATTTGCTCTCCTGTCTTCACGCCTCCTGGCTCTCTTGTAAGTACGATATTATACTCATGTTTGAGTTTTTCTGCAACTTGTTGTATTACAGTTGTTTTTCCAGAACCTTCTGGCCCCTCAAAAGTTATAAAAGCTGACATCTTATTCATCCTTAATTTCTATTTTAAAATTTTTTATTCCTTCTACTCTTTGTTGCTGTTCACACCAATAATTCATTAATTTTACCATATCTTCTGTGATTTTTTCTCCTTTAAACATTATTGGAATACCAGGAGGATACGGCACAATGTGATTAGCTAATATTTTATTTTCTGCATATTTAATGTCTATTTTCCGCACATTATGTATTTCGCCACCATAATACATACTACTCCCCGTTCTATACGGTACGCTGACATTTATATCGTGCTGTCTTTCTACTAATTGAACCTTTTCAATCCTTGATAGTAATTCATCAAATGGGAATTGATCACCTTCATGCCACAACGGCAAGACCATTAACACTTGAAAGTCATCAGCCAATTCAACATAAATATGGTGTGCTTCAAAGTATGATTGTAATTCGTAACCATGATACCCTCTGCATCTTACATTTAGTTTTAGTGGGTCATCAACCTCAACAATTTCGAACCCTTTGTTTTCCAATTGTTGAACCAATTGTTCTCTCTTTTGAAAAAAGTATTCGCTATGATAGTCGTCATAAAATTTTTGTGCCAGTTCTAGGCTACTCATTAATAAATATGATGGACTAGAAGATTGAAAATAGGATAAATATCTTATGACTGCTTCTCGACAAGGTGCCTTTTTATGAATAAATATCACTGAACTCATCGTTAGAGATGGCAGTGTTTTATGATATGACTGCACAACATAATCCGCGCCCATGTTCAATGCCGTTTCTGGAAAATGTTCAAATCCTAGATGTGCACCATGAGCTTCATCGATTAGCATTGGTATTTTCAAAGTTTTTAAAAGTTCTGTAACAGTTTTTATATCAAAACATTCACCATAATAATTAGGATAAGTAAACACTGCTAGTTTACTATCTTTCACTTGATCATATAATGACGTTTTGTCAGGCCCTAGATATTGATTCGTAGCGTCACTGATATCCATTTTTAATAATTGTGCCTTTGCCTTTATTAAATCTAATGCATGAAATACAGACTTATGTACATTGCGCGCTATCGCATATTCACCATTTTTTGAAGAAAACGCTTGAATCACTGACAATATTCCTGAAGTAGTACCATTCACTAAATAATAAGCATCATAATCAGGGTGTTTGTCAACATTCTTCATGCTTTCAGCTATTACTGACTCAGGAGAATGTAAGTCATCAAGTCCTGTAATTTCTGTCATATCCATTTTAAAATCCAATTGATTCAAGTACCCAATAGTCATATTTTTATGTCCAGGTACATGTAATGAAATAGGTTCTTCAGCTAATAGTCCTTTCAATTTATGTAACAACGATTTGCTCATGCTTATCCTCGCTTTTCAATTCAATATTTCTTGTTTCATTACAATTCCACTATATAAATAATAAAATTAACATTACCTTATAAAACAGTATAACGTTGTAATCTTCTACATTTTAACATAATAATATAAAAAAATGCGTGCACTTAAAAACCATAGTTTTAAAGTATCACGCCTTTATGAATTAATGATATTGATACATGAACTTAACTCATTCTGTTAAAATTCTTTTTATGCAAAAAAGACCCTTTCGGGTCTTGATTGCCTGTAAAGCCACACTTCTTAATTTTAATTTTTACGTTTGACACTTATATATCTTATACATTTATATGTTATTGAAATAGTGTGGCTTATACATGAGCTTTAGCTCATGTATTCCTCTTTACCTACTCTTGCGGAACGTAAGTCAGCTACCTTCGGCGCTAAGCAGCTTTTCTGACTTCAGGCAAGCGTTCGTAAAGTACCACTCTCATTTATTGAGATAGCGGTACTTATGCATGAGTTTTTGCTCATGCATTCCTTTTACTTTTTCACGCTTTCCTCACTCACTTACCGCTTGTAAGCTCGTTTCGTCTCTCGTTTACTTCGTCAGCTTCAAACGCTTTCTTTTGTCAGTTTGCAGTTCTTCGAACTGGGAAGTTAAGCTCCTTTTATGTAAAAAAAAGAGACCTCTCGGTCTCGGCTCATCGCATCCTATTTACTTGCCTGTAAAGTCACACTTCTTAATTTTAATTTTTACCTTTCACACTTATATATCTTATGAATTTATATGTTATTGGAATAGTGTGACTTATGCATGAGCTTTAGCTCATGTATTCCTCTTTACCTACTCTTGCGGAACGTAAGTCAGCTACCATCGGTGCTAAGCAGCTTTTCTGACTTCAGGCAAGCGTTCGCATCTTTCCTCAATTTCACGCTTTCCTCACTCACTTACCACTTGTAAGCTCGTTTCGTCTTTCGTTTACTTCGTCAGCTTCAAACGCTTTCTTTTGTCAGTTTACAGTTCTTCGAACTGGAAGTTAAGCTCCTGTTACGTAAAAAAAAGACCCTGTCGGGTCTTGATTGCCTGGCAACGTCCTACT
>NZ_JAESLH010000026.1:0-2992 GCF_017892545.1 Staphylococcus sp. GDY8P67P
CACGAACTAGAATCGACGTTGTAGCGTAGATATAAAAATTAATACTACATAGAAATTTAACTAAGATTTAAGCTACTAGTTTTTTGCTAGTAGCTTTTTTATTTTCTTAATTTTTAAATGCCTTTATTTTGAATTTTAAGGGGGTATTTAGAGCAAACTCTATATTTATATATTTTTATACCTGTATATTTATATATGTTTCTTAAAACGCAAATATGAGCAAAATAAGGGTACATCTTTCTGACATTTAACTTGTATTCAAAAGACATATTACTTAAGTTGCTAAAGTCATTTTAAATACAATCACTTGTACTTTTTAAACATAAGCCAGAAAAACGATATAACTTTTATATATATTTTTCTAATTTGATTGGAACTCCCTAAAATTTATATAACTTAAAAAGTTAAATTGTTTATCTCATTTTTTGTACATAACCAGTGGCGAATTTTTCAGACACTGCCCATTTACATGCAAATTAAAATTTTCATGGTAAAACTGGTCAACCATGCCGGTTGAACGCTATAGTTCCTGCAGGGGCAAAAATACATAAAAAAAACGCTAGCTTTTAAGCTAACGTTTCAAATCTTTTAAGTAATAATTTTGTTTTTCAAAATTCCAAATTGCAGTAATTGAATGTGCTTTTTCTTCTTCGTCTGTTGTTTTATCTTCGTCACTTGTATTAATTAAATTGCCATCTTCGGCATCGTCTAAATTTAAAATTTTATGTTTTTGTTTAAGCAATCCACCATAACTCAACATACGTTTTCGGTATAAACCTTTTTCTAAATCATTCACGATTTCCTGATTTCTTTCGTCATCATCAGTTAAAAAATCAGATGATTTAACCGAATATTTCGAGGTTTCTTTGATTGCTGCTTGAATATCTTTATCGCCTTTTTGATTTGGTTTGATCGCTTTAATATTTGCTACTGGCCGATAATTAACTTGTAATGCTTTTTGCCATAAATTAATCCAATCATTTTGAGAAATGTAATTCTCAGAACCTCTAAAATATTTACTTTCAACACACAATAAAACATGCATATGTTGATTATAACTACCGTCATTTTTATTAACTGTAACCTCTGTCGAACGCATAAAACCAATTAAATTTTTACTAACTTTTTTATATTTAAATAATCTTCTAAATGATTCAGTTAAATGTTTAAGACTTTTTTCTAAAGTATCTCCATCTATCGCATTTCGTGTTGATAGTGTAAGAAACAACCAACGTGCTTTCGGCTTTTCTTTAACCACTTCTTCAATCACTCTTTGAGCTTGATAACTATTTTTCATAGCACGCCTCCAATTACAAACTGGACACAATTTTGATTTACAAAACCATGTCTTATGTAACTTCAAATAACCTTCATCAGTAGGCTTGAACTCTAAGACGTTACCACATTGTTTTACGTTAAAAGCCTTTTTAATTTTTAAGATTTCTAGTATATCTGCATAACTTACATTATCGATTTTCTTTTCTCTCCACGGGCGTTGTTTCCCACTTTTCGTTAAGTCTTTTAGTGTTTTATTATCTTGATTTTCATCTATATATTTTGTATGATTGTCTTGCATATAAAAAGACCTCCAGTATTTGATTTTAGCTCGACACTTTAATCTTATTACTGGAGTTTTTTTATGTCAAATTTTATTTTATACACTAAAAATCTTTCAAAACACTGTTACATCAAGCTTGAAACAACATTTTAAAAAAGAACGTTATTTCTATATAGTATCAAGACAAGAAGAAACTCGTTTTCAACTCGTTTTAAAACCACCAACCAAAACCTTAAAACTCATCGTAATTTCACTTAAGTTTTTCTTAATTATTCCTTCTTTTTCTACGTCACTTAAATTCCACGTTAAAGGCGTCATATCAAGTAATTTATTCAATTCTTCTTTATTTAATTTAACCTTATAACTAATGTCTATCATTTCAATTTTATTAAAATTAGCTTCAAATAAATCTATAACCTCAGAATTATCATAATCCTTATTTTTATGATTACTAAAGACTATATTCCTTATTTCTTTTAAATAATCACTATTAGGAATTATTTTTATCAATTTCCCCTCTTTATCTAGAACTCTTTTAAACTCATCATAATTAGAAGGGCTAAGCACATTAATTAAAAAGTCTACATTCCCATTCATAACTGGTATATCAGCTAGATCAGCAACCAACCAATTTATATTTTTATATGATTTTGCTGCTTTTTTTACACCTTCTTTTGCAATGTCTATACCTAAGAATTCATTTTCACCAAGAAATGTTTTACTAATTTCATTTAAAATATAACCCTCACCAGTACCAACATCTATCACATTATTTTTAGTTTTAATCTCATATTTTTTAATAATTTCTATGATTTTTGAAATTAATATCGAATACAAATTGCTACTATCATTCAATTCTCTTCTAGCAATAAACAATTTTTTATCGTATTTACTTTTTTTATGCCCTGAAATTAAATTCGAATAACCCTCTTTTGCAATATCAAAAGTATGGTTATTCTCACATGCTAAAGTTTTATAACCTCTCTTTAATTTTTCATCACATATAGAACACTTAAAAAACATATTCACACCTCCAATCAAATAATTATAAATAACAAAGTTGCTTTATTCCAATTGCTTTATTGACGTTGAGCCTCGGAACCCTTAACAATCCCAAAACTTGTCGAATGGTCGGCTTAATAGCTCACGCTATGCCGACATTCGTCTGCAAGTTTAGTTAAGGGTTCTTCTCAACATCAATAAATTTTCTCGGCATAAATGCGTGTTCTTTTCTTGTCTGCCCAGTAGACAAAGTAGACCCAACTGTTATTGCTTTACAGGTCTATTTTTCGTCGTTATAATCTAGTTAAATCCCGTAAGGGCGCACTTATGCGTTCTAAAAAGAACGCGTAAAAAACCATAATCGACCTTCGTCAATTTTTATCTTAGTTTTAAGGAATCGGCGTTGTAGCGATATAAAAATTAATACTGCAC
>NZ_JAESLH010000027.1:0-65489 GCF_017892545.1 Staphylococcus sp. GDY8P67P
CAGGAGTCTGGACTTGACTATGATTATGCTATATTAATTTAGTATGAATAGTGTAAAACAACATTGGATTACATAACTTTTTGATATTAGTTTTTAACTAATAATATTTAAACATTAAATTTATTATATTTAATCATTGAATCTTTGATATGTTAGATTATGTTTACTTAATAATCTTAACGCAACATTTAGATGATGAATATATTAAAGTGTTTGTTATACATAGAAATGATGAAATTAGAGCGTTGAAATTTGTATTATTAAATTTGGTAATGACATGCCTTATCGGTTTGCCATGTTTTGAATTGAAATAGAAATAGATGAAATCTTACAATTTGAATGGCGGTAGATAACTTGGATAAAATCACATTTTTAAATGCGTTAGAACAAGAATTAGAAAACCTACCTCGAAATGAACGAGATAAAGTGATGTATGAATATGAGCAGTATTTTTTTGAACAAGAAAACAATGGGAAAAATGAATACCAAATCATTGGAGCTTTAGAATCGCCAAAGCAGATTGGTAAACAGATAATGGCAAAAAATGCTATTGTATCTGCCGAATATAGACCAAGTACTAAAAATATTGTCAGAGCAATAATGGCTTCTCTAGGTATGGGGATTTTGTCATTAGTTATTATTTTGATACCTATGGTAATATTAGCTGTATTTATGTGTGGCTTATTACTCGTTGCGTTTTTCTTAACTATTAGCCCTATATTGTTAATTGTTCATGGATTATTGAATCACATGATTAGTCTTGCGATAAGTAATTATTTTTTTGCTTTTTCTTTTACAGGGTTAGGTATTTTTTTATTTGTAATTATAGCTAAACTAGCTCAACTTGTTTATCGTTTAATTTTAAAATATTTAAGATGGAATATCCGAACAATTAAAGGAAGTGTAGATTTATGAAGCGGTTATTTTTAGGTGGATTAACTTTATTTATAACGTGCTTTCTTTTAGGAAGTGTTACATGGTTCGGTTTTGAAAAGCAAAATGAAAAATTAAATAGTGTTAATAAAGTATTAGATTCTAAAGATATTAAAAATTTGGATGTTTTAACTGAAAATTGTAAAGTTTTAATTAAAGCTGGAGATAAAACGTCAGTGAGATATAAAGGTAAAAGAAATCTTGATATTAGCAATCATGATAAAACGTTGAAAGTTAAAGAGACTGAAAAACTAGAAAACCATTATGGTTTAAATTACAATCCTTTTAGAAACTTTGAGGATAACTTAATTATCACTTTACCTAAAGAAAAATTAAATGAACTGCATGTTTCAAGTAAATATAACACTATAACGGTTAAACAATTAAATGTAAATGATGCAGATTTTTCAAAAAAGCATAAAAATGGAGGTAAGGTGTTTGTAAATGAATCTAAGTTTGAAAAGTTAAGGTATAAAGGACTAAATTCAGCTATAACGTTTAAAAATAGTGAAATAAATAATGCTAATATTAAAACTGAAAATGCCAGAATAAATAGTGAAAATACTCTTATCCAAGCGTCTGTGTTATTAGTAAATAATGGAAGCATAAACTTATCTAATACAGAAATCGATTCAAATTTTAAGGCTTCTGCTAAAAAAGGTGATATTAATATTAGTTATAAAGCGGCGCCGAAAAATACACTTCTAAAGTTATATCCATTTCATGGAGATGAAAAAGTTAACAATAAGCATTTTGTGAATCAAAAAATAGGAAATGGGGATAATATTTTAGAGTTATATACCACTGACGGAGATATAGTGATTGATTAATTACTTTTATAGAATCTGGGACATCATTGACTCGTCCCAGATTTTTTCATATTGTTAGTGAGCCTTATGTATAAGATTCAGCCCAGGCACTCATTTTGTACTTTTTTTCGATTTTAATCATCATTGCTAGGAGAGAGACAATAAAATCTTTTTAATAAAATTAGATCTCTGTTTCACTCCTTTTGTATAGTCTAATAAGTTGCAAAGGTTAATTCGGTATCTAATTGACCAAAAAGTGTGTCTGCAGATAAAGCTTGTCCATTAAGCCAGTTTGCAAAGTTTATTTTGGTCGGATGTTTATTTTCACCGATTGCAATATATGCAGTTAAAGTCTGTGGTTCATACATACTCGTATGTATTGTTCCTGACCAACTTCTAAAAAGCTTGCTATAAATGTTATATTGAGGGTTATTAAATAATTTAAAAGCTTCTGCTTTATTTAGGTGTGCTGGTTTATGTTTAATAAGCCGTTCTAAACGCGCCTCTGATTCTGCTGTATAATTTCTATTTTCATGTGTTAATAATTTAAAGTGATTCGTACAAGTTTGGTCATAGCGCACGTTAATTGAACGGGGTGTAACTTCAATAATTGCATGATCTAGATTTTTATCCATAACAATGTAGCTAAATGAACTTCTATGTGGGATTTCCTTTAATAGTTGTATTGCTTCTGGTACAGTTTTACAATACTGTAGAATAATTCTACCTATCATATAACATACAAAACCGTCTCCAGGATGTTTACGGTGCATGAAATTGTAACCCATAGACAGCCCAGCTTCGTTCATTCCATCCATTCTTCCAGTTACACGCGAAGTTGGCCCAACCTGTGCTAAACCACCATCATTTGGTTGAAATAATAAATATCGTCCATCATAAGTGGCAGGATGGTAGTCGTAATTGCGTACCATGTAATCATTTCCTAAAAAGACAGTGCAACCGCTATTTTTTAATGGTGTAAAACGGTAATGTCCGAAGTTTAATATCATTTGTTTGGTAGGGAGATTCAAAACTTCTTGCATACCTTTTATTTCTTCCCAAATTTGTGGGGCATATATTTGGAAAATTTCATATGTTTCTTTAATATTTATATCAAATCTAGGCATGCGTTTTTTCCATTCTTTTTCTCTATTTTTTAGCATTGGTGTTTGCTGCATCCATTTAGCAGTTTTGACGCCTAAATCAAAATGTGATCCTCGGTGCGTTAAAATATCTGATTGTACTTTTTGCATAAAAAAACTCCTATGTTAAGTGTAACCTTACAATAATGTTATCTCATTGTAACGTCATGTTAATTGTATTACTGTTCTGTGGAAGTTATCATAAAATTAACTTTTAAAACTAAATCTTAATTTAGTTGAATGAGGTGATGATTATGTTAAATTACTATGGACAATTAAGAGATGCTCTATCAACTTGGTGGGGTAATTAATATCTAATGATTATTTTATAGTAGTATCATGTTTACTTCAAATGGTTATTAAATTCCAATTCTTTTCAAACTATTTAAGTTATAATGGTTATTTAGTATATTTATAATGTAATTTTATATTATGAATCCTTAGAATAATTTATTTGAAAAAGGGTATATATTTATTGATGTCTTTAAGTATGCTATCATAATTGTTAGACATGTTAATAAATTATTGAGGTGAAACAGAATGTGGAATTTTATTAAAGGTTTATTTAAATTTGTATTCGGTACAATTCTTACTGTATCTTTAGCAGCAGGAATAGGTGCTGTTGTATTCGCTTATATCTTCAAAAAAGACTTTGAAGATATCGAAAATAAAACAAAAGAAATCGTTTCAGACATCGAATCTAATAATTAATTACTGATAGAACACTTTTAAGTGTTCTATTTTTTTTTAGCCTCCGTTCATCTGCCGAAAGCAGATGCTACGGAGGCTTATGCAGTCGGAAGACTGCGAACCAAAGTAAAAGAGCTGCCGAAAGCAGATGCTACGGAGGCTTATGCAGTCGAAGGACTGCGAATGACATGTGTGCAATAACTGACTTTTAGTACGATGTTGGTTGATGCTTTAGGTTTATGTTTGTGATATCAAAAAGTGATAGCTTTATTGTGTTTGAATTGGCAAGTGGATATCCCTCTAAGTACATATGAAGCATATCAATATTTTTAATTTCCAATGTGATATATTCTAGCCAACCATTCTTATAATATTCGATATCCACTGGTATATTTGCATGTAGTGCTTGATGTAGTTGAATATTAAGTTCATTTAATTGATCGTCTGATAAAATAGGACGGTCAATTTTATTTTGATCAATGATATGTTGTTGTACTGCCTCAAATTGTTCGGGTAACGTTGCAAATGGTGCCCACTTAACCATTCCGCGTCCTTGTGGAATATTAGGATTTAATTTTTCCCTAGGTATTTTTCTATAATCAGTTTCTTTATTATTATATTCATTTGAAAGCATCTAATCACCTCAATTCAATAATAGAACATTTGTTCGTATTATTGCAAGTTATTTTTCAATATTTAATAAAATGTTAGCGTAACGTCTGAAAACTGACCTGATTTATAAAAGAAAGCAGATAATAATTAAAGTGAAAGCTAGAAAATGATATGTTTAATTAAGATAAATTAGTTTAATAAAAGTAAAAGTTATTTTTGTCATATAGGTTACAATGAGATGATGTATAATCGCGTATTAGCACTAAAACCATTATATTGTCATTTAGCATTAATATTTATTAAAATGAAAGTATCATTATATGGAGGGGTTTACATGACTACAGTAGGATATATCGGTTCATATACGAAAAAAGAGGGGAAGGGCATTTACCGTTTCGAATTAGATGAACAAACAGGAACGATTGTTGAGGTAGAAACAGGTTATGAATTAGAAGCATCAACATACGTGAATCAGCATGACTCATTTTTATATGCTGTCACACGTGAAGGCGAAGACTGTGGTATCGCAAGTTTTAAAATAGACCAAGATGGCAAAATTAGCTTTATTAATAAATGTTTAGCTTCAACAAAAGGTAGCGGATGTTATGTTTCAGTTTCGCCAAATGGAAAATACATTTTTGAAGCAGTTTATGGTGCAGGACTGGCTCGTATTTATGAAGCGAATCCGACTACTGGTGAAGTTATTCGTTTAATTCAAGAGTTAACACATGATTACCCAACAGGTCCTTTAGAAAGACAAGAACAACCTCATGTCCATTACCTTGGTATAACACCAGATGAAAAATATGTGGTGGCTATGGATTTAGGGACAGATAAGATTGTAACGTATGAATTTGGAGATAATGGATACAGTGAATATGCAGTATATGACTTTGAGCCAGGAGATGGACCACGGCATATTGCTTTCCATGAAAATGGGAAAATCGCTTATGTTGTACACGAATTATCAAATATTGTAAGTGTTATGGAATACGAAAATGGTGAATTCTCAGAAATTGAGCGCCATGCAACAATACCCGAAAATTTTGAAGGTGCAACCAAGTTAGCTGCAGTAAGATTATCTCACGATCAAAAGTTCTTATATATTAGTAATAGAGGACATGATAGTATTGCTATCTTCAAACTTGGAGACAATGGCTCAACAATTTCACTCGTAGATATAGTAGCAAGTGGAGGAGCATTTCCTCGTGATTTTAATATTACTGGATCAGATGACTTCTTAGTTTGCGCCCATCAAGAGGGTGATTATGAAGTTGTTGTATTTAAGAGAGACAAAGTTACTGGAAAATTAGAGAAAGCAGATGACAACAAAAATGCACCAGAAGGTGTTTGTGTTCAGTTTTTAAAATAAAATAAATGATAAAAATCCCGAAAACTTAGCTTAGTTTTCGGGATTTACTATATTAAAATATTATTTGTTGAAGAATGCTTTAATATATTTAAATTTTCCTTTGTAAGGAGGGAACAATAGGCTTGATTCCAACCTTGTAGATTTAAAAATATATGATTTATCATGACTAAAAGTATCAAAAGAATATTTTCCATGGTATTTTCCTATACCGGAAGCACCAACACCACCAAAAGGTAAATTAGGGTTTACTAAATGCATTAAGGTATCATTGATTGCACCACCACCAAAGGATAATTCATTTAGTATTCTCTCTGAACTGTTTTCATCTTCACTAAATAAATAAAGGCTAAGTGGTTTAGGTTTAGTACGTATTAAATCAATTGCTTCGTCAAAATCATCGTAAACTATAATAGGTAAAATTGGTCCGAAAATTTCATTTTCCATAATTTTTGAATCGAAAGTAGTACCGTCTAAGATAGTAGGTGCAATAAAATTTTCATCAATATCAGTTTGACCACCAAAAGTAATCTCAGGGTGATGAATATTTAACAATTCATTTAAACGGTGATAATGTTTTTTGTTTACAATACGTCCAAAGTCTGGACTATCTTGAATATTTGTACCATAAAATTCAGTTATTGTCTTTTTTAATGCACTGATGAGCTCATCTTTTACTTTACGATTTACCAGTAAGTAATCCGGTGCAACACAAGTTTGTCCAGCATTTGTAAACTTACCAAAACAAATACGTTCACTTGCAACTTTAATATTTGCACTTTCGTCAATGATTGCAGGTGACTTTCCACCTAATTCTAAAGTTACAGGCGTTAAGTTTTTGCTTGCAGCACTATATACGATGCGTCCAACTTGCTCACTACCTGTGAAGAAAATATAATCAAAAGGTAAATGAAGTAAAGACTGAGTTATATCAGCATTTCCTTGAATGATATTAATATACTCAGGATCAAAGGCGTCGGAAATGATTTGCTGTATGACATCAGATACATTCGGTGTGAATTCAGAGGGTTTTAGTATTATAGTGTTTCCTGCAGCAATTGCACCAATCAACGGTTCTATTAACAATTGGAATGGATAATTAAAAGGTCCAATAATTAGCACTGTGCCATAAGGTTCTTTCATAATGTAACTTTTGGTAGGAAACATAAATAAGGGTGTATTGACTTGTTTGGTTTTGGCCCAATTTTTTAGTTCTTTACGAGCTGATTTAATATTTTTTAATGTAAAGCCAATCTCAGTTGCGTAGGCTTCTACTTTATTTTTACCTAAATCTTTTTGAAAAGCTTCAAGTAAGTCATTTTCATAATTTTTAATACTCTTACTTAACTGTTTGAGTTGTTTTTTTCTAAATTTAAGTGATTTGGTTTCATGAGTATTAAAATATTGTTTACTATTGTGGAAAGATTGTTCTATTGAATTCAAATATTATTCCTCCTAGTATATTGATGATTTAGATAGTTTAAAAAGATGGATAAAAAACTGGAACATAATTATTATTATGTCCCAGTTTTTCTATATAGTAAACTATTTAAGTTTTTACTATATAGTGTTATATATTGATAAAGTATGAGATTAGCTTAAAGCTTCTGTAATTTGTGGTACAACTTGTTTTTTACGAGATACAACACCTGGTAAAAATGCAGTATTATTGTCTAGTTTAACGTTGAATGCGTTGCCTACTTTATCTTTTTCAGCACCAACAACTAAAATTTTAGAATCACTGTTGATGATATCAGTTACAAGAAGTACAAATAAATCATATTTTTCATTTGTACTTACTTCTAACATTGCTTTTTCTAACTCTTCTTGACGTTGGAATACTTCATCAATATCTACAGTATTAACTTGACCGATACGTGTAATATAGTCACCCATATTAAATGATTTTGCATCCATATTTAATAGCTCAGATGCAGTTTTGTCAGTTGTTGAAGCACCTGCTTTTAACATTTCTAAACCATAAGATTCTAAGTCAACATCTGCAATTGATTTTAAAGCTTCAGCAGCGTCAATATCTTCTTGTGTACAAGTTGGTGATTTAAATAGTAAGCTATCTGAAATGATAGCAGAAATCATTAAACCAGCAATTTCAGGTTTGATTTCAAAACCACGTTCTTTGTACATTTTGTATAAGATTGTTGCAGTACAACCTACTGGCTCAGCACGGTAATATAATGGTCCTGCAGTTTCAAAGTTTGAAATTCTATGATGGTCAACGACATGTTGAATTGATGACTTATCAATTGTATCAGCACTTTGTTGGAATTCATTATGGTCAACTAAGATAACATTTTGATTATTTAAATCATCACTAAGTAATTCTGGTGTGTCTACATTAAAATGATTTAATGCATATTGAGTTTCAGGTCCTACTTCGCCTAAACGATAAGGTGTTGCGTCTGTATTTCCTGTTTGTTGTTCAAAATCTGCCATAATAATAGCTGATGAGATTGCATCTGTATCTGGATTTTTATGACCGAAAATATAAGTTTTTGCCATGTTTTAATTCTCCTTAATTTTTTAGTTAATTTTATTTTATCATGATTTTCTATTGTTATTCTACTTCAGCACCTAATGAATTTTTAAAATGATCTAATGCCCATTGATGCCCTGTTGGATTAAAAGAAGCGACACCCTTATGAGAAATTGAAATAGCATATCCCAAATTGTAAGCAGAGATTGCGGTGTGCAGCACGCAAATATCTGTACATACACCAACAATTTCTAAATGCGTAATGTTGCGTTCACGTAACATAATGTCTAAGGGCGTACCACAAAATGAATCATAACGTGTTTTATCTAAATAATGCACATGATCATTAAATAAGATATTTTGATAAATATCATTTACTTTACCATAAAGTTCTCTTCCAGTGGTATCAATTATATTATGAGGTGGAAAAAGATTGTTTTCTGGATGATAGCTATTTTCTTCATAATGTAAATCCATAAGAAAAAAGATATTAGCCTGTTTCTTATTATATGCTTCAATTCTTTCAACAATATAACTTTCAATTTGTTGACCCGGAAGGCCACAAGTTAATTTACCATTATCAGCAACAAAATCATTTGAATAGTCAACAATAATAAGCGCGCTATTTTTCATCTAATGTAACACTCCCAAAATTAAGATTATAGTTATTATATACTAAGTACATAAATCATTAAAGGTGCATTTAAAGCGTTTGAAAAACGAACTATTAGTTTATTATAAAGTATTAAGTGAGGAGGAAGAATTACTAATGATAATTAATGCAATGCAGTTCGGCCTAAAAGGTAAGCATAGATGGGCAGATACACGCGCGATTCAAAAAGCGTTAAAATACGCTAGAAAACATAAAAACATAACAATTTATATTCCCAAGGGAGAGTATCATATTCGTAGACCGTTGGTAATATATGATTCAACTACTTTGATAATGGACGACGAAGCAGTATTAAAAAGAGTAGGCAAAGATACTTTATTGAAAAATGGTAGATGGCTGAAATCTTATTATGGATATGAAGGTAATAGTGAAATCTGCATTGCTGGTGGAACATTGGATATGAATGGTTATGAGTATCCATATAACAATACAGCAATGTGCATGGGGCATGCTCAAAATATTCAAATTTTAGGTGTAACATTTAAAGATGTTGTTGGAGGTCATGCAATAGATGCATGCGGCATTAATGGCCTATATATAAATGGTTGCGAATTTTTAGGATTTAAAGACGATAAAGGAGAAAGGTTATTTTCAGAAGCGGTACAAATTGATATACAAGTAAAAGGTGCTTTCCCAAAATTTGGTGCCACGGATGGTACGATAACTAAAAATGTAATAATTGAAAATTGTTATTTTGGAAATTCAAAGACACCAACGATGGGTGCTTGGAATAGAGCAATTGGATCTCATGCGAGTAGATTTAATCAATTTTACGAAAATATACACATTCGTTTTAATACATTTGAAGGTATCAACCAATACGCACTGACCCCTTTAAAATCAAAAGATACTTTTATCCATGATAATATATTTAAAAATTGTGGAGGAGGGATTCGATTTTTAGCAGTGAAAGATGGAAAAAATGCACAAGATCTCACAGGTAAGGCAAGACCAACGCAATCTGGAAGTAATTTAAATATTTATCATAATCACTTTATAGGTCATATGTCTAAAGATGCCATTCGAGTGCAAAGCTATAATAACGTAAAACACAACAATATATTTATAGCACAGAATTATTATGACAATAAGCAGCAAAGACTTTATTTAAAAGATATAGAAGATTTGTATCTCTCAAATCAGGAAAATATAAGCGTTAAAAAAATAAATATAAAATAATGATTCTTTATTTTAGTAGTTCTGAATTAAAACACAATATAAAACATATTGTAATTTAATAGAAATTATATTATGTTAAAGAGTAATAAAGTAAGAAAATTCAGAAAGTAATTGAAATCGGGGGGAATCATTATGAATAATATAAACAAAGGGGAATATAGGCGTTCGCAGTATTTAACATTTTTTTCTAAAAAAAATAAATCTTATAATGCAGGACAGCTTACAGGGTTGATTTTAGGGCCACTACTATTTATTTTGACATTGTTAACTTTTGAACCTGAAAATTTATCGTATAAAGGCGTTTTTGTATTAGCGATTACTATTTGGATCGCTATTTGGTGGATTACTGAAGCAATACCAATTGCTGCAACTAGTTTGTTGCCATTAATTTTATTGCCTGTTGGACATGTACTTAGCCCAGAAGAAGTATCTGCTCAATATGGTAATGATATTATTTTTCTATTTTTAGGTGGATTTATATTAGCTATTGCTATGGAAAGATGGAATTTACATACACGTGTTGCCTTAACAATCATTAGTATTCTAGGTACAAGTACTGGAAAGATTTTATTAGGTTTTATGATAGCGACAGGATTCTTATCTATGTTTGTTTCTAATACTGCAGCTGTGATGATTATGATACCGATAGGTTTAGCGATTATTAAAGAAGCAAATGATTTAAAAGGGGAAGAAATGAATGCTACAAGCATCAGTAAATTTGAACAATCGCTAGTGTTAGCCATTGGGTATGCAGGAACCATTGGTGGTTTAGGAACTTTGATCGGAACGCCTCCACTTATTATCCTTAAAGGCCAATATCAATCTGCATTTGGTGAGGAAATAAGCTTTGCTAAATGGATGGTCATTGGCGTACCTACAGTCATTGTACTATTGATTTTAGTATGGTTGTATCTACGTTATGTTGCATTTAAACATGATATGAAAGAACTGCCAGGCGGTCAGAACTTAATTAGGAAAAAATTAGATGAGTTAGGAAAGATGAAATACGAAGAAAAAGTGGTACAAGCAATTTTTATATTAGCAAGTTTGTTATGGATTAGTAGAGAATTCTTATTGAAAAATTGGTCGTTCACCTCAGAAGTGGCAGACGGTACAATTGCCATGTTTATAGCTGTATTATTATTTTTAATACCGGCTAAAAATAAAGAACAACATACGCGAATTATTGATTGGAATGTTGCCAAAGACTTGCCATGGGGCGTACTCATTTTATTTGGTGGAGGTTTGGCACTTGCTAAAGGTATCTCAGAGAGTGGCTTAGCGAAATGGTTAGGTGAACAATTAAAGTTGATTGAAGGCGTTAGTCCATTAATTATCGTTCTTGTCATTACAATATTTGTGTTGTTTTTAACAGAAATAACTTCGAATACAGCTACTGCGACTATGATTTTACCTATACTTGCAACACTTTCAGTTGCAGTTAATGTACATCCGCTACTACTCATGGTACCTGCTGCTATGGCCGCTAATTGTGCTTATATGTTACCAGTTGGCACACCACCAAATGCTATTGTATTTGGAACTGGAAGGATTAGCATTAAAAAAATGGCGTCAGTTGGATTTTGGGTTAACCTGTTGAGTATTATTGTTATTGTGTTAGTAGTTTATTTCTTAGTACCACCAGTATTAGGTATAGATATTACCAAACCATTACCATTAAAATAAATCAAAAATAATAGAGCCCGAGACAATTAAATGTCTCAGGCTCTATTATTTTTGAAGTATCATATCATGATAAGTTTTTGAATTTTACTTTCTGATTAATCGTGATTTAACTTATTGAAAGATCCAATGATTGTAACTTGAAAATCTAAAGTGTTCAAGATTTTAATGACTTTCGATAACGCTTCTGTTAAACCAGTATCTGCTTGGACGAAAAAATGATACATGCCCAGCTGTGTTTTTAAAGGTCTAGACTCAATCCAAGATAAGTTGATGTTAAAAAGCACAAAAGTGTTTAAAATACTTGCAAGTAAACCTGGTTTATCAAATTGTGGTGTAATGAGTAACATTGTGTCACTAGCATTGTCCGAATGTTGTGGCTGGTTACTTACGACTAAAAAACGTGTGACATTGTGAGGGAAGTCTTGAATGTTTTGTTCTATAGGTTGAAAGCCATAAGTTTCCCCACTACCTAAAGGTGCGATTGCACCCACTTGGTTGGTTATTTTTTCTAAACTTTGTATCGTGCTATCTACATAATCATATGTGAACTTATGTTGTTGTATATATTGGCTCGTTTGACTAATTGCTGGGCTTATTGAATAAACTTTTGATATATCATTGACTGTTGCATTTTCAGGGCCATATAAAGCAAATTGTATATCTAAATGTATTTCTCCCTGTGCATAAATATTTTGTTGTGTTAAGGCATCGGCAACAATATTGATTGTACCTTCAATTGAATTTTCGATGGGCACGACAGCAATACTATGATTATCTTCTGAGACAGCAGTAACGACTTCATACAAATTAGATTTAGACGTATATTCGAACTCAGATTCTGATAGATATTGTTTTGCCGCTAAATATGAAAATGTTCCTTTTGGACCTAAATAATATAATTTCATGTGACGTTACCCCTTGTATATATGTGTTAAAAATTAATGGAAAGGACACCCAGAAACAGATGATTGTTTTTTATAAAAGAAATTCGGTTCTTTCATCTCATTTTTATACCCGTGATGGTAATTAGATACTAAAGTTGGAGATAAAGATGGTGCCAACCAAGACCATTTTCCGGTTACATCTCTTCCATTTTTCCGTTCGTTTTTTTCAAATCTTTCAAATTGTTTTGACGCAGTTAGATGATCAACCATTGATACGCCTTCATTTTTAAAAGAATGATATACTGCATAATTCAATTCGACTAACGTTCTATCTTTGTTAAAAGAATTATTCTTTAGTGTATCAAATTCAAAAGCTTCTGCAACGGTTTCTAGTAAATTGTAGCGATATGAATCAGTAAAATTTCGCACCGCAATTTCATTTACCATGTACCAGCCGTTGAACGGCGCGGTTGGATATGTGATTCCACCAATTTTTAAGTCCATGTTAGATATAATTGGTACGGCATACCATTTTAGCCCAAGCTTTTCTAATTTTGGAAAACGATCATGGGTAATAGGCACTTCTTTTATCATTTCAGGTTGATAATTGTAAAACTTTAACGATTCACCAGGAATTTTATAAATTAAAGGTAAAATGTCAAAATCTGTATGTTTGCCTTGCCAACCTAAATGTTCGGCTAATTGTGTGATTTTTAGTTCGGAAGGGTCACCTACGTCTTCATAACCTGCATATCTGATAAGTTGATTATTATATATTTTTGGAGGATGTTGAGCATCAAAAATAGTGATACATGGTTTTATTTTCCCTCCATTTGTAGCGAATTGAATATGATTTTCTATTGCATCTAAAAATTCTTGTTCAGTCTGGATATGTCTTGCATCATTGACGGTTAATGAGTCCCAGAATGCACGGCCTATACAACGATTTGAATTTCTCCAAGCCATCTTAGCACCATATACAAGTTCCTCGTTAGTATGTTTATACGTACCAGTTAAGTTTATTTGTGTTTCTATCTGATTAATTCGTTTTAAAATAGTATTTTCGTTATAATTTAATTCTTTATACATTGTTTGAATAAATGATTTAGCTTCATTTAACATATAAAACACCTCGCACACATTATACGGTATTTTTTCTATTTTTAATGTTTAATTATAGAATTGTCATGATTTTGTCGCTACTATTTTGAATTTACTACTAACTAAATAATAATTAAATAACAAAATTATATTTAATATTATGATGCGTTATGTTTGAAGTAATATGGATAAATTCATTTCAGATATAAACGTTTAATTTTTTGTGTTAAACTAATGAAAAAGCCGATAGGAGAGATAGCGGTGTACCAATTTGAGGATGATACATTAGTATTACATAATGATTTATATCAAATAAATATGGCGGAGAGTTATTGGAATGACGGGATTCATGAAAGAAATGCTGTATTTGATTTATATTTTAGAAATATGCCTTTCAACAGCGGATATGCAGTGTTTAATGGATTGAAACGAGTGATTGCTTATATCAATAACTTTCATTTTTCAGAATCGGATATTAAATATTTAAAATCCATTGGTTATCAAGAAGACTTTTTAGAATATTTAAAAGATATGAAATTTACTGGTAATATTCGTTCTATGCAAGAAGGAGAATTATGTTTTGGTAATGAACCTTTATTAAGCGTAGAAGCACCACTTATCCAAGCACAATTAATTGAAACGATGTTGTTAAATATCGTGAATTTTCACACGCTAATTACTACGAAAGCAAGTAGAATAAAACAAGTAGCGCCAAATGACACATTAATGGAATTTGGAACAAGACGTGGACAAGAAGCAGATGCTGCTTTGTGGGGTGCAAGAGCAGCATATATTGGTGGATTTGATTCAACGAGTAATGTGCGCGCTGGAAAACTTTTTGGCATACCAGTATCAGGAACGCATGCGCATGCAATGGTTCAAACTTATGGTGATGAATATATTGCATTTAAAAAATATGCAGAACGCCATAAAGATTGCGTGTTCTTAGTTGATACTTTTCATACTTTGAAATCTGGTGTACCAACAGCGATAAAAGTTGCTAAAGAGCTTGGTGATGAAATTAACTTTGTTGGTATACGTTTAGATTCTGGTGATATCGCTTATTTATCAAAAGAAGCACGTCGCATGTTAGATGATGCAGGATTTACTGAAACTAAAATTATTGCATCAAATGATTTAGATGAACAAACGATTACAAGCTTGAAATCGCAAGGTGCAAAGGTTGATTCATGGGGTGTTGGTACTAAATTAATTACTGGTTACGATCAGCCTGCCTTAGGTGCAGTATACAAACTTGTGGCAGTACAAGATGCTTCAGGGAATTATGTAGACCGAATAAAGCTATCAAACAATGCAGAAAAGGTAACTACACCAGGAAAGAAAAACGTCTATCGTATTATTAATAAGAAAACAAACAAAGCTGAGGGTGACTATATCACGTTAGCGCATGAAGATCCTTATGATGAGTCTCCGCTTAAATTGTTCCATCCTGTACATACGTATAAGATGAAATTTATAAAATCCTTTATAGCCAAGCCGTTACACCATGATATTTTTAAAGACGGTGAACTCGTTTATGATTTACCAGATGAAAAGGAAGCACAAAATTATTTGACTAAAAGTCTTTCGTACTTATGGGATGAGAACAAGCGTCATCTTAATCCTCAGGAGTACCCAGTTGATTTAAGTACAGAATGTTGGGAAAATAAACATAAACGTATATTTGAAGTGGCAGAACATGTGAAGGAGATGGAAGAAGAAAATGAGTGAAATTCAAGATATTATCGTAAGAGAAATGAAAGTCAAGCCCAGCATTGATAGCAAATTAGAAACGCGCAATATTATTCAATTTATTAAAAATTATATCCAGTCTCATTCATTTATTAAATCATTGGTTTTAGGTATTTCAGGTGGGCAAGATTCGACTTTAGCTGGCAAGCTATGTCAAATTGCGATAAATGAATTAAAAGAAAAAGATATTGATTGTCAATTTATTGCAGTTAAATTACCATATGGCGAACAAAAAGATGCCGATGAAGTTGAAGATGCTTTGAAGTTTATACAACCGGATCGAACAATTACAGTCAACATTAAACCTTCAGTAGATCAAAGTGTAGAATCGCTAAAAGAATCTGGAATTGTGTTGACGGATTTCCAAAAAGGGAATGAAAAAGCGCGTGAACGTATGAAAGCACAATTTTCGATTGCATCCAATCAACAAGGAATTGTTGTGGGTACTGATCACTCAGCGGAAAACTTGACTGGATTTTTTACAAAATATGGCGATGGTGCAGCAGATATCGCACCGTTATTTGGTTTAAATAAACGTCAAGGGCGACAAATATTAGCATATTTAGATGCTCCAGCACATTTATATGAAAAAGTACCAACTGCTGATTTAGAAGAAAACAAACCACAATTACCAGATGAAGATGCACTTGGTGTTAGTTATGCTCATATAGATGATTATTTAGAAGGAAAACAAGTGCCAAAAGAAGCAAAAGCTATCATAGAAAATCATTATATTAAAAATGCACATAAAAGAGAATTAGCTTACACAAGATATACATGGCCGAAAAATCAAACAGATTTCGAATGATTTTAGTGACAAAATAATAAGTTACTGATAAAATAATTTGAATTTAATGAGAAAGAAAGGGAAATGAACATGTCAGTAATTACTTCTAATCCATGGTTAATGGTTTTAGCTATTTTTATTATTAATGTTGCTTATGTAACTTGTTTGACAATGAGAACGATTTTAACACTCAAAGGTTATCGTTATGTTGCAGCAGTGGTAAGTTTCTTAGAAGTTTTAGTATACGTTATCGGTTTGGGAATGGTTATGTCTAGTTTAGATCAAATTCAAAATGTCTTTGCATATGCATTTGGGTTTTCAATCGGTATTATTGTAGGAATGAAAATTGAAGAGAAATTAGCGCTTGGCTATACAGTTGTGAATGTTACTTCATCTGAATATGAATTAGATTTACCAAAGCAATTGAGAGATTTAGGTTATGGCGTTACACATAATACTGCTTATGGCAGAGATGGCACGAGATTAATTTTACAAATATTAACACCAAGACGTTTTGAGCTGAAATTGATAGAAACCATTAAGCAAATTGATGAAAAAGCGTTTATCATCGCATATGAACCAAGAACAATTCACGGTGGTTTTTGGGTTAAAGGTGTGCGTAGCAAGAAACTTAAACAATATGATCCAGATAAAGTGGAAAGTATATGAAAAAGCAGCAAAAGTTTAAAGTAGAAGAAAACGAAACGATACAAGCTTGTTTGCAACGTATGCGAGATGCTGGATATATGCCTATTAAACGCTTTGAAAAACCAATTTATAAAGAAAATAAAGATGGTAAATATGAAGTATACAGGCAAGAAATTCAATTTGTTGGAAAATTAATAGAATAATCGTTTAAAACAGATACTTAGTGTTAGATATATAAATGTAATCGTTGGCAGAGATAGAAATCTCAGGTCAACGATTTTTTTATCATATAATCGCAAATTAATATAAAATGATAAATCTTGAGGAGAATAAGGTTTTTATGCACGGCTTTTGATAAAACGTGTTAAAATTTCTATAAAGAAGATAGAAAAGACTTATACATTTATGATCAATTCTGTTAAACTAATAATGACAAGAATAAACACGAACTTTAATTGTATTTTTTGATAGAATGTACATGTTTTTGGAGTTTGTGAACTAAAACTTACGCAAGATAGGAGCTTATTTTAATGATAGAACGTTATTCTAGAGAAGAAATGTCAAATATTTGGACGGATCAAAATCGCTATGAAGCTTGGTTAGAAGTAGAAATACTAGCATGTGAAGCTTGGAGTAAATTAGGAGATATACCTGCTGAAGATGTATTGAAAATTCGTCAGAATGCAAAGGTTGATGTTAACCGCGCAAAAGAAATTGAGGAAGAAACACGACACGATGTCGTTGCATTTACAAGACAAGTATCAGAGACATTAGGTGAAGAGCGTAAATGGGTACACTACGGGTTAACATCAACTGATGTAGTTGATACGGCATTAAGTTATGTCATTAAACAAGCAAACGATATTATTGAAAAAGATTTAGAAAGATTTATTGATGTTTTAGCACAAAAAGCTAAAAATTATAAATATACTTTAATGATGGGACGAACTCATGGTGTACATGCGGAACCAACAACATTTGGTGTCAAAATGGCATTATGGTATACAGAAATGAAACGTAATTTAGAGCGTTTTAAGCGTGTGAGAAAAGAAATAGAAGTTGGTAAAATGAGTGGTGCAGTAGGGACTTTTGCAAACATCCCACCTGAAATTGAAGCGCATGTCTGTGAAAATTTAGGTTTAGATACAGCCGCTGTTTCTACTCAGACGTTACAACGTGACCGACACGCATATTATATAGCTACTTTAGCGTTGATAAGTACTTCTATGGAAAAATTTGCAGTGGAAATACGCAACTTACAAAAAACTGAAACAAGAGAAGTTGAAGAAGCTTTTGCTAAAGGCCAAAAAGGTTCGTCAGCGATGCCACACAAACGTAATCCAATTGGCTCAGAAAATATTACTGGTATTGCTCGTGTTATCAGAGGATACATTACAACTGCATATGAAAATGTAGCTTTATGGCATGAAAGAGATATTTCACATTCATCTGCAGAAAGAATCATGCTGCCAGATGTAACGATAGCTTTAGATTACGGGTTAAATAGATTTACAAATATTGTAGAAAGACTTACTGTATTTGAAGATAATATGTTAGCAAATATCGATAAAACTTTTGGTCTTATTTATTCGCAACGTGTATTATTAGCATTGATAAATAAAGGTTTAGCACGTGAAGCAGCATATGATAAAGTACAGCCAAAAGCGATGGAGTCTTGGGAAACAAAAACACCATTTAGAACATTAATTGAACAAGATTCATCTATTACAGATTTATTGAGCACTGAAGAATTAGATGAATGTTTCAATCCAAAACACCATTTAAACCAAGTTGATACGATTTTTAAACGTGCAGGATTAGAATAATTGAAATTTATTTATGAAATCGTTACACTTTAATGTATTAGCACGTTGAATTAAGATTAAAATGAAAGTACAGGGGTTGTTTTTAATGCAAATAGAAAAATTAAGAGGAAAAGCATTAGATGAATTATTTGATGCAATTCTTACATTAGAAAACAGAGAAGAATGTTACCAATTCTTTGACGATTTATGTACAGTAAATGAGATTCAATCGTTATCTCAACGATTGCAAGTCGCAAAAATGATTAAGCAAGGATATACTTATGCGACGATTGAACAAGAGTCTGGTGCTTCAACTGCAACGATTTCTCGTGTTAAGAGATCTTTACAATGGGGAAATGATGCTTACACAATGATTCTAGACCGCATGAATATTGAAACGGCCGATTAATTAATAATTCTATATACTGTAGCGAAGTGTAATTTTAATGATTTCATTAGTAAAGCTGTTAGTAAAGAAACTTTCTTTGCTGACAGCTTTTTATGTTGTTAATTTAAAGTGTATTGATAAAATAGAGACGAAGCGATTATTTTTCTGAAAAATTTTGAATATATTTAATGAGAAACATGATTAATTTACCATTGATATGTCATGTTAGAATTCATTATAAAATCCTATATCATTTTAGAACTCAGTAGTTAAAAATGATATAATCAAAAGTATGCTAAAAAAGGAGTAACATATCATGTATGACATTAAAAAATGGAAACATATTTTTAAATTAGATCCTGCTAAGTCGATTTCTGACGATGATTTAGAGGCGGTATGTATGTCTCAAACCGATGCAATTATGATAGGTGGCACAGATGATGTTACTGAAGATAATGTTATTCAATTGATGAGTAGGGTGAGAAGATACCCTTTACCTCTCGTTTTCGAAATTTCCAATATCGAAAGTGTTATGCCTGGTTTTGATTTTTATTTTGTACCGACTGTATTGAATAGTACAGATGTAAAATATCATAACGGTGTACTTTTAGAAGCATTGAAATCATTTGGACATGTCATAGATTTTGAAGAAGTTGTTTTTGAAGGATATGTTGTCATGAATCCTGAAAGCAAAGTAGCACAAGTTACACAAGCTGAAACAAATTTAACAGATGAAGATATCGAAGCATATGCTCAAATGATTAATGAAATGTATAAATTACCAGTTATGTACCTTGAATATAGTGGTGCATACGGAGAAGTTGAAAAGGTAAAGACAGCTGCAAATATGTTAAGTGATACACAATTATTTTATGGTGGTGGCATTAGTAATCAAGAAGAAGCTGAAGAAATGGCTTCGATTGCTGATACGATTATCGTTGGTGATATTGTTTATAAAGACATTAAAAACGCATTAAAAACAGTTAAGATAAAGGAGTCACATAAATGAATGCATTAGTAAATAAGATGAATGATGAACAAAGTTTAGCAGTACGCACTACAGAAGGACCATTACTTATTATGGCGGGTGCGGGTTCAGGCAAAACACGTGTTTTAACTCATCGTATAGCTTACTTGCTTGATGAAAAGGACGTATCCCCATACAACATTCTAGCGATTACTTTTACAAACAAGGCAGCAAAAGAAATGAAAGCACGTGTGGAAGCTTTAGTAGGAGAACCGGCTCAAGTTATATGGATGTCAACATTTCACTCAATGTGTGTAAGAATACTGAGAAGAGATGCGGATAGAATTGGTATTGAACGTAATTTTACTATAATTGATCCTACTGACCAAAAA
Organism: Staphylococcus sp. GDY8P67P; assembly: GCF_017892545.1. Lineage (NCBI taxonomy): Bacteria > Bacillati > Bacillota > Bacilli > Caryophanales > Staphylococcaceae > Staphylococcus > Staphylococcus sp. GDY8P67P. The sequence continues at coordinate 20,312 of NZ_JAESLH010000027.1, forward strand.
TCAGTTATCAAAGATGTGTTGAAAAATGAAAATATAGATAGTAAAAAGTTTGAACCAAGAATGTTTATAGGTGCTATAAGTAATTTGAAAAATGAATTGAAAACACCAGAGGATGCACAAAAAGATGCTGAAACATATCATGAACAAATGGTTGCTACAGTGTATAAAGGATATCAAAGACAGTTATCAAGAAATGAAGCGTTAGATTTTGATGATTTAATCATGGTTACAATTCGATTATTTGAACGTGTGCCAGATGTGTTAGAATTTTATCAAAATAAATTCCAATACATTCATGTCGATGAGTACCAAGATACAAACAAAGCACAATATACATTAGTAAATCTTTTAGCATCTAAATTTAAAAATTTATGTGTAGTTGGTGATTCTGATCAATCTATTTATGGTTGGCGTGGTGCTGATATTCAAAACATACTTTCCTTTGAAGAAGATTATCCTGAAGCTAAAACGATATTTTTAGAACAAAATTATCGCTCAACTAAAAATATATTAAATGCAGCTAACGAAGTAATCAAAAATAATTCAGAGCGTAAACCCAAAGGATTATGGACAGGTAATACATCTGGAGAAAAAATTCACTATTATGAAGCTACTACTGAGAGAGACGAAGCGGAATATGTAGTTAAGGAAATTATGAAACAACAACGTAATGGAAAAAAATATAAAGATATGGCTATCTTATACCGTACCAATGCTCAGTCTCGTGTGTTGGAAGAGACATTTATGAAATCTAATATTCCATACACAATGGTTGGTGGTCAAAAATTCTATGATCGTAAAGAAATTAAAGATCTACTTAGCTATTTGAGAATAATAGCCAATAGCAATGATGATATCAGTTTACGTCGTGTAATCAATGTACCAAAACGTGGCGTAGGTCCATCGACAGTAGATAAAATTCAGGCATATGCTGCTCAAAACGAGATAAGTATGTTTGATGCACTAGCAGAAGTAGACTTTATAGGCTTATCTAAAAAAGTAACACAAGCATGTATTTCATTTTATGACATGATACAGAACTTAATTAAACAACAAGAATTTTTAGAGATTACAGAAATCGTTGAAGAAGTATTGGTGAAATCAGGTTACCGTGAGATGTTGGAACGAGAACAAACATTAGAATCAAGAAGTAGATTAGAAAATATAGATGAATTTATGTCAGTCCCTAAAGACTACGAAGAAAACACGCCATTAGAAGAACAGTCGTTAATCAATTTTTTAACAGACTTATCTTTAGTTGCTGATATAGACGAAGCGCAAATAGATGATGGCATAACGTTGATGACAATGCACTCAGCCAAAGGATTAGAGTTTCCTATTGTATTTATTATGGGCATGGAAGAATCATTATTTCCACATATAAGGGCGATAAAAAGTGATGATGATCATGAAATGCAAGAAGAAAGAAGAATTTGTTATGTAGCGATTACACGTGCTGAAGAAACGTTATATTTAACGCATGCGACATCAAGAATGCTTTTTGGAAGACCGCAGTCCAATATGGCTTCAAGATTCTTAAATGAAATACCTGAAGATTTATTAGAAAACGAAAATAAATCACGAGCAACTACACAAGGAAATCGATTTAAATCTGCAACCAAACAACCTGAAAAAAGAGGATATAGTAAACGTGTGACATCCTCGAAAAAAGCACAACAATCGACGGATTGGCATGTTGGTGACAAAGTTATTCATAAATCATGGGGTGAAGGTATGGTAAGTAATGTTAATGAAAAAAATGGTTCGGTTGAATTAGATATTATCTTTAAATCTGAAGGACCTAAACGTTTGCTTGCTCAATTTGCACCTATTGAAAAGAAAGGGGAATAAAGCGTGGCTGACTTACAATCGCGTGTCGATGTATTACATCAATTACTAAATCAATATAGTTATGAATATTATGTACAAGACAACCCTTCAGTACCAGACAGTGAATACGATAAACTTTTACATGAATTGATAGATATTGAGGCGAACAATCCAGAATATCGAACAGCTGATTCACCTACAGTAAGAGTGGGTGGCTCAGCTCAATCAACTTTTGAAAAAGTGAATCATGATACACCGATGCTAAGTTTAGGGAATGCTTTTAATAAAGAAGATTTAAAAAAATTTGATCAGCGTATACGTGAACAAATTAATCATGTGGAATACATGTGCGAATTGAAAATAGATGGTTTAGCAGTTTCTCTCAAATACGAGAATGGTAAATTCGTACAAGGTTTGACACGTGGTGACGGTACTACTGGTGAAGATATCACCGAAAACTTAAGAACGATACATGCAATACCATTAAAGATTAATGAAGCTAGAACATTTGAAGTTCGTGGTGAAGCATACATGCCCAGAAAATCATTTTTTGATTTAAATGAAGCTAAAGCACAAAATGATGAGCAACCTTTTGCCAATCCAAGAAATGCAGCTGCTGGTTCACTTCGACAATTAGATTCCAAACTTGCAGCAAAGAGAAAGTTAAGTGTTTTCTTATATAGCGTAAATGACTTTACACAATTTCATGCACATACACAAAGCGAAGCTTTAGATGAATTAGATAAATTAGGTTTTAAAACAAATAAAGAAAGAGAACGTGTCCAAACTATAGAAGAAGTATTCGATTATATTGAAAAATGGACTGAAGCACGTGAACAGTTACCTTATGATATCGACGGCATTGTTATCAAAGTAAATGATTTAGACCAGCAAGATGAGCTCGGATATACACAAAAATCTCCTCGTTGGGCAATTGCGTATAAGTTTCCTGCTGAAGAAGTCATAACAGATTTATTAGATATTGAACTGAGTATTGGTAGAACAGGCGTCGTTACACCTACGGCTATACTTGAACCAGTTAAAGTTGCGGGCACTACAGTTTCTAGAGCTTCTTTACATAATGAAGATCTAATACATGAAAAAGATATTCGAATTGGTGATAGTGTTGTAATTAAGAAGGCGGGAGACATTATACCAGAAGTCATAAAAAGCGTATTAGATCGTCGACCACAAAATGCTGAAGTTTATCACATGCCTACACATTGCCCTAGTTGTAGTCATGAACTTGTAAGAATTGAAGGAGAAGTGGCTTTAAGATGTATCAATCCAAAATGCCAAGCACAACTTGTTGAAGGTATGATTCATTTTGTATCACGACAAGCAATGAATATAGATGGTTTAGGTACTAAAATTATTCAACAACTTTATGAAAATGAAAAAATAAAAGATGTTGCTGATATATTTTACTTAACTAAAGACGATTTGCTACCATTAGAGAGAATGGGTGAAAAGAAAGTAAACAATCTATTAAATGCGATTGAAGATGCTAAATCAAACTCATTAGAACATTTGCTATTTGGTTTAGGGATTAGACACTTAGGTGTCAAAGCGAGCCAAGTCATTGCTGAAAAATATGGAACCATGGATGATTTATTTAATGTTACAGAAGAGTCATTGATTGAAATCTATGATGTGGGTCAAAAATTAGCACAATCATTAGTCACTTATTTAGAAAATGAAGATATCCGTGCACTTATTAATAAATTAAAGAAAAAACATGTTAATATGACTTATAAAGGTGTCAAAACAACAGAGTTAGAAGGGCATCCAGAATTTATTAATAAGACCATTGTTTTAACTGGAAAGTTATATCAAATGACAAGAAATGAAGCTTCAAAATGGTTAGAGATTCAAGGTGCTAAAGTTACAAACAGTGTTACAAAAAAGACAGATTTAGTAATTGCTGGAGAAGACGCTGGTTCAAAACTTACAAAGGCTGAACAATTTGGTACAGAAGTTTGGACAGAAGATGACTTTGTCCAGAAACAAAAAGAAATAGAGGGATAGAGGAGATAATGCATGAAAAGAACGATTATACTATTCATCTCAGCAATTTTTCTATTATCAGCATGTGGAAATGAGGATAATGAAAAAAGTAAAGAACAATCTAATGACAATAAGCAGCAAGAAAAATCAGGTTCAGTTAAAGAAATTGCCACCGATAAAAATGTTCAAGGCAATAATTATAGAACGATTTTACCATTTAAAGAAAGTCAAGCACGTGGTTTATTACAAGATAATATGGCAAATAGTTATAACGGTGAAGATTTTGAAAACGGGCTTTTAGAATTGAGTAAAGAAGTTTTTCCAACTGACGATTATTTATATCAAGATGGTCAATACTTAGATAAAGATACGATTAACGCTTATTTAGACCCGAAATATACCAAATCAGAAGTAGATGCAATGGATGAAGATGAACGAAAAGAAAAGAAAGCAAATGAGAATTTAGGTTTAAATCCATCACATAATGGTGAAACAGATCCAGAAAAAATTGCGGAAGATTCACCTGCATATCTTTCTAATATTTTGGAACAGGATTTTTATGCGAGTGGTGATACTAAAGGGAAGAAAATTAAAGGTATGACCATTGGGCTAGCAATGAATAGTACGTATTACTATCAAAAAGAAAAAGATGGCGAGACCTATAGTAAAGATTTAGATGATAAAGAAATTAAGAAACAAGGAAAGCAAATGGCAGGCGAAATTTTGTCAAGAGTCAGAGAAAATAAAGCTTTGAAAGACATACCTATACACTTTGCAATTTATAAACAAACTGGCGAAAATTCAATTGTACCAGGAGAGTTTATTGCTGGTACGACAGTTGAAGATGGTAAGACACGTATTAATGAATGGAAAGATATTAATCAAACAACAGCATTGTTACCTTCTGATGAAGCAAGTAAAATTGATGAAAATTTAAATAATAATTTCAAACAATTTAATGATGATTTACAGACGTATTTTAATAACTTTACTCAAGCAGTAGGGACAGTTAAATTTGATAATAAAAAAGCGAAGCAACTAACTGTTGATGTACCGATTGATTATTATGGCGAAGCAGAAACAATTGGTATCACACAATATATCACTGAACAAGCAGAGAAATACTTTGATGATATTGACGAATATGAAATTCGTATAAAAGATGGTAACAAGGCAAAAGCTTTAATCAGTAAAACTAAAGATGACAAAGACCCACAAGTCCATATTTATAAAAACAATAATTAATAAGCATATACACATTAAAAGCCACACTTGTAATCAAGATATGTATTACAAGTGTGGCTTTTTTAGTGTTAATTTATAGTGAAAGAGTTATTACACGATTATTCTTTGACAATCTCTTTTACTTTATTTAAATCGTTATTTACAAATTCACCGGGCTTTTTCGTAATTTTACTTACTAGATAAGTAACGATCACACTGGCTAGGAAACCAGGAATTATTTCATACATACCGAAGATTTCATTTATTGATGCTAATGGTTTAATCCAAGCAATCCATACAATAACGACTAAAGCACCGGTAATCATACCGCTCAAAGCACCAGCGTGAGACAAACCCTTCCAGTAAAGTGAGAAGATTACTAACGGACTAAATGCCGCGCCAAACCCTGCCCAAGCATTACCTACAAGGTTTAAAATTGTATCATTTGGAGACCAAGCAATCCAAATTGCAATAATTGCTACTAGTAAAACAGATAGTCTTCCTATCATTACAAACTCTTTTTCGTGTGTTTTTGCTTTCGATTCACCGCGAATAAGTTTATAAAAATCTTCAGTCAGTGAACTAGAAGTTACTAATAACTGAGATGAAATTGTGCTCATGATAGCTGCCAATATAGCTGCTAATAAGAATCCACCAACGAGTGGATGGAATAAAATTTGGCTCATAATGATAAATAGTGTTTCTGGATCTTCCATTTTAATATGGTATTGAGGTATAAATGCGATACCTGTTAACCCTACAGCAACTGCACCTAAGAGCCCTACAACCATCCAGCTTATACCTAAACGTCTAGCTTTTGGTAAAAGTTTATGTGTTTTAATGGACATAAAACGAACGATGATATGTGGTTGTCCAAAATAACCTAAACCCCAGGCAAATAAGGAAATAATACCTAAAAATGTAGTCCCTTTAAACAAGTCCATATTGGTAGGTTTCATAGCTGCTACCTCACTAAATGTATCCAAACCGTTGAGTTTTATAAGTGCTACGATAGGGACCATGACCATAGCAATTAACATAATTACACCTTGAAAGAAATCTGTAATCGATACAGCTAAATATCCACCAAAAAACGTATAAAAAATAACGATTGCTGCAACAATGATAAGCCCCCAATGATAGTTCAAGCCAAAAGCACTTTCAAATAATTTACCACCAGATACAAACCCAGAATGTGTATATAAAGTAAAAAACACAACGATGATTAGACCTGAAATTATTTTTATGTAATTTTTGCGGTCGTTGAGTCGATTTTTAAAAAAATCTGGTAAGGTAATAGCATCTCCTGCAATTTCAGTATAAATACGAAGTCGAGGTGCGACTACAAAATAGTTAACATAAGCGCCAAGCGATAAACCAATTGTAATCCACATTGCAGATAATCCAGTACTATATACAGATCCAGGAAGCCCCATAATCATCCATCCACTCATATCAGATGCACCTGCTGATAGGGCAGTTACATAAGGGCCAATACTTCTACCTCCAAGCATAAATTCACTTAAATTACCTGTGGATTGCTTATAACCGTAATAGCCAATAACTAATAAAATGATAAAATAAATAATAATCATGATATACGTTTGCCAAGTAGCGTGAACTTGATTCGCTAAAGATGTGCCTAGAATAAACATAATACTTCAACTCCCTTATCCCCAGAATATTAAATTGTGTTACATGAATTATTATACAATGAAATTTATAAATAGAGTAGAAATATTTTTTGTTTTTCAAAATAATTAGCTCAATGACAAAAATGAAAAAGCTTACATTAAATGAAATAATATTACACTATTTATAAAAAATATGGTTTATTATGCAATGATTGATATAAATGCTGTGATACTTAAGTAGATTATGTTCAAAATATATTTAAGTCACATAATTCCAAAAGGTTGAGCAAAAGGAATTAAAATAAACAGGGTTATTTATTGTTATTGGTGAAAAGTTTAGATTTTTGCTTGGAATTTTGATACAATTTTATAATGAATGAGTAAAAAGGAGGCTTTTATTTAATGGCTAAAGTTACACGTGAAGAGGTAGAGCATATTGCTAATTTAGCTAGACTTCAAATATCAGAAGAAGAAACAATTGAAATGCAAGATACATTAGAAAGTATTTTAAATTTTGCTAATCATATAGATACAGCAGACACTAGCTCAATTGAGCCAACTTATCATGTATTAGATTTACAAAACGTGTTAAGAGAAGACAAAGCAATCGAGGGCATTCCTCAAGAGCTTGCATTAAAAAATGCTAAAGAGACGGAAGATGGACAATTCAAGGTGCCATCTATCATGAATGAGGAGGACGCTTAAGATGACCATCCGTTATGAATCTGTGGAAAATTTAATTACATTAATAAAAAACAAAGAAATTAAACCTTCACAAGTAGTAAACGATATCTACGATGCAATTGAAGAAACTGATCCAACAATCAAATCATTTCTTGCATTAGATAAAGATAATGCTATTAAAAAAGCACAAGAATTAGATGAGTTACAAGCCAAGGACCAAATGGAAGGCAAACTTTTTGGTATTCCAATGGGAATTAAAGATAATATTATTACTGAAGGTGTAGAAACAACATGTGCTAGTAAAATGCTAGAAGGATTTGTACCTATCTATGAATCCACAGTTATGAATAAATTACGCAACGAACAAGCGGTTTTAATTGGAAAATTAAACATGGATGAATTTGCAATGGGAGGTTCTACAGAAACTTCTTATTTTAAAAAAACGTTAAATCCATTTGATCACACAGCTGTTCCTGGTGGTTCATCTGGTGGTTCTGCAGCAGCAGTTGCAGCAGGATTAGTTCCTTTTAGTTTAGGCTCTGATACTGGTGGTTCAATTCGTCAACCTGCAGCTTATTGTGGAATCGTAGGCTTAAAACCAACTTATGGTCGTGTATCACGTTTTGGTTTGGTAGCATTTGCGTCTTCATTAGACCAAATCGGACCGTTAACACGCAATGTTAAGGACAATGCATTAGTATTAGAAGCAATCACTGGTTTAGATGAAAATGATAGTACAAGTGCACCAGTAGAAGATGCAGACTTTACATCTGATATTGGTAAAGATATTCAAGGACTTAAAGTAGCATTACCAAAAGAATATCTTGGCGAAGGTATATCTGACGAAGTGAAAGCATCTGTGAAAAACGCTGTTGAAACATTGAAAGAATTAGGTGCTACAGTAGAAGAAGTTTCATTACCAAACACGAAATATGGCATTCCTTCTTATTATGTAATCGCATCATCTGAAGCATCATCAAATTTATCGCGTTTTGATGGTATCAGATACGGTTATCATTCACCAGAAGCAAATTCACTTGAAGAATTATATAAAATGTCAAGAAGTGAAGGATTTGGTGAAGAAGTTAAGCGTCGTATTTTCCTTGGTACATTTGCGTTAAGTTCGGGTTACTATGATGCGTTCTACAAAAAATCACAAAAAGTTAGAACATTAATTAAAAATGATTTCGATCGTATTTTTGATAACTATGATGTTGTAGTAGGACCAACAACACCAACAACTGCATTTAATATAGGTGAAGAAATCGATGATCCACTTACAATGTATGCGAATGACTTACTAACAACACCAGTTAACTTAGCTGGTTTGCCAGGTTTATCTATTCCTTGCGGTAAAGCGAATGGACGTCCAATTGGTTTGCAATTTATTGGTAAACCATTTGATGAGAAAACATTATATCGTGTCGCTTTCCAATATGAAACAAAATTTAATTTGCATAATGAATACGAAAATTTATAAGGAGTGGAAATCATGCATTTTGAAACAGTTATTGGACTAGAGGTCCATGTTGAGTTAAAAACAGAATCTAAAATGTTTTCTCCATCACCAGCACATTTCGGAGCAAAACCTAACTCAAACACAAACGTCATTGATTTGGCTTATCCTGGTGTATTACCAGTTGTCAATAGACGTGCGGTTGATTGGGCGATGAGAGCATCAATGGCATTAAATATGGATATTGCAACAGAATCAAAATTTGATCGTAAAAACTATTTCTATCCAGATAATCCTAAAGCATATCAAATTTCACAATTTGATCAGCCAATTGGTGAAAATGGTTATATTGATATTGAAGTAGATGGTGAAACGAAACGTATAGGTATCACACGTTTACACATGGAAGAAGATGCTGGTAAGTCAACGCATAAGGATGGTTATTCACTAGTTGACTTAAATAGACAAGGTACACCATTGATTGAAATTGTATCTGAACCAGATATTCGCTCACCACAAGAAGCGTATGCATACTTAGAAAAATTGCGTTCAATCATACAATATACTGGTGTCTCTGATTGTAAAATGGAAGAAGGATCATTGCGTTGTGATGCTAATATTTCTTTACGACCATATGGTCAAGAAGAATTTGGAACAAAAGCAGAATTGAAAAATTTAAACTCATTTACTTATGTTCGTAAAGGGTTAGAATATGAAGAAAAACGTCAAGAAGAAGAATTATTGAACGGCGGAGAGATTTTACAAGAAACGAGACGTTTTGATGAAGCTACAGGTAAAACGAATCTTATGCGTGTAAAAGAAGGTTCTGATGATTACCGTTACTTCCCAGAACCAGATATTGTGCCTTTATATGTTGACGATGAATGGAAAGAACGCGTACGTCAAACAATACCTGAATTACCAGATGAAAGAAAAGATAAATACGTCAATCAATTTGGTTTACCAGCATATGATGCACATGTGATTACATTGACAAAAGAAATGTCTGATTTCTTTGAAGGTGCAGTAGCTGAAGGTGCAGATGTAAAATTAACTTCAAACTGGTTAATGGGCGGCGTTAATGAGTATTTAAATAAACATCAAATAGAATTATTAGATACTAAACTTACACCACAAAATCTTGCAGGTATGATTAAGTTGATTGAAGATGGCACAATGAGTAGTAAAATCGCTAAAAAAGTTTTCCCAGAACTAGCTGAAAATGGTGGAGATGCCAAACAAATTATGGAAGATAAAGGCTTAGTTCAAATCTCTGATGAAGCAACACTGCTTAAATTTGTAAATGAAGCGTTAGACAACAATCCACAATCCGTTGAAGATTATCAAAATGGTAAGGGTAAAGCTATGGGCTTCTTAGTTGGTCAAATTATGAAAGCTTCCAAAGGTCAAGCTAACCCACAATTAGTGAACCAATTATTAAAACAAGAATTAGATAAAAGATAACATCATCATTCATTTTTAAACAGTTTTAATCTAATTAAAGAAAAACCTGAGACTGAAGCATCTTAAATTAAAAATAAACGTCAATTTCTATTACAAATATAGGAATTGGCGTTTTTTGTTGGTGTAACATTCAGGAATATATCATTATCATCTTTTTTCAGCGATTTTGGCAATTATTGACGCCAAGAGGATCATTTAAAAGGAGCAAATGAGGATAAGGTATATTCATGTAAAATGTAGCACAATCAAAACTTTAAACATTTTAATGTGATAGCAATTCTTAATTATGGATTAATGCTTATGTTTTAAGCATAGGTATGGATGTTTCAAGAACTTTAATATTGAGTAGTATATTATATTTTCTTTTTAAAAATAGCCTAAATGCTTTTATCATTTAACTAAATCATTTAATATATATACTGAGTATAAAAAGTTGAGGGATAAAATATGAGAAAACGAGCTAGAATCATTTATAACCCAACATCTGGTAAAGAATTGTTTAAGCGAACATTACCAGATGTGTTAATAAAATTAGAAAAGGCCGGTTTTGAAACGAGTGCCTATGCGACTGAAAAAATTGGAGATGCTACCACTGAGGCGAAGCGTTGTTTAACACAAGATTATGATGTTTTAATAGCTGCAGGTGGTGATGGGACACTCAATGAAGTCATCAATGGCATAGCAGAACATCCGAATAGACCTAAGATTGGCATTATCCCAATGGGAACTGTAAATGATTTTGGGCGTGCTTTGCACTTACCTAATGATATTATGAGCGCGATAGATGTCATTATTGAAGGTCATTCAACACGCGTTGATATCGGGAAAATGAACAGTAGATACTTCATTAATTTAGCTGCAGGTGGACAATTAACACAGGTATCTTATGAGACACCAAGTAGATTAAAATCAATTGTCGGCCCTTTTGCATATTATATTAAAGGATTTGAAATGTTGCCTCAGATGAAAGCTGTTGATTTACGTATCGAATATGATGATGAGGTTTTCCAAGGAGAGGCGCTCTTATTTTTATTAGGTTTGACCAACTCTATGGCAGGATTTGAAAAGTTAGTGCCTGATGCCAAATTAGATGATGGCTATTTTACCTTGATTATAGTTGAAAAAGCTAATTTAGCAGAATTAGGACATATTATGACGCTTGCATCTCGAGGTGAACATATTAAACATCCTAAAGTACATTATAAAAAAGCCAAATCGATTAATATTTCTTCATTTATAGATTTGCAATTGAATGTGGATGGTGAATATGGTGGCAAGTTGCCTGGTAACTTTTTGAATTTAAAACAGCATATTGAAGTCTATACACCAAACGATATTAAAAACGAGGAGTTAGTTGAGCAATAATAGACAATATATTAAAATAAAGCATCATCGTGAACGAGATTAATGAATAAGATAAAATGAATCTTCCAAAATGTTAATAGACAACGAGGTTAGGTAAAACTACAAATAGCCTAACCTCTTTTATATGGGGTGACAAAATGAGCATAATACAAAAAAATGAAATTATAGAAGGACGCGTAATTGATTTAACACATGAAGGACATGGCGTTGTAAAGTTAGACCGTTATCCTGTGTTTGTCCCTAATAGTTTAATAGATGAAACGATTAAATTTAAAGTGATCAAAGTAAAAAAGAATTTTGCGATAGGTAAATTAATAGAAGTTAAAGAACAAAGTAGTGAACGTGTCGAGCCACCCTGTGTATATTATTACAAATGCGGGGGCTGTCAATTACAACATATGACATACCAAGCTCAATTGAATATGAAGAAAGAACAAGTGGTTAATTTGTTTCATCGAAAAGCAGATTTTAAAGAAACGATAATTAATGAAACAGTTGGTATGGAAAACCCCTGGTATTATCGAAATAAATCACAAATACCCGTTGGAAAGAATAAAGAAGGAGAGATTATCTCAGGTTTTTATAGACAAAGAAGTCACGATATTATAGATATGGAAACATGTTTAATTCAAGACCAATTGCATCAAAAAGTTATGAACCAACTTAAAGTTTGGTTTAACGAATTAAATATTAGTGTTTATAATGAACAAAAAAAACAAGGGCTTATGAGACATGTTGTTATACGTACTGGACACCATTCAAGAGAATTAATGGTTATTTTTGTGACAAACGGCAGGAAATTTAAACAAAGTGATTTACTTGTACAAAAATTAATTGATACATTTCCTGAAATCACGAGTATTAAACATAATATCAACAATACACATTCCAATGTGATATTAGGAGCCGAGTCTAATACCTTATATGGTGAGACAACAATTAATGATAAATTATCAGACGTTACTTTTAAAATAAGCGATCAATCTTTTTATCAAATTAATTCGATACAAACTGAAAAATTGTATCAGCTTGCGATTGAATATGCAAACTTAAATCAAGATGATATTGTCCTGGATACATATTGTGGTATTGGAACAATAGGTTTATATATGGCACCAAAAACAAAACATGTTTATGGAGTAGAAGTCGTGCCAGAAGCCATTGAAGATGCACAACAAAATGCGACTATAAACCAATTTGAAAATACTACTTTTGTCTGTGGTAAGGCAGAAGAGGTTATATTAAAATGGAAATCACAAGGAATTAAACCAGATGTAGTGATGGTTGACCCACCTAGAAAAGGCTGTGATGAAACATTTTTACAAACATTATTAGAATTAAATCCAAGAAAAATTGTCTATATTTCATGTAATCCATCTACACAGCAACGTGATGCGCAATATTTAGCGCAACATTACAAACTAACGAAAATTACACCAGTAGATATGTTTCCACATACAACACATGTTGAAACGGTTGCACAATTCAACCGTATTTAAAAATAGCTTAATAGATAAGTGTTATTCAATAAACATTGTGTAAAGTTAATTAACTTGTTATTTACTCAGTATTGCAGTTTATTTCATTCTAAGAAGATTTGTTAAAATTCAATTACAAGTCATTAACTTTGTTCAATAGCTCTTTCTAAGTGGATAAAATCATTGTATACTCTAGGTAACAACAAAGCATTTGGAGGGTTGCTAATGTTTAAAATTGAGTTGTTTTCTAATAAAAAGTTATTAGAAGGATTTTTACTATTCCAATTGACAATAGTAATGATCAGTATATTGCTATCGTATAAATTTGCTTATTTATTTGCTTCAGTTATAGAGCAAAATATCTTATTTAATTTAATCTATGGTATTTTAGGTTTTACAATTGTTTATTTCATACATGAATTGATTCATAACTTAATGTTTCGCATTTTATCAAAAGGTCAAAAACCAATTTATCGAGTTAAATATGGTTTGGTAAAGTCACATATGCCACAAGTTTATTTTAAAAAATGGCAATATAGCTTGATTATGTTAGCCCCTTTAATTGTTATATCATCCATTTTATTTATCGTATTTTTTATTACGCCTTATTCATCTATCATATTTATAGCAAGTTTTCACATTGGCTATTGTGTTATGGATTTATATTTACTTTCCGGCGTATTAAATGACAAGGTTGAAGTGATAGAAGACACTGAGGATGGTATTAAATATTATACAAAAAACCCTTCAAATGAATTGCAAACTGAACCAAAATCATAAAAAATAATTAATCTGAGTTAGTATTACTACTATATACGCAGTTGCTTTTATGGATCATTGCGTGTTAAAAAAGTGGTTAGCTAACTCTTTTTTTTATATGCTTTTTGTTATGAGCATATATTATGTAACAAAATCATTTAGATTGTAAGATAAATATCAAAAGCATCATAATATGAATTTTAAAAGGGAGGTGTGTGCATTGTCAGAAAGAAGGATTATTCATATAGATATGGACTATTTCTTTGCTCAAGTAGAAATAAGAGATAATCCAAATTTGGAAGGGAAGCCAGTCATCGTCGGTGGAAAGGCAAGTGGTAGAGGCGTGGTGTCAACAGCTTCTTATGAGGCAAGAAAATATGGTGTTCATTCTGCAATGCCCACCGCACAAGCTCATAAATTATGTCCGAATGGTTTTTATGTATCACCTAGATTTGAAGCCTATAAAGAAGCATCAAATACAATTATGAATATTTTTAAAAGTTATACTGAAATTGTCGAACCATTGTCATTAGATGAGGCTTATTTAGATATTACGCATTTAGTGCGACCTGATTTACCGGCGTCTATGATTGCACAATATATTCGCAGAGATATATACGAAGCAACTAAGTTAACATCCTCTGCAGGTGTCTCATACAATAAATTTTTGGCGAAGTTAGCGAGTGGTATGAATAAGCCTAATGGTCTAACTATTATTGATTACAAAAATGTACACGATATATTAATGGGATTAGATATTGGAGATTTTCCAGGGGTGGGTAAAGCTTCAAAAGAAAAAATGCATGAACATAAAATTTATAATGGTCAAGATTTGTATAATCAAAGTGAACGTGAATTAATTCGTCTTTTTGGAAAACGCGGTTATGGGTTGTACAATAAGGCAAGAGGTATAGACAATAATGAAGTGAAAGCTACAAGAATTAGAAAATCCGTCGGCACAGAACGTACTTTTGCAACCGATATTAACGATGATGATCAAATTCTGCAAAAAATATGGGAATTAAGTCATAAAACAGCTGAACGCTTAGCCAGAATTCAAAAATCTGGCAAAACTGTTACTGTTAAAATTAAAACTTTTAAATTTGAAACCTTGTCAAAACAAAGAAGTTTGAGAGATCCAGTAAGAAATGAGACGGATATTTATAACATTGCTTATAGTTTATATACTGAACTAAAAGATTCAGAAACACCAATTAGATTGGTCGGTGTGACAGTGGGTAACCTAGAAAAGGCGACCTATGAAAATATGACAATTTACGACTATATTTAAGTGAAATACAAAGGTAATATAGACTGATTTTAAATCCATTAATCTTTATCTTTTAACTGTTTACCAAATATTGATAACATACTGTTTAAATCATCATAGTGTTGTAATAGTCTAAAGGTAATCATTGCACATGCTTTCGCATCATTTAAAGCATCGTGATGACCATGAAAATCTAGATTGTAATAATTCATCATTTGGCTCAACCCATAACGATGACTATTTATTGTTTTTCTAGACAGTTGTAGTGAACAAAAATAAGTAATTGTTGGCGTTTCTTGTCCAATTTGTTTAATACTGTCATACAACACATTCATATCAAAGGCTGCGTTATGAGCAACTACTGGTAAACCATCAATGAATTGCATCATATATGGATATACTGATTCAAATGTCGGTGCATCTTTCACATCATTTGGATTAATACCATGAACTGCAATGTTTTGTTTTGAAAAATAGTCATTTGGATTAACTAGTGTGTAAAAAGATTCTGTAATTTGATGATTGATCACTTTGACCATTCCCACTGAACATATACTCGTTCTTTTTCCATTTGCAGTTTCAAAATCTAAAGCAATATAAGCATTGGCTGTCATCAAGCAAGAATCCTTTCTCTTATAGAATATGTTATGACTTTATATAATTCTCTTTTCGAAGTCAAGTGAGTAAAACTCAATGAAACAAATAGTTGCATCTGCTAGTCTTTGCTGCTGACTCATAAATACTTAAAAAGCATGCCAACATTATTGGCATGCTTTTGTATAGTCATTAATAATTATATAGAAATAAGTAGTGAGTTACTACACTAACTCTATGCTTCATCTTCATTAAATGAACGTGAGGCTAATTCTTTCTCATATAAATATAAAGTATTACTATCATCACCGATACGTTTTAAGTAATCAATATGTGTATCAAACATTGATTCTTCTTCGACTTGTTCATCTAGGAACCAATTTAAAAATGAAATCGTAGCATAATCTTTATCTTTATTAGCTAAATCAGATAAGTTATAAAATCTGCGTGTTACGTCTTGTTCTTGAGCTAAGCCATCTTCAAAGGTTTCTAAGATACTTGTGAATTCAGATTTAGGTGCTGGTATCGAATTAAAGATTGCTTGTTCACCACGATCATTGATGTAATCATAAATTTTCTTACCATGAAATCTTTCTTCTTTTGCTTGCTGGATATAGAAATTAGCAAAGCCTTCGTAGGATTTGCTATCACAATATGCAGCCATTGCCATATAGGCGTGTGCAGCAAAATATTCGTGATTCATTTGTTCATTTAATGCATCTAATAATTCTTTATTCAACATAAGTCAAAGCCTCCATGTATCATTTTTTATTAGTATAGCAAATTTATTCTCATTCGTAAATAATAATTATTCTAATCTGGGAGGTTGATATATATTTGCATTGAGAATTGTTTGGAATACAACTTAATCGTGTTATAATATTTGAGTGAATAGTAGAGGAGGAAGTAGATGAGACAATGGACTGCAACACGCCTAGCGAGATTGGCAAGACAAGTAAGTCGTACTGTTGGGAAAAAAGGAACAGACTTACCAGGTCAAGTCGCTAGAAGAGTGGATAAAAATATTTTAAGAGAATTAGCATCTCATGTTGATGAGATTGTATTTATAAGTGGTACAAATGGGAAAACGACTACATCAAATTTAATAGGTCATACGTTAAAAGCAAACCAAATTGAAATCATACATAATAATGAAGGTGCAAATATGGCTGCTGGAATTACATCAGCTTTTATTTTGCAACTTAAAAAAAATACTAAAATTGCAGTTATTGAAATTGATGAAGGTTCTATACCAAGAGTACTAAACGAAGTTACACCTACAATGATGGTCGTCACTAATTTCTTTCGTGACCAAATGGATCGATTTGGGGAAATCGATATTATGGTAAATAATATTGCAAAAGCAATTGATAATAAAGGTATAAAATTATTATTAAATGCCGACGATCCTTTTGTTAGTAGATTAAAGATAGCAAGTGATACTGTTACTTATTATGGTATGAAAAAGCATGCGCATGATTTTGAACAAAGTTCTATGAATGAAAGTAGATATTGTCCTAATTGTGGTCGTTTATTACATTATGATTATATTCATTATAACCAATTAGGCCATTACTATTGTGAATGTGGTTTTAAACGAGAAAAAACAAAATATGAAGTATCTCAATTTGATTTAACTCCATTTCTTAACTTAAATGTTGGTACTACAACATTTAATATGAAAATTGCAGGCGATTTTAATGCATATAATGCAATTGCTGCTTATACCGTGCTCAGAGAACTTGGATTAAATGATGCGTCAATTCGAAAAGGGTTTGAAACTTATACTTCTGATAATGGCAGAATGCAGTATTTTAAAAAGGGTACCAAAGAAGCTATGATCAATCTAGCAAAAAACCCTGCCGGTATGAATGCAAGTCTCTCGGTCGGTGATCGAATAGAAGGGAATAAAGTTTATGTAATCAGTTTAAATGATTATGCTGCGGACGGACGTGACACATCTTGGATTTACGATGCTGATTTTGAAAAATTAGTGAATCAACAAATAGAAGCTATTATAGTTACAGGTTCACGAGCGGAAGAGCTACAATTAAGATTAAAACTTGCAGAGATTAATGTACCGATCATATTAGAAAGTGATATCTACAAAGCGACTGCGAAAACAATGGAATATACAAATAGCTTTACTGTAGCAATACCTAACTATACTTCACTTTCCCCTATGTTAAAGCAATTGAACCACTCTTTTGAGGAGGACAAAGTAAAATGAATGAGTTGACGGTCTATCACTTTATGCCCGATAAATTAAATTTATATAGTGATATAGGAAATATCATTGCACTTAAACAACGTGCTAAACGCCGTAATATCGAACTAAAGGTAGTAGATATTAATCAGACAGAAAATGTTACTTTCGATGAATGTGATATCTTTTTTATTGGTGGCGGTAGTGACAGAGAACAAGCATTAGCTACACAAGAATTAACTAAAATTAAAAGCAAGTTGAAAGATGCGATTGAAGATGGCTTACCCGGTCTAACTGTGTGCGGTGGTTACCAATTTTTAGGACGTAAATACGTTACGCCAGATGGTACAGAATTAGACGGTTTAAATATTTTAGATTTTTATACAGAATCTAAAAAAGATCGTTTGACAGGAGATATTGTAATCGAAAGTAATACTTTTGGCACAATAGTTGGATTTGAAAATCATGGGGGACGTACTTATCATAATTTCGGGACTTTGGGAGAAGTTACGCATGGTTTTGGTAATAATGATGACGATGCCAAAGAAGGTATTCATTACAAGAATTTATTAGGTACGTATTTACATGGCCCCATACTACCTAAAAACCATGAAATTACAGACTATCTATTAGAAAAAGCGTGTGAACGCAAAGGCATTGTATTCGAACCGAAAGAATTAGATAATACTGAGGAAGAAGCAGCTAAGAAAGTCATTATTGAACGCGTTTCTCAACAGAAAAAATAGAATTCCGACTTTATTAAAATATAAAAAATAGCCTAGGACCTTTGTCCTAGGCTATTTTTTATGTTACGTATTTAATGTTATTCTTTAAGCAAATCGACTATTTAAAATTCTATAAATTAATAGTATTTCATAGACAATATGACTTTTTAATTGGTTTTTATCAAACTCATCTAAACCTTTGACCGTGGATTTAAGTAATGACGCTGATTCAGGATGACGTTCAAAATGTCCGGTACTATGTATATTATTTATACTGTCAGCAATATTCAGCATAGCAAGTTGCTCTTCTTTAGTAAAGGTAACCTGCGTGTCTTTTGGCAAATAAACTAAGTTAGATAGGTGAGTTATGAATAAGCGATTTGTATGTGTACGTGTAGTTAAAGACTTTAAACGAATCCATTCTGAATGATGATGTTTATGATAACTGAGTTCGTCTTTTTGATAAGAAAGCAACGTTTCGACTTTTTGATTTAAATTTAATAAAGTGGCAAGTTGTTGATTGGTCGATCCATTATAAAATTTACCAACAACTAGTTGGCGTATACGCTTATGAAATAGTGCATACATTTTTTCTTCTGTTAAATTAATAGCATCATCCAGTTGATCATAATATTTGGGTGGTAAGACAATAAAGTTTACTAATCCAGCTGTTACTAATCCAATAATAGCTGTTAATAGTCTGGAAAAGAAATTAAAATAATAAGCATCATGTATACCAGGAATCATAGCCATTGCGGTTAATGTTGCTACAGTAGTACCAACTTGTAAGTTCAATTTTGTACATAAAATAATGGTGAATGTTGCACTAAATGCATAGGCAAAAGCAGATTGATCACCAAAAATAAAAGTGAAAATCACGGCAAATAATGCACCAATAATTGTAGCAGGAAGTCTTCTATACCCTTTTATTAATGAAGCCTTAGCGGTTGGTTCAATTGTGACTATAGCTGTTAATATAGCGAAAATTGGGTTTAAATTTAAGGCTAAACAAAAAAGAGCAGTTAAAAATGTAGCTAAACCTGTTTTTATTGTACGTGCACCAACAATATTTTTATACCAAGAATCATTCATATTAAAACTCCTATATAAATAAACGTTTAATGATTTAACCAGAATTGTAAAACTGGTTATGTCATTACTTCGTTAAAATGTTAAACTATATATGATAAAAATTTTCTAATTTATTATATCAAAAAAAGTCTGCTATAATAAGAAGGAATATAATTTACAAAAAGGAACGGGATAAAATGATTGTAAAAACAGAAGAAGAATTAACAGCACTAAAAGATATTGGATACATTTGTGCACTTGTCAGAGACAAAATGCAAGAAGCTACTAAACCTGGTATTACTACAAAAGAACTTGATGATATTGCAAAAGATTTATTTGAAGCACATGGAGCTATTTCTGCGCCAATTCATGACGAAAACTTTCCAGGCCAAACTTGTATCAGCGTAAATGAAGAAGTGGCACATGGTATTCCTGGAAAACGAAAAATTCGTGAAGGCGACTTAGTAAATATTGATGTTTCTGCCTTGAAAAATGGCTATTATGCGGACACAGGGATTTCATTTGTAGTTGGTGAAGCGGATAATCCATTGAAACAAAAAGTTTGTGATGTTGCATTAGAAGCATTTGATGCAGCTATGACCAAAATCAAGCCTGGTGCGAAGCTAAGTCAAATTGGTAAAGCAGTCCATGCGACGGCACGTAAAAATGATTTAACTGTGATTAAAAATTTAACAGGTCATGGTGTAGGTCAGTCATTACATGAATCTCCAAGCCATGTGATGAATTATTATGATCCAAAAGATAAAACATTGCTTAAAGAAGGCACTGTAATTGCTGTTGAGCCATTTATTTCTTCAAAAGCAACATTTGTCACAGAAGGTAAAAATGAATGGGCTTTTGAAACGCAAGATAAAAGCTTTGTTGCTCAAATTGAACATACCGTTATAGTAACGAAAGAAGGACCAGTTTTAACTACTAAAATAGATTAGAATAAGTTTCGGTCTAAAGTCCTAATATAAGATGGTTCCGGAGCCTATACTAATGGTTCCGGATATTTTTTATAATAGAATCTAATCAATCATGAGGTGATTCTATGAATTATATTACGACTTATTTAGAAAAAATGACCAAACAAACCTTTTATTCAAGCTTAATTGAGTATAGACAATATCTTGATAAAAAATTAAGAAGTATAGAAATGTACATAAATTATCTATTTGAAAGAAAAACTTATGTAGCTAGGCTAATAGATCATTTAACATTATCTTTAGAAAATAAATATATCGACATTTTAGATGAATCTGATATTGAATGTGCACAGGAAATTGAGCACTATGATATAGAAAAAATTAAAAATGATTTGAATGAAATGGAAGCAGACTACGCACGTATTGTAGCCGATTTATCACAACAAGCTAAAGAAAAAGTAAATGTTGAAACAGAATGTGATTTAATCGAACAAATTAGTTTAGTCGCTTGAAGAAAGGTGGCGAAACATGACTCATAAATATATATCAACTGAGATGTTGATTGTGTTTACAGCATTAATGATAATAGCTAATTTCTACTATATTTTCTTTGAAAAAATTGGCTTTATTTTTGTATTATTATTAGGCTGTATATTGGTTTATGTAGGATATTTATATTTTCATAAAATACGAGGTTTATTATCATTTTGGATAGGGGTATTACTTATTGCTTTTACCTTATTATCTAATAAATACACGATTATTATATTATTTATATTTTTAATTGTGTTAATAGTGAGATATATCTTTTATAGATTTAAACCGTTGAAAATTATTGCGACAGAAGAGGCAGTAGAATCTCCAGAATTTATTAAACAAAAGTGGTTTGGTGAGCAACGTACACCTATTTATGTTTATAAATGGGAAGATTTACAAATACAGCATGGTATTGGTGATATTCATATAGATATGTCTAAAGCTGCTAATATTAGAGAACATAATACGGTAGTAATCAGACATTTTTTAGGTAAAGTGCAAATTATTGTGCCTTTAAATTACAATATAAAATTACATTTTTCAGCACTTTATGGCAATGCATACGTCAATGAAACATCATATAAAGTTGAAAACAACAATATTAAAGTTATTGAAGAAACAAAAGAAGATAATTATGCTGTTAATGTCTATTTGTCAACATTCATAGGAGATGTTGAGGTGATTTATAAATGAATCACTACATAAGAGCAATAGGGTCGATGTTGATATTAGTTTATAGTACATTTTTCGCTATGTTTTTTATAGATAAAGTATTTGTGAATATTATATATTTTCAAGGTATGATTTATACACAAATCTTTGGTATTCCAGTTTTACTATTTATTAATTTATTAGTTATATTACTATGCATCATAGTTGGCTCAGTATTAGCATATAAAATCAACCAACAAAATCATTGGTTACAAGATCAAATTGAACGTTCTATTGAAGGACAAACAGTTGGTATCAACGACCAGAATATAGAATTATATAATGAAACAATTGAATTATATCAGACACTTGTACCGCTCAATCAAGAAGTTCATAAATTACGTTTAAAAACACAAAATTTAACGAATGAATCATATAATATGAACGATGTGAAAGTTAAAAAAATAATTGAAGATGAAAGGCAAAGACTGGCTCGTGAGTTACATGATTCCGTTAGCCAGCAACTATTTGCAGCAAGCATGATGCTCTCTGCCATTAAAGAAACTGATTTGAAAGCACCTTTAGATCAACAAATTCCAGTATTGGAAAAAATGGTCCAAGATTCACAATTAGAAATGCGTGCCTTGCTATTACATTTAAGACCAATTGGCTTGAAGGATAAATCACTTGGCCAAGGTATCAAAGATTTAGTAGTTGATCTACAGAAAAAAGTGCCAATGAAAGTCGTACATGATATTGAGGATTTCGACGTTCCTAAAGGCATTGAAGATCATTTGTTTAGAATTACACAAGAAGCAATTTCAAATACATTAAGACATTCAAAAGGTACAAAAGTTACAATTGAATTGTTTAATAGAGAAGAATATTTATTATTACGTATACAAGATGATGGTAAAGGCTTTAACGTTGATGATAAGGTAGAACAAAGCTATGGGTTAAAAAATATGCGTGAACGAGCACTTGAAATTGGCGCAACATTTCATATAGTATCACTGCCAGATTCAGGAACACGGATTGAAGTTAAAGCCCCATTAAATAAGGAGGATTCGTATGCCGATTAAAGTATTATTTGTTGATGATCATGAAATGGTCAGAATTGGTATTTCTAGTTATTTATCTACTCAACCAGATATAGAAGTAGTCGGAGAAGGGCAATCGGGGAAAGATGCAATTGAAAAAGCACATGAACTTAAGCCTGATTTAATTTTAATGGACTTACTCATGGATGATATGGATGGTGTAGAAGCTACAGAACAAATCAAGAAAGATTTGCCACACATTAAAGTTGTTATGCTAACCAGTTATATTGAAGATAATGAAGTATACCGTGCTTTAGATTCTGGTGTAGATAGTTATATTTTAAAAACGACAAGTGCCAGCGATATCGCCGAAGCGATACGTAAAACATATCGTGATGAATCTGTGTTTGAAGCAGAAGTGTTGGTTAAGATGAGGAATCGTATGAAACAACGCGCTGAATTATATGAGATGTTAACTGAACGTGAGATGGAGATATTATTATTAATCGCTAAAGGATACTCAAATCAGGAAATTGCTAGTGCTTCACATATTACAATCAAAACAGTTAAAACACATGTCAGTAACGTGTTGAGTAAATTAGAAGTACAAGATAGAACTCAAGCTGTAATTTATGCATTTCAACATAATTTAATACAATAAAAAAAGCTAAAACCTAAGCAAATAATGTGTGCCTAGGTTTTAGCTTTTTAAATTTATATATAAAGAAAATTAAGTCGTTTCATTTACATCGTTATTTTTTTCTTCTTCAAGTTGATCAATGGTAATTTCTTCTGGTGTCTTACCTGCAACAACTTTTCTTTGATGCATAATAGCATTGATTTCAGCACCAATGATGATGATAAAACCAGTGATATAAAGCCATAGCATTAATATAATGATACCGGCAATACTACCATATGTTTTAGAATAATTAGCAAAGTTTGAAATATAAATACCAAATAAATAAGAGCCGCCTAAAAATACGATAGTTGCAAAAATAGCACCGGGTATAACTGAAAGCATTTTAATTTTAACATTTGGCGCTAATGTGTATAAAACCATAAATGCAATTAGAACGACAATAACGGGCAATACAAAACGTACTGTATCAAATACCCATTTCACTTGTTCACCAAGTCCAATAGGCCCAAATAATAGATCGCCAATTTGTTGACCAAATGTAGGTAAAACAAGCGCAACTGGCATTACGATTATCATTGCTAAGGTGAATAACACGCTATATAGTTTAGAAACTACAAAGTTTCTACTATCTTCAACATCATATGCGACATTGAACGAATTCATTAATGCAGTCATACCGTTGGATGCAGACCATAATGCTGCGATTAACCCAATAGATAGTAAGCCACCACTAGCATTGTCCATAATATCACCGATAATAGATGATACTTGTGGTGCGTAATCTTGTGGTACATGTTCCTTAATCATGCTTCTAATTGAACCTTGTTTAATACCGAGATATGGCACAATAGATAACAAGAAAAGTAACATAGGAAATAGTGACAGCATAAAATAATAGGATAATTGTGCTGATAATCCTGATGCATCGTCTTTTCCTATTCTATATACTAAATAAGAGAAAAAATTTGAATCTTTAGTATATTTTGCTGGTTTATTGATACGTGAGACAAAAAATTCTTGATTATCTTTTTTTGGTGATTTCGATTTGAATTCATTTGGTGTTATGTATATGCGATCACGTTCAATTTGTTCGTGCTTATCTTTTTTGTTCTTTTGTTCTTCAACTTCTTTAGTTTCATTCAGAAAATTAGAAGATGTTTTTTCATTTTTA
The DNA here is from genome assembly GCF_017892545.1 of Staphylococcus sp. GDY8P67P. NCBI lineage: Bacteria > Bacillati > Bacillota > Bacilli > Caryophanales > Staphylococcaceae > Staphylococcus > Staphylococcus sp. GDY8P67P. The sequence continues at coordinate 45,050 of NZ_JAESLH010000027.1, forward strand.
GACATATCAAATCTCCTTGTATACTGATATTTTACGTATACAGTTTAATATACTGTAAAATCTATTAAAGGTAAATATGTGTTGCCACATTCTTTTGAAATAAAGTATCTTTTGAGAAATAAAATATCAGATAATAAATCAAAAATAAAGAGGGTAGGAAAGAAATCATAACTAACAAGTTGATTTCCAATTCCCACCCCCGCTAAGTTGACTATGTTATATTTCTGCTAGTCATCTTTGACGATTCACTTCAATTTATAAATATGAAATAGATAAACATTTATAATGTTCATTAGTAAAGCTGTTCCTTAATTTTTCAAACGATTATTTTTGCGTTCAACAAATGTATCCTTTGCATCTTTTAAAGAGCGTTCTAACTCAGGATTATTACGTCTAATTTCTTCAATTGCATCTTTCCAATATGAAACTTCATCTTTAATGTTAGAAAATGCTGAAGGCTTTTGTGAACGATTACCTTCTTTAATATCTTTAATTGATTGTTTTAATGATTGGCGTGTAGATTTGTCAGCAAGTGTTGCTGCGCCTCCTATTACAGCACCTAATAATATACCTGGAATTAATTTGTTTTGCATGATGTTGTTACCCCTCTCTTAAATTAGCATCTTTAATAATGAAATCAATTAAATTATCACAAGACGATTGTACCATTTTATACACGCCTTCGAAATTGTTTGTATAATAAGGATCTGGTACATCAGTTTCAGTCATATCACTGAAATCTAACAATTTAAATAATTTTCCTTTAATATTTGGATTAATACTTTGAATATCATCAACGTTGCTTTGATCCATAGCAATAATATAATCAAAGTCGTCGTTAGAATCAAATAGTTCACTAATCATCCCATCAAATGGAATATGATGTTCAGTTAATATTTTTTGTGTCCCTTCGTGAGGTGATTGACCAAGATTCCATTTACCTGTACCTCTTGAAGTGACTTCTATACCATCGATACTTCTATCTTTTAATCTTTGGCGCATTATAGCTTCTGCCATAGGTGAACGACAAATATTTCCTAAACAAACAAATGCAACTGTAATCATATATTGACCTCCAAATTATATAATCCTATTTCCCATTTTAATGTTTTTTTAATCATTTCTAAAGAGGAATTATGATAAAAGTTTTACAAGGTTAGCAAATTTGATAAAATAAATTAAAAAGAGGTGAGAGTTGTGACTAAAAATAACGAAGAAATGATTGAAGAAATTCGTGATCGTTTAAATCTAGTTAATCAAAGTTTAATCAATCCCGAAAAATATAAATCTGCTGATGCGCAAGAAGTAAAAGAGGTATATGATTATGTAACTTCGAAAGCCTCATTTACGCCAAGTGAAGCTTCAGCAATTGCAGATGCGCTTGGACAAATTCGTAAATAAGGGAGAGTTTAAATATGGGGCAATTACAACATAAAATGAAACAGTACGCTGAATTATTAGCAGGCATTGGCATGAACGTACAAGAAGGCCAACCAGTATTCATCCGTTCAAGCGTAGATGCTTTAGAATTGACACATTACATAGTTGAAGCAGCATATAAAAGAGGGGCTTCAGATGTGAAAGTAGAGTATAGTGATGATCGTTTAGCACGTCTTAAATTTGAAAATGAAACAGTTGAACATTTTGAAAAAAATGAAGTTAAGACATACGAGGTAGCTAAACGCATGGATTATGTTAACCGTGGTGCAGCAAATCTAGCATTAATTACTCAGGATCCAGATTTATTAAATGGTATAGATAGTGATAAATTAGCCACGTTCCAAAGACAATACGCTACAGCATATAAAGGTTATATGGAAGCAAGTCAGAAAAATCAATTTCCTTGGTGTGTAGCTGCATTTCCATCAAAAGCGTGGGCAGCACGTGTATACCCAGAATTAACTGTAGAAGCAGCATATGAAAAATTTATTGATGAAGTCCTAGACATTGTACGTGTAGACGGAAATGATCCAGTGGTAAATTGGGAAAAGCATATTGCAAATTTAAGTAAACATGCAGATAAATTGCAACATAAAAGCTATGAGGCTTTGCATTATATCTCTGAAGGAACTGATTTAAAAATTGGACTTCCAAAAGGGCATATTTGGGAAGATGCAACGAGTTATACAGAGAATGGTCAAGCATTTGTTGCTAATATTCCGACAGAAGAAGTATTCACAGCACCGCATCGATTGAAAGTGAATGGATATGTAACGAATAAATTACCATTAAGCCATAACGGTAATATTATTGATGGATTTACACTTACATTTAAAGATGGTGAAGTAGTAGACTTTAAAGCCGAACAAGGTGAAGAAGTGCTACGTGATTTACTGAATACAGACGAAGGAGCCAAACACTTGGGTGAAGTGGCTTTAGTACCAGACGATTCCCCAATTTCTAATCGGAATACAATATTTTATAACACGTTATTTGATGAAAATGCCTCTTGTCATATTGCATTAGGTTCAGCTTATGGCTTTAATATTGAGGGTGGCACAACGATGACTACTGAAGAAAAATTAGCACATGGATTAAACGATTCACTGGTTCATGTCGACTTTATGATTGGTAGTTCTGATTTAACGATTTATGGAATCACAGCAAGTGGCGAGCAAGAACTGATTTTTGAAAATGGTAATTGGGCTAATTAATCATTTTAAAATAAAAATAGTTTAATCATTAGATATTTTCCAATTAAAATCATCATTTTCGGGGTGGGACGGCGAAATCTTTTTAATAAAAATAGGTTTCTGTCCCACTCCTAATTTATATTTGCTTAAGTTTAAAAAAGGGAAGGAATATATTATGGGAACTACTAAAATGAAATCGATGTCTGAATCGAGAAGTGTTAAAGCAAGACAAGTATTTCCGCAAGATACGAATCATCATCATACGATGTTCGGTGGAATGTTGATGGCTAACATTGATGAAATAGCAGCAATTACAGCAATGAAGCATAGTAACGCACAAGTTGTTACGGCATCTACAGATTCTGTTGATTTTTTAAAGCCAATTAAAACGGGCGATATCGTATCATATGAGGCAATGGTGTCATATGCAGGTACATCATCAATGGAAGTATGTGTACAAATTACAATTGAGGATGTTTTGAAAAATGAAAGGCACCTAGCAGCACTGAGTTTTTTGACTTTTGTTGCACTGGACAATGAAGGTAAACCATCAAATGTACCACAAGTGTATCCAGAATCAAAAACTGAAAACTGGTTTCATGAAACAGCGTTAGCGAGGGTTAAACGCCGTAAAGAAAGAAGACAAGAAAGTAAAGAAACAATTGAGTTTTTAGCTAGTGTGCAGCATATTGAATAAAGATAAGGAATGTCTATTCCGAATATGATGATTGAAATCTTAGTTTTGACTAAGGATATTCATCTTATTTGAAAATGACATTCCTTTTTTGATTGAATTATCAAATTTAATAGAGATGATCAATGCATAGGATAACGTCGATGCATATCTATTTCATTTTGTTTGAAATTTGTATCAGGATAATACATATTTTTTACGAGTACATTTGGTCCTAAGCAATTAAATTTAGGGCAATGGCAGTTTAATGATTGTGCTAAAGGTGTCTTTAACCATGCATCAAAAACATCTGTGAGTTTATCATTTTTAATATTTGATAAAGTACCATTTTCATCACCAAAATCAGTCACTATAATGTTTCCAGAGAACACATTCACATTTAATCTATTTCTACCATCTGGATCATTTCGCATCGTAACATTTTTGGAATTTCTTAATCTATGTAGTAATGCTTGATCATCTTCGTTGGAAATACATGGATAAATGGGTAATGTACCAAAAAGCATCCATATATCTGGATGTCGAATATCTAGTAAGTGATGAATTGCTTCTTTGATTTCAGCTAATGATAACACCTCTAATTGACTAGCAAAGTCAGAAGGATACATCGGATGAATTTCATGTCTTTGACATTTCATATCATTAACAATTTCATTATGTATTTTATTCAGATAAGGTCTTGTACTTTTGTTTAACATTGTTTCAGCAGAAATGAACATGCCTTGTTCAGAAAGTGTTTGAGCGTTTGATAACATTTGATCATAAAGTCTCAATTTTGCTTTCAATGGTGGCTGTTTTTCCATTGCTCCAAATCCAACTTCTGTAAATTCATCTATCGTTCCCCAATTATGTGAAATATGCATTACATCAATATATTCAGCTATATCTAAATATCTGTCGATAGGTAATGTAAGATTTGAATTCATTTGAACATAAATCCCGCGTTCATAGGCGTATTTCAATAGTGGTTTCACAACATTTTTAATAGATTTCTTTGAAAACATAGGTTCACCACCAGTGATGGACATCGTTTTTAAATTTGGGATTTCATCCAAACGTCGATAAATTAAATCTATTGGTAAAGGAGAAGGGTCTGCAGTTTGAAGTGTGTATCCTACCGCGCAATGACTGCAACGCATATTACAGAGATTCGTCGTGGTGAATTCAATATTACTTAAAGTTAATGCATTATGTTCTTGAATATCATTATAGGTTTCCCATGGATCATTAAATATAGATATAGGTTTTTTAATACTAGATAATATAGATTTTTGATATGTCATTTAAAACATCCTTTTATTAAAGCTTGGTTTAGGTTTAAATATATGAAATGGTTAAACATATAGAAATTATTCTAATTTTGTTAAATTATTTCAGTTTATAATTATTAAGACTTTAGCAAAATTTGTCAAATCCATGTTAGTATAATAATATCTGAAAAAAAGGAGTTACTAATACAATGGATGACAATCAAACAATAGATCAAATAAAAAAGAGATTAGAAAAATTTATGAATGATATCGATCATGTGAACCCAAATGAAGTAAAAGTAGAAGACATAGACGAATGGATTGGCTTATTAGATCAATTAGAAGAAAAAGTTAAATCAGTTTCGAAATCATCAGATTAAATTTCGGAGTATTGAAAGTTTTTATGTTTAAAAAACTCTAGTTTCGTCTATACAGAGTATATAACATAAATATGGAAAGGTGATAATTCATGGCTAAAAAAGTAGCAATTATTGTAACGAATGAATTTGAAGATGTAGAATTAACAAGTCCTAAAGAAGCAATTGAAGAAGCAGGACACGAAACTGTTGTTATTGGAGATGAAGCCAATAGTGAAGTTGTTGGGAAACATGGTGAAAAAGTTTCTGTGGATGTAAGTATTGCTGATGCAAAACCAGAAGATTATGATGGATTATTAATTCCAGGTGGTTTCTCACCTGATCATCTACGTGGTGATTCTGAAGGCAGATACGCTACATTTGCTAAATACTTTACCAAAAATGATGTCCCAACGTTTGCAATTTGCCATGGACCACAAATTTTAATAGATACAGACGACTTATCAGGTAGAACAGTAACTGCAGTACTAAATGTTCGTAAAGATTTAGCGAACGCTGGTGCACAAGTTGTTGACGAATCTGTAGTTGTTGATAAGAATATTGTAACTAGTCGTACACCTGATGATTTAGATGACTTTAATAAAGCAATCGTAGATCAATTAAATGCCTAATCATTTGTGGTACGTCAATTTTAAAAAATGGTATTAATGAAATAGTTGTCTATGTTTTAGATGAATTTACTTTGAATGTGCTAAAGTGGTTCATTATAAAATATAGGCAACTTTTTTGTTTCTTATTAGCATTGAATTTTAAATTCAAACCGTATTTTGGTATTGAGATATTATAAATTTTAAAAGCTTTGATCATAATGCCATGATAGGAGTTACATATACACCCTTGGACCGATTTTTATGATTTACTATAGATAAAAATTCCAACAATTGATAAACTCACTTATAATGATATGAGAGCAATATAAAGGAGCTACCGCATGAAAAGAAGCGATCGTTATAAGCAAACAACCAAAAAATCTCAAGCTGATACTGTAAACGAACCTCAATATAATACTTATTTTCAGCCAGTAACAAAAACAAAAAAACAGAAAAAAGGAAAAGGACTTTTCTTCAAATTGCTTATTCCTATTTTAATTGTTTTAGGAATATTTATTGCTATAATGTATGCTTTGAGTACGCGCGCAGATATTGATGAATTAAAAAAAATAGAAAATAAGAATTCGTTTGTATCTGTCTCAAACATGCCAGAATATACTAAAGGTGCATTTATAGCTATGGAAGATGAACGCTATTATAGGCATCACGGATTTGATATAAAAGGAACGTCAAGGGCACTTTTTTCGACATTAAGTGATAAAAATGTACAAGGTGGAAGTACAATCACGCAACAGGTAGTAAAAAATTATTTTTATGATAATGAACAGTCTATTACACGTAAAGTTAAAGAATTGTTTGTAGCTCATCGCGTTGAAAAAAACTACAGTAAAGATGAAATACTTAGTTTTTATATGAATAACATTTATTACGGTAGTGATAATTATTCAGTAGAATCAGCTGCAAATTATTACTTTGGGGTTACGACAGATAAAAATAATCAAGAGTTGCCACAAATTTCAGTTTTACAGAGTGCCATTTTAGCAAGCAAAATTAATGCACCTAGTGTTTATAACATCGATGATATGTCGGATAATTTCATAAATCGAGTGAAAACGGATTTAGAAAAAATGAAACAACAAGAATTTATTTCAGATGAACAATACAAAAATGCATTATTAGAATTAGGCGTATGATTATAGTAATATCAGCAAGTATCACGAGAAGTATAAGATAAGTTGTCAAAGAGAAGTCCCTGCCTTAGTAGTCATGAAAAAATGAATGCTTGGAAGGGGCTTTTTTAAATATTTTAAAAATACAAAATACGTTAATTTCAACTGTGCAATGAAGGTTTTTTAAATGCTTGTTAAGTACTATAAAATATATTGAAATTTGTAGATTAACGATGTCATTTTGTGAAAGGAATAAACCTTGAACCATGATATAATTTGTATATAAAAATAATGAAGTTGAAGTTTGCAAATAAAAATCACTATAATTCCATTCATAAACAATATAAGTTATTCTTATAAGTGGAGTGAAGATAATGCCGAAAATCACAAAAATAGAAGTTCAAAAAAACAATAAAGAACGTTTTAATTTATATTTAGATGATGAATTTGAGATGGGTATTGATATTGATACTTTTGTCTATTTCAATCTTAAAAAGGGACAACTTGTTGAAGCAGCTGAAATGGAAAAAATTCAAAAGTATGAGCAATATAGACAAGCGATTAATATAGCGATTCAATATCTGTCATATAGAAAAAGAACTGAGCACGAAGTGGCACAGCATCTAGCAAAGAAAGATATTTCAGAAAGTGTTATTGCAGATGTATTAGATTATTGCCATAAGCAAAATTTAATAGATCATAAAGACTACGCGAATAGTTTAAAAAACACTATGATTTTAACTACGGATAAAGGACCTGAAATTTTCAAACAAAAATTACGCGAAGCTGGTATAGAGCAAAATATCATTGATGAATATGCGCTTTTATATAATGAAGAACAACCTTTAGACAAGATTATAAAATTAGCAAATAAAATATTGAAACAAAAAAAAGGACCACAAATAAAGCGTGAAGAAAAGTTGAAACAATCTTTGATGCAAAAAGGTTATACATTTGAAACGATTAACATTGTGATGGAAGAATTAGATTTTTCACAATCAGAAGAATCATTAGACATGTTATTACAAAACGATTTAGAAAAAGCGTATACTAAGAGTTCGAAAAAGTATACAGGTAGAAAATTAGTCAATAAAACGATTGAAACACTTATGAGAAAAGGCTATCAATATGATAAAATAAAATCTAAACTAGAAGAGAGTGGAATTGAGAATGGAACGGAAGAAATTGAGTGAAATGAGTGAAATAGAATTACGTCATGAAATTCAAGGGTATAAAGAACAAATGCGCAAAGCAGAAATGAATGGTATTTATAACGAGTATGACGTATATGCAAGTAAAGCAATCATAGCAGAAAGCTATTTAGTAGATAGAAATAAAGTAGAACTTGGCAAAATTTATCAACTGAATGATGGTACAAAAAGTTATTTTAAGGTAGAACGACTTAAAGGTATTTTTGCATGGGGATTCAGAATCAATAGTTCAGAGCCAGAAGAAGGTTTGCCCTTAGCATTATTAAAACTGTAGAAGGATGAAGATAGTATGGGTAGTTCAATTATTTTAAAGTTACTTAATGTAACACATTACTATAGAAATAAAAAATCAAAAAAGTGGTATCAGCCTTTTGGTTATGATGCAGATAACATAGAGTTAAATAATATTAATCTACATATCTATCAAGGTGAATCACTTGGCATCATCGGTGAGCCTGCGTCTTCAAAATCTCTTGTAGGTCGGATATTAAGTGGTGAAATTAAACCTGATAAGGGAAGAGTTGTGCGCAAAACAGATTTGTTTTATGCAGATATAGACGATAAATATGCTCAAAATATATCGGTTGAAGATTACATATCTAATGCAGTTACATTATTCCCATACAAAGTCAATACGCATAAAGTTGAACAAGTTCTAAAATATGCACATGTCAAAGCGCAAAGTGATACGCCTATATGTGAATTACCAGATGAAGTATATGCCCGCATACTTTTTTCACTTGCCAGAACATCTAAAGCAAGTATTATTATTTTTAATAAAATACTGCAAAATTTAACGGATGAATATTTTGAAAAAGCAATTGAACTATCAGATGAATACATAAATAATAATTTAACCATTGTTATGATAGATGACAATGTTGAAAGAGTTAGTAAGGCAAGTAATTATATAGCGTGGGTTTCGCATGGTCAACTTAGAATGGAAGGTTCTATTAAACAAGTCATTCCTGTATTTAATGAACATGAGAGAGATAGAGCATCTTTAGAAAGTGATGAAGAAAAACGAAATTTTGATTTAGATTGGAAAAAAAGTAGAGCGCGTACGCCTGAGTTAACTTATAATTTCAAACGAATTGAAAGATATAACCACGTTAAACCACCGGTTGTACTAGTTAGATTCTGGACATTTATAACTATTTGTATGCTAGGTGTGCTTTTAACAGCAGTGTTAATATTTAATGATATTGGTAAAATTAACATAGGACAAAATGAAGACCAAGCCACTATTCAAAACCAACCTAAAAATCCTTACGAAGTTAAACTATCATACGGAATCGTATTAGATGATTCAGTTAAATTAAAGAACCTAAAAAAAGGAAAAGAGTTAAGTCCTAGCAAGTACGCTTTGCTTACCATTACTGGTGAAAACACAAAAAATTATCGTGTTAGTGTCGATAATCAGTCTTATAAAGTCGGAAAAAAAGATATTCGTTATTTTGATCCAGCAGGTTTATTTGAAGAACATAGTGGGGATGCACTCGCGCCATTTATGAGTAAAAATTATAGTAATTATTTTGAATTTTTTAATAGTCACTTACATAAAAAGCATGGTACTGTGACAGATTCACTAGTTCCAGAAGAAGGGAAAAATGATCGCTTTATTGTACCTATCGTTCAACAACCGATTGCAATGATATTTAATGATCAAAATAAACTTTCCGGGTTTACAATTCCGATGAAAGATAAAGCGAAGTTAAAAGAGAAATTTAATATTGATAATAACTTCTGGATTACTAAATCAGGTGATGGTTATTTCATGGCAGATTTTAAAAATGATAAATGGATATATATTGAATTGTAGGTGTAGTAAATGATAGATAATTTAATTAATTTTTATAAGAATGCACCATTTTTAAGTAAACACTTGTACCATCGATTAAAGGGGCAATGGAAATGGTTTGTAATACCATTTATTATTAGCATCCTGTTATTATGTCTGCTAATGTTCATATTTAATGTGAATGGTACAGAAGAAATAAAACAAGCACGTGGTTATTTTAGATTAGCAGCATTAATAAGTTTTTCATTTATCTGGATAGCTATTTATCAAAGTTATCAATTGTTTAAAAAAGAGTATTTTACTGCTAAAGTTTTTAATTTGAATCCAATTTTTCAAACGATTATGATAGCTATTATTTCTAATTTATTAATGTTTATTGCGTTAATGATGATTATATTAATGACACCAGTTAATATAGAGAGTTCCATTCCATCGACAATATACTTTGTTATAATGTCAATTATCTTTGTCGTAGTTATTTCTACAGTATTTGGTTTACTAACTATTACCAAAAATAATGTAGATATCATATTTTATATATTATCAGTCATTATGTTTTTTCTCGTACCAATTGTGTATATTCCGTCCAGTAATTCAACAGTAATTTCTCATATTTTAATGTTGAACCCGTTATTTTATCTTATAGAGGGAATCTCACAGTCTGTTGTTTTAGGTGCATTAAGCTTAAATAATATACCATACCATTTTTATTTTATATTTTTAATGGCGACAGCTTGTGCATTGATATTTGCTCTGTTTAGAACGACAGCATATCAGAAATTTAGAGTTGCGCATGAGAAAAAGGATACTGATGACAAATTAAAAAATGATTCAAATCATAACGAAAATGTAATTGCTCAAAATACAAACCATAAATAATGATTTTAGTCATTTTCAATCTTATTAGTAAAGGCTGAGACACAATCTTGTGTCCCAGCCTTTGTTACTACCAATAAAATTTTTACTTTGCAAATAATTTTTTTTGTAATTTATCTTCACTAAACACCCAACCAATATAAGAATGATCAATATTCATAAATTCGTCTAGATGTGCGATTGCTACAAAAGAATAGTGACCATTTTTTAGATAGCGTAAATCGATTAGTCTAATTTCTGTCGTGTCATCATCTAGCTTTCTAGCTTGCCAGCGATATATAGATGAAAAGTTAAGGAAAGTTTTTATGTTTTTATCATCTTTAACAAATTGCATTAAATCATTACTAGGAAAAGGATGACGCTCAGATTTATCACTAAAAACGATATTTCTACCATAACTGCGTCCAACATAATCGTGATTTTCTGTTTGAATAGCAACACGCCATTCCATAAATCGCATGGTAGGTGCAACAAAAACTTTAACAGGGTTATGTTCTTGCTTTATTTGTTTAAGCGCTTGTTGTTTAATGATGGCTTGCATCCTAAACCGAATAATATAATAAACAACAAGAATACCAAAAATAGGGAAAAATGAAAGGTATGGATGTAAGCCTAATACCCAAAGCAAAATGCCGACACACCAAAGGATGAATATGATTGGGTCAAATGTATTGATGACACTGAGTTGAATCCATTTATTTGTGATGGGTCTGAGCGCTTGGGTTCCATATGAATTAAATATATCAACAAAGACATGAAGAAAGACCGCAAGCTGAGCCCATAACCAGATATGGCTAGCATCAATATTTTTAAAAAATGTAAATATAAATAAAGTTATAAGTAATGGCCACAGAATCGTAAAAGGTATTGAATGTGTTATACCTCTGTGATTTGATATATAAGTGGCATTATCCTTAAGTTTTAAAACTGTGTCTCCATCTGGTATCAGAGAACCGATGATTAGAGTAGTTGCAGTTGCTGCAAATGAACCAGTCATCGCTGGGTCTTGTGTTGCCAAAGCGGTTAATCCAATACCCATGACAATATGCGTACCTGTATCCATAAGTATCCTCTCATTTCATTTCAATATTATTTCTATTATAATCTAATATACTAAATAATAAAATTAACATACTAAAATGAAGAAAAAAAGTTTTAGAATCACGTAGAGAAAGAGATGTATAACATGTATAACGAATCAGAATTTAAAAATAATCTCGTAAAATGGTTTGAGAAAAATCAAAGACAAATGCCATGGAGAGAAACTAAAAATCCATACTATATTTGGTTAAGTGAAGTAATGTTACAACAAACTCAAGTGAAGACGGTTATCGATTATTATCATAAATTTGTAAGTAGGTTTCCAACAATAACTGATTTAAGCAACGCACATGAAGATGAAGTGCTAAAATATTGGGAAGGACTCGGCTATTATAGTCGTGCACGTAACTTCCATAATGCAATCAAAGATGTAGCGGTAAATTATAATGGTGAGGTACCTAATGATCCGAAGCGTTTTGGAGAACTGAAAGGCGTTGGTCCATACACCAAAGCAGCAGTCATGAGTATTGCTTTCAACCTTCCATTAGCAACAGTCGATGGTAACGTTTTTAGAGTGTGGTCAAGACTAAATAATGATCATCGCGATACCAAATTACAAACTACGAGAAAAGCATTTGAAAAAGATTTAGAAACATATGTTCAAGAAGATTCAGGTACTTTTAATCAAGCGATGATGGAACTAGGCGCATTAATTTGTACACCAAAAAATCCGTTATGTTTATTTTGTCCTGTACAAGAACATTGTGAATCCTTTGAACAAGGAACAGTTGAGCAGTTACCTGTAAAAACGACTAAAGTGAAGAAAAAACATATAAAACAAAATGTCTATATAGTGCGTAACGAAAAGGGTGATTTACTTATTGAAAAAAGAACTCAAAAATTATTAAATAATATGTGGGAATTTCCTATGTATGAAGCGGAAAGCAACGAAAATATTAATACACAATTATTTACAGAAATTGAATTTCAAGCTAATCCTGTTTATTCTTTAAAACATCAGTTTACACATTTAACATGGGATATTGATGTGTATATATCTAAAAGTTGTGTTAATCGGCAAGAGATTACATTAGCTAACAATATGCAGTGGATGCCTGTAGATGATAAAGTTAATTATAACTTTCCAGTAAGTATGTCAAAAATATATAATTTTTTAATAACAAATAATTAAGGTCGTTCTGTAATCGTTAATTATGTTATAATTCAATATGTGAAATCAGAAAAGGTGGTGTGGAGCATGGTTAAAGAGTCCATACCTAAAGAGGGTCAGACGATAAAAATTCAAAGTTATAAACACGATGGAAATATACACCGTGTTTGGTCTGAAACAACTATTTTAAAAGGTACGGATCATGTAGTCATTGGTGGTAATGACCATACATTGGTAACAGAAAGTGATAATCGCACATGGATTACAAGAGAACCTGCAATTGTATACTTCCATTCCGAATATTGGTTTAACGTTATTTGTATGTTTAGAGAAGATGGTGTTTATTATTATTGTAATTTATCCTCACCATTTGTCTGTGATGAGGAAGCACTCAAATATATAGATTATGATTTAGATATTAAAGTCTATCCCAATGGTAAATATCATTTATTAGATGAAGATGAATATGAACAACATATGCGTCAAATGAATTATTCATCTGATATTGATGTAATTTTACGAAGAAACGTAGATATTCTTCAACAATGGATTGAACAAAAAAAAGGTCCTTTTGCACCGGATTTTATTAAAGTTTGGCGTGAACGGTTTAAAAAGATTAGAGATTATTAAGCATATTTAATGTAATTGATAGTTATATCCGATATAGTATTAAAGGTATATATGATACAAGTTAATTGTATAGAATAAATCTTAATAGCAAATGCTTAACTAAATGATCTGATCGTAGATAATTGTAATAACAGCCTCGTTGAATTTCAACGAAGGCTGTTTCATTTGCTGAAATAAGCAGGGAGGTATAGTTTGTATGATTCGCAGATATATACAATTCGTAAAACCATATAAATGGCGGATCATTGCCACAATTCTTGTTGGTATATTAAAATTTGGTATTCCAATGCTTATTCCGTTATTAATTAAATATGTTATTGATGACATTATCAATAACGGTGCAATCTCGGTAGAAGAAAAATTTGCTAGATTGGGAATTGCGCTAGGAATAGCCGTATTTATTTTTGTAATCGTAAGGCCCCCTATAGAATTTTTAAGACAATATTTAGCTCAGTGGACAAGTAATAAAATATTATATGACATTCGTAAGCGTCTATATAATCATTTACAAGCACTAAGTGCAAGATTCTATGCTAATAACCAAGCTGGGCAAGTTATTTCACGGGTTATTAATGATGTTGAACAAACAAAAGATTTCATCCTGACAGGCCTTATGAATATTTGGCTTGATTGTATCACTATCATTATCGCTTTATCTATTATGTTTGTACTAGATGTAAAATTAACACTAGCTGCAATTATAGTATTTCCAGTTTATATTTTGACTGTCTACTTCTTCTTTGGACGTTTAAGAAATCTGACACGTAAGAGATCTCAAGCCTTGGCTGAAGTACAAGGATTTTTACATGAACGTGTACAAGGCATGTCAGTCATTAAAAGTTTTGCAATAGAAGATAACGAAGCAGTGAATTTTGATAAGCATAATAGCAATTTCTTACAACGCGCATTTACGCATACGAGATGGAATGCCTATTCATTTGCTGCAATTAATACAGTAACTGATTTAGGGCCATTAATTGTAATAGGTTCTGGTGCGGTTTTAGCTATTAACGGTTCCATTACAGTTGGTACGCTCGCTGCATTTGTGGGTTATCTCGAACAATTATTTGGACCTTTACGTAGATTGGTTTCTTCATTTACAACATTAACGCAAAGTTTTGCATCGATGGATCGTGTGTTCCAACTTATGGATGAAAGTTATGACATAAAGAATAAAAAAGGTGCCTTACCATTAGAAATTCAAGAAGGACGTATTGAAATTAATAATGTGAGTTTCCGATATAATGCGGATGAATCTACGATATTAAACCATATTAATTTGGATATCGAACAAGGCGAAACAGTAGCGTTTGTCGGTATGAGTGGTGGAGGTAAATCAACACTTATCAATCTCATACCAAGATTTTATGATGTTACAGATGGTGAAATTAAAATTGACGGCACCAATATTAAGTCCTATTTAACAGGTAGCCTCAGACATCAAATTGGATTAGTTCAACAAGATAACGTACTATTCTCAGATACGATTAAAGAAAATATTTTATTAGGCAGACCCGATGCAACAGATGAAGAGGTCATTGCTGCTGCAAAAATGGCAAACGCACATGATTTCATCATGGAATTAACAGATGGATATGATACAGAAGTGGGTGAAAGAGGAGTTAAACTCTCTGGAGGCCAGAAGCAACGTATATCTATAGCGCGAATCTTCTTGAATAATCCACCGATTATTATCTTAGATGAAGCAACGAGTGCATTGGATTTAGAAAGTGAATCTATTATACAAGATGCATTAAATATCTTAAGTAAAGATCGTACTACGTTAATTGTGGCACATAGATTATCTACAATTACTCATGCAGATAAAATTGTTGTTATAGAAAATGGTGAAATAGTAGAAAGTGGCACACATCAAGAATTATTAGCGAAAAAAGGTGCTTATGAACATCTTTATAGCATTCAAAATTTATAAAAAGACTTTGAACGAACTAATAAATATAAAAGACCAGAGACATTTTTAAATGTCTCTGGTCTTTTTAGTTAAAATATTGAGTTTTTATAGATCAAAATCTTCTTCTTCAATTTCAATTTCATTATCATTAGAATGATATGAGAAGAAACTGATAACTAAACGATCCAAGTGTTCTATAGTATAACGATATTCTTCTATAGCTGAAATAATCTGCATTATATTAGTGAATGAATATGTTGTCTGATAAGGATCTTTAATGATTTCGCGTTGGAAAGCATCCATTAAATCTTTTTTTTGTGGATTTTCTATCTGACTATCAAAGTGACTAATATCATAACGTGCTTTCTTTGAAATACTAATAAAGATTTGTTCGTGATAGGCGATTAGCAAATCTATTTCTAATTTTATTTGAAGTAACAGCTCGTTATTCAAATTATGAAGATCGTTTTGATAACGATTCATTCGTTTTAAAACATCGTATGCTTGCCGTGTGCTACGGACAACTTGTTTAAATAGAATTTTTTTTCTATTTTGCGCATACATTTGCTTTTTCGTCCAAGGTCTTTCTTCTTCGTAGTATTCAAAGATTTGTTCTAATTTTGTAATACGTTTGCTGATTAGCCCTCTATCCTCTTTTATATGATGATATTCAGAGGTATCATTTAATACAAGTTTGAACCATACAAAGATATCTGAACAAATGTTTAAAGAATTATAATAAATTTTAGACTCGAATTTAGGGGGTAAGAATAAAAGATTAACTGCAGAAGAACTAATTACACCTACCATAACAAGGACAAATCTGTAAAATGCAGAAATATAAAAGTTACCAGTATGTGTTCCCATAATAATTAATGCAGTTATACTTGCAAGTGTAGCTACATGTTCCAATTTAAAACGGAATAAAATAGCAATTAATAATATAACAGTAACCCCCATGATTACTGGATTATTACCAAAAACAGTAACCATAACAACTGCCAGTATTGCACCGATCAGGTTACCAATTGCTCTTTCAGAAATTGTTTTAATGGAACGAAAAACACTTGGTTGCATCGCGATTACCGCACTGACAGCAGCGATTGCTTTTAATCCTGCTTCATCAGGGAACAGAGAAGCGATAAACAAAGCAAGTATAATAGCTATACCTGTCTTCAGAATGCGTGCTCCTAATTTCAAATGTACCGCTCCTTCATATATTTAATAAATTTATGTTTATACTTGTTATACAACGATTCCCTATAAAATTCAAGTTTATTTCATTTGACTAAAAGCATAATCTACAGCATCTAATGTTTTTTCAATATCATTTTTAGTGTGTTCAGTCGTTAAAAACCAAGCTTCAAATTTTGAAGGGGCGAGATTAATACCTTGATGTAACATAAGTTTAAAGAATCGTGCAAAAGCATCACCATCTGAATTTTCAACTTGATCATAGTGTGTGACAATTTCGTTTGTAAAATAGAGCGTTAATGCACCATAAACTCTATTGACAGTAGCAGTGATATTGTGTTTTTGTATTAATTTATTTAAACCATCTTCTAATTGTTGACCTAGGCTATCTAAATATTCATAAATACCATCTTGTTCTAATACTTCTAATAATGCGATGCCTGCTTTCATGGATAATGGATTTCCAGCCATCGTTCCAGCTTGATATGCAGGGCCTAGGGGAGCAACTTGTTCCATAATATCTTGTTTACCACCATAACCCCCGATAGGTAAACCACCACCTACAATTTTACCGAAGGCAGTTAAATCTGGATAAACTTGGTATAAGTCTTGTGCACCACCATAATGGAAACGAAAAGCGGTAATAACCTCATCATAAATCACTAAACTTCCATTATTATGTGTAATTTCATTTACTTGTTCTAAAAATCCTGGTTTAGGTTTAACCATACCAAAGTTACCTACAATAGGTTCAACGAGTACTGCTGCAATATCATCTCCCCAATAATCAATGGCTTCTTTATAAGTTTCTATATCATTATAGGGTACTGTGATGACTTCTTGGGCTACACTTTGAGGTACACCGGCAGAATCGGGTGATCCTAATTGGGAAGGTCCGCTCCCAGCTGCAACTAAAACTAAATCTGAATGACCATGATATTGGCCAGAAAATTTAATTATTTTATTTCTTTTAGTATACGCACGTGCCACACGTATTGTCGTCATTACAGCTTCAGTACCAGAATTAACGAAACGAATCTTTTCTAATGAGGGGATAGCATCGCGTAATTTCTTAGCGAAGTTTATTTCAAGTTCTGTTGGCGTTCCATATAATACGCCAAGTGCTGCTTGTTCTTGAATAGCTTGAGTCACATGAGGATGAGCATGACCAGTAATTATTGGTCCATAAGCTTGTAAATAATCGATATATTTATTGCCATCTACATCATATAAATAAGCGCCTTGGCCAGATTTCATCATTACAGGAGCACCACCACCTACAGCTTTATATGAACGAGAAGGTGAATTTACGCCTCCTAATATATATTCATTTGAGTAATTTTGAAGTCTTTCACTTTCAGTAAATTTCATTAATATCAACCTCTTTTATTTAATATTTTCGTTTATTATCGTATCATATAATTATTAATAAAAAGAAATAGGGTGAGTTATTTGTTGAAAAAAGGAGATCAATTTCCGGAATTTAGACTTGAGAATCAAAATGGTGATATTATTTCTAATGATACATTAAGAGGAAATAAAGCAGTGCTTTATTTTTATCCGAGAGATAACACGCCAACATGCACGACAGAAGCCTGTGATTTTAGAGACAATTTATCATATTTTAATGAACTTAATACAAAAGTTTATGGAATTAGTGGAGATACAAAGAAAAAACATCAAAACTTCAGCGAAAAACATAGTTTGAATTTTGATTTATTGGTAGATGAAAATTATCAATTATCCGCGGAAGTGGGTGTATATCAACTAAAGAAAAATTTTGGAAAAGAAAGTATGGGAATAGTAAGAACTACGTTCATTATTGACGAAGATGGCGTTATTATCGATGTCATAGAAAAAGTAAAAGTAAAATCACAAATGGACGAATTAAAAACAATTCTGGGGTGATTAGAGATGAAGGCAGTCAGTTTACAAAGAATGGGAGATTTAGAAAATGATTTAGTTGAAGCTTTTCCAAACGTTAAGTTTATATTTACACAGGGTGTTTCTGATATTAATGACCATGATAAAAAGGATTTGGACATACTATTTGGATATGATGGTAAATTAGATGAAGATTTTTTGGAGTCATGCTCGAATCTGAAATGGTTGGCCTGGTATGCTACCGGTGTAAACAAGCTTCCTTTAAACTATATCGATAGTAATAATATCTTGTTGACGAATGGTCGAGGTGTACACGCAAAACAAATGTCTGAATTTATCATGGCGTTTATATTAGATGACTATAAAAAAATGAAGACTTCATTTATTAATCAAACAAATAAAAAATATGATTCGAAGCTAACTGGAAAAAGAGTAAGCGGGCAAACCCTTTTATTTTTAGGGACAGGAAGTATAGCGCAAAAAACAGCAACCATTGCTAACGCGATGGACATGATTGTACAAGGTGTTAATACAACTGGTCGTGATGTAGAAGGGTTTTCCCAAACGTATACTATCGATAATTTATTTCAAGCACTAGAAGAAGCAGATATTGTTGTTAATACATTACCAGAAACGAAAGAAACAATACATCTACTACAAAGAGAACATTTTGAAAAGATGAAAAACGCTGCTTTATTTATTAATGTAGGAAGAGGAACAATCGTAGACGAAAATGTAATAGCAAATGTAATGAAAGAAAACATCATACGACAATCATATTTAGATGTGTTTGAAAACGAGCCACTTACTCCAAATAACCAATTATATAATATAAATAATATTACAATTACAGCACATATTACGGGCAATGGGACAGAAAACAAACAAGAAGTTACTCAGATATTCAAACGAAATCTTAGTTATTTTCTCAATAACAATACTTTAATTGAGAATGAAGTTGATCCCAATACAGGATATTGATTGAAATGGTCTTTGTTTATTGACAATTCGATAATGCAACAGTTATATTAATATTAAGTAATAATTATTATTAAATAGAAAGATGGTGAGGGACATGAGTGCAGAGATGGAAACAGTTGAACATCAATTAGAAGACTCGATTGCGTCTTTAAGAGATAATGGAATAAGAATAACACCACAAAGACAGGCGATATTGAAGTTTTTAATTGTTTCAGAAACACATCCCACTGCTGATGAGATTTATCAAGCACTTTCACCCGATTTTCCAAATATAAGTGTTGCAACGATATATAATAATTTACGTGTATTTAAAGGAATAGGCATTGTTAAAGAGTTGCCATATGGCGACGCTTCAAGTCGATTCGATTTTAATACACATAATCATTACCATGTTATATGTGAAAATTGTGGAAAGATTGTTGATTTTCATTACCCACAACTAGATGAAGTTGAGCAATTAGCTCAACACGTAACGAATTTTGATGTGACACATCATCGAATGGAAATTTATGGTCTATGTAAAGAATGTAAAGATAAAGAGAATTTACAGCAGTAATTATAATTGAACAATTACGAAAAAACTATTAAGTTAGAAAGTGCTACATTTATAAATGTAGCACTTTCTATTACTATGAGCTTATTTTATATCAATATAAGTGAAATCAAAAAATGCAATTATAATTGACGGTATAATGCGTAATGTGTCCAAACAACACTGATATAATTATACAATTTGACATATTTATACATATAAAAAATAATTAGTTATTACAAAGGTAAAATTTAACTAAAAAGTTATTGAAATTGAATTGACGAGTGAGATTAATCTTGATATTATATAAAAGTCGTCAAAACGAGACGGCTTAAAAACAAACCAAAATAAAAATAATAGAAAGTGTAAATTTGACACTTGTTAAAATTATTGAATGGTTATACAATGTTAAATGTTGAGTTAACAAACGAAACAAACTTAACAATAACAAATAAAAATTTATTATTGACTTAACAAAAACTTAATGTTACAATTAATTCTTGTAACACATCAATGAACATTGAAAACTGAAT
>NZ_JAESLH010000028.1:0-1556 GCF_017892545.1 Staphylococcus sp. GDY8P67P
AAGTAATTTTTTGGTTTGGCAAGCATCGTATTTGCTAGCCACTTCATTCGCTAACGCTCATTTCGTTCTGCAAATACACTTGTTGGGGGTAAACCCCCAATCCCCCTTTTTTGCTAACGCAAAAAGCTAGCCATAGTGGCTAGCTAATTCAAAATTAATTATCATGTTTATGTCTATTGGATCTAACTAAAACATTAATAGTAAATGTATTATCACAAGCAACTTTAAATAGGTTATAATCCATTTCTTCTAAAAGACTTAATAAATCTATATATTCTGTTACGTTTTCACTAATAATAATCTTCTTTATCCTTGAAATAGCTTCATACTTTTCTTCTCTAGTAAGAGCAATATAGTTAGAAATATCAAAGCCATTATAGATTTTTATATCTTTTTCATCATACTGATACTTTTCAGGATTATCCATATGCGTGAAATACCTATACGCTCCACGAACACTTTCAAGTTTAACTGGTTGTGGTGCATTTACCTTCTCAGCAATTTTTGATGCTGCATTTTGAGTAACAGGTCCATCCCAAATTAGTATGACATGCCAATGCTCTTTCTTAATTTCTCCATCAGGATTAACATCTTTATCATGCAAAGGAGATATTGCGAATTGTAAATAAGTTTCTTCAAGTAATTCTGTCCAATTTTCAGGGGCAGATTGTGGATATACAACCATTCCCCACGTTCTTGCTTTAATATATTTTGCCATGGTAAAATAACAGTGTTGAATAAAGATTTTAGAGAACTTAGCTATTTGGGAGCTAGGTTCTTTTTTTATTTTCCACTGTCTCTATCCCCCTTTTTACCTTTTTCAATATAGTAATTATTAATTAACATAGATATCGCTTGAGATTTACTCAATCCCATCTCTTCTGATATATCTTTCAGCCTTTCAATCGTTACAGGTGTTAATGTTATTCCAACTTTTTCTCGAGCCATTATAACCCCTCCTTTTTAAATCCTTATTCTGTATTATATAGTATATTATCCATAAAAGTCTAGAGTTTTCATGAATACTTTTGTTAAGTTTTGTGTCTAAAATTGTCAAAAACCCCATAATATCAAGGCTTAAGTCGATTTTTTCACATTGCACATTGCACCCATTGGGGGGGTCGTAGTACCCCCCAATGTCTCTCCTCAAAACAAAAATTCAAAACCAAGCAATCAAAAAAGTGATTGCTAAAATTTCAAAATCAAACCCCACCAAAAAATTACTTGTAATAGAAATTCCTTTTGACTTCACGATATCGAAATCAATGATTTGGATTGGTTGTTAACTTGGAATTAATCCAAGTTAAAACCAGCACCAATCGCCACTGAAGTGGCTATCATTATTTCTTTGTTCGTCAAAAGTTTTTCTCCTATCACAAGTAATTTTTTGGTTTGGCAAGCATCGTATTTGCTAGCCACTTCATTCGCTAACGCTCATTTCGTTCTGCAAATACACTTGTTGGGGGTAAACCCCCAATCCCCCTTTTTTGCTAACGCAAAAAGCTAGCCATAGTGGCTAGCTAATTCAAAATTAATTATCATGTTTATGTCTATTG
>NZ_JAESLH010000029.1:0-261423 GCF_017892545.1 Staphylococcus sp. GDY8P67P
TTCAGTTTTCAATGTTCATTTGTTTCAATCACAAGAATTAATTCTACAGGTTTTAGCTTTGAAAGTCAAGAACTTTTTAAAATTAATTTTAAAGCTTGTTTTGAAATATTGTTTTGTGTGTCGTTTTGTTTCGTCCGACAAGTAAATACTATACACGCTTAAAACGCTTTGAACAACAGTAAAATTTACACTTTTATGTAAAACCAAAAGTATAACTTCTTCAATTCACATACTTTAAAATCTCAAAAAATACATAAAGTTCGTTTTTATCACTTCATCATGAGGTTTGTTATCGAAAAACAGCTGATAAACCTCTATAAAACAAACTTTACTATTTATTAAAATTCTTTTCGAAAAATTAAAGCTACCTTAAAAAAAGGTAGCTTCGGTTTCATTTGAATTTACAATTGAGCATTTACTACATCTCTGTTCTGCCCATAATCGCTTTTGATAAGGTTACTTCATCCGCGTATTCTAAATCTCCGCCGACAGAAAGTCCTTGCGCTAATCGAGTTACTGTTAGACCAATTGGTTTGACCAGTCTTGATATATACATTGCTGTTGACTCACCTTCCAAATTGGGGTTCATCGCTAAGATTAACTCTTTTACTTCGTCATTTTTCAAACGATTAATCAGACTTGGAATATTAATATCTTCCGGTCCTATGCCATCCATCGGAGAAATAGAACCATGTAACACATGGTACAAACCTTTATATTCACGCATTTTTTCCATAGCGATTACATCTTTATCGTCCTCAACTACACAAATAATTGAGCGATCTCTCTGTTTATCCTGGCAAATATAACATGGATCTTGCTCAGTAATATGCCCGCATTCACTACAATAGGTAAGTTCTCGTTTAACATCGACTAAAGCTTTAGCAAATTGAACGACATCGTCTTCTTTCATATCTAATACATGAAACGCCAGACGTTGGGCTGTTTTAGGCCCAATGCCTGGCAGTTTCATGAAACTGTCGATAAGTTTGGATATTGGTTCTGGATAGTGCATACAATCACATTCCAGGAATATTTAAGCCTTGTGTATGCTTACCTAAGCGTTCTTGAGTAAGTTCATCAGCTTTATTCATCGCTTCATTAGTAGCAGCAATAACTAAATCTTGTAACATTTCAATGTCATCTGGATCAACTGCTTCTTCTTTAATTTCTACATCGAGAACTTCTTTGTGACCTGATACTGTGACAGTCACCATGCCACCGCCAGCCGTACCTCGTACTTTTTCTTCTTTTAATTTTTCTTGCTCTTCATTCATTTTCTTTTGCATTTTCTGCATTTGTTTCATCATTTGTTGCATATTTCCGCCACCGCGCATATATTTATCCTCCTTAAAAACTTCAATCTCAACTGATTGTATTTCATCTTTTGTCTCATTATACATGCCTTTTAATTCATTGTCATGTATCACTCTTCATCTATGACATTTACTGTATTTTCTCCAAATAAGTCCTTCGCCTTTTGAACGACATCAACATCTTCAGGTGACGTTGTTGTCGCTGTTCTGTTTTCCTCGGCACTTGTACCTTGTTTACGATTTTGAAGATATTCTGTCCTTACCCTCATCCACTGGTCTGCTGGGACACCGACTACTTTCACTGTTTTATCTATAATGTTACATACTACGTTCTCAATATTCTCTCTTTTTTCATCATCTTTATTTACAATCTCACAATGTATTTCTTCTTCGAATTTAATCAGTACATGGGTTTCACTTGCTGCCACTGGTTCTGAATTTTGAAGAAGACTTACTAATGACTTCATATCATTACTCTTAGCGTGATCTATAACTTCTTGCCAGTGGTCTTTAAGTTGCTTAATATCTTCTTTGTTAGCTTTGTCTAACACTTTGGCTATTTGTTGCATTGAAAATGCATTTTTCGATTGTGGACCTTTACTAGCTGTTTTTTTAGCTTGTGGTTTGGCACTGTTAGCTACGACGCCCTGTGATTTTAAAGTTTTTAATTCATTTTCTAATTGTTCCATTCGCTGTAACAATACTTCATTATTAGGCTCACTGGCTACACTCGTTGTAGCAACAGTTTGCACATTTTCAGGTTCTCCTTTAATCATTTCTGCTATTTTAACTAATAATACTTCAAAATGAACGCTTTGATTGACACTAAATCTGATTGAAACAAGCGTATCATTAATCACGTCAATCATTTTATATAAAGTATCCAAGTCAAAATGCATCAGTGCATCATATTCAGAGTCCATATTAGATGTCTTATTCATAATGGTATCTCTTACAAAATAAATCATATCGTTAATCAAGCGATTTACTTCTTTACCTTGTGCAATAAATTGATGGTAAGTTGAAAATGCAGTTTTTACATCTCCTTCAACTACCTCTTTCAGTAAATCATTCAACGCTTGAGCATCTACACTACCAGTTACATTCAACGCGTCTTGTAATGTAAGGTGTTCATCGCCAAAAGCGATTGCTTGGTCCATAATGCTTAGCGCGTCTCGCATACCGCCTTCAGAAGCTTTAGCGATAAAATCTAAGGCTCCATGATCATATTCTATCTCTTGATTGTCTGCTACGAATTGCAAACGTTCTACAATTTCATCATGGCTAATTGCTTTAAAATCAAATCTTTGCGCTCTTGAAATAATTGTCGGAGGTATTTTATGTGGTTCGGTAGTCGCCAAAATAAAGATTGCATGGGCTGGTGGTTCTTCTAAAGTTTTCAACAACGCATTGAAAGCGCCTGTTGTTAACATATGAACTTCATCTATAATGTATACTTTGAATTTTGATTCACTTGGTGCGTATTTAACTTTATCTCTGATATTTCTAATTTCATCCACACCATTATTACTAGCAGCATCTATTTCAATCACATCTGAATTCGTTCCGCGCGTAATACCTGTACAAATAGCGCATTCATTACAAGGTTCTCCATCAGAACGTTCTAGACAGTTGATAGCTTTCGCGAATACTTTTGCGATACTTGTTTTACCTGTTCCTCTAGGTCCGCTAAAAATATACGCATGTGATTGTTTTCCTTTTGAAATTGCGTTGCGCAATGTTTTAGTTACATGTTCTTGGCCAACTACATCTTCAAAACTTTGGGGCCTGAACATTCTATATAAAGCTTGATAATTCACCTTTGCACCTCCAATAACATTCAACAACTATTATATCACTGTGCTTTATATTTTGAATATTAATTAAATGCCTCTGGATAAACTACATTACCATTTGGTTGCTCAACAAGTTGTTCCCACAAGAATTTAACCATAAAGTATTTCGATGGCACATCAAACGGACTATAAATTTGATAACGGCTCGCCTCTTCATAACCTAACATACCATAATATCCAGGATCTCCAAGTACAATGATTGTCGTATAATCTTGCGCTTTTGCACGTTCCTCCACTGCTTGGACAAGGGCTTTACCTATACCTTTACCTCTGTATTTCGGCAATACGGATAAAGGGGCTAACGCTAAGGCGGTAAAGCGTGTTTCATCGTTAATTATCTCTATTTCCGAAAGCATCACATGACCAACGACATCACCTTCATCTGTCTTAGCAACAACTTCCAATTCGTAATTATATTCTGTCGACGCTCTAATTTTCAAAACTAAATCTTGTTCATCATGGTTGGACTCTACGACGTTTTCAAAAGCGGTTTTTATTTCCTCTAAACTTGCGTCATAGTCATTTTCAGTTAATGTACTTAAATAAATTTGCATATGTCGTTCCTCCAAATTCACTAAATTCAATTTTCAGCAGTTACAATCAGAATGATATCGTTGCAGTTCGATCAATTAAATTAATGTATCGCTCTTATTTTAATATAAAAAAAGAGTGACTGCTATCAAAAGATAAGTCACTCATAATATATGGTTAATTGTATTTATTTAAAAATTAAAACCGTGCACCTTCGCTTCGAATACGTATCATAAACGTAACCAAAGTCGACAGCTAAATCTCGGCAACCCTACGGCACATACGATGATCCACTTAATGCTGCTTCCGTCAGGACCTGACATGGTTCATGGGTTCATATTGCATAGGACCGAAATCTTCAAACACTACGTGCTTTGGGCAGACTTCACAAAAACGTAGCCTCAGCGAAGGAATTAAGTCTCGCATAAAGCGGATTTCGAGTACAGGGAACCGCTACCTCCCCACCTAGCACGGCAAGATATATCATACTATAAGGTAATGACTGATTGCAAGTCATACAATTCATTATTTTATAACTTATTTCATTAAATTTTATGACGTCTCGAAAAATCGTTAAACTTAAATTCTGTAGCTAAATGTTTGGAAATATTATATTGAAATTTTGTCGTATCCTTTAAATGGACGATTCCTCGGACCGTAGCAGTATAC
Organism: Staphylococcus sp. GDY8P67P; assembly: GCF_017892545.1. Taxonomy (NCBI): domain Bacteria; kingdom Bacillati; phylum Bacillota; class Bacilli; order Caryophanales; family Staphylococcaceae; genus Staphylococcus; species Staphylococcus sp. GDY8P67P. Next base: position 4,373 of record NZ_JAESLH010000029.1, read on the forward strand.
GACGGCGTTACATCTCCAAATATTTCATATTCTAAATCACCAAATGATTCAAAAGTGATAGATTTATTAGAGTAACTAATTTCTAGTTTCAATGTTTGTTCTATATAATGGTACAACGAATCTTTAGCAATATGCATCGTTATATTAGGAACGATTTTTTCTACTAAATAATCTTCATCGATAATTTTCACACGATGATCAATCTTTCGCGTTCGAATAATATGCCACAATGTCTCACTCTGACGCAAGCCCAAAGCGCTTTTTACTTCTGGCGCTTCACTAGCAGGTATGCGTTCTAATAATCTAACTTCAGTCTCGTGACTCAGACCTAACCCTTGTTGAACTTCCCTGAAACTGGTTAAATTCGCAAATGGGAATTCTGTAATACCTTGATAGATGACAACTGAACCTTTACCTTTTATTTTCTGAATCATGCCATCTCTAACAAGTAGATTAAGCGCTTTGCGCACAGTTTCGCGAGAAGCATTATAGTCGAATACCAATTCATTTTCTGAGGGCAATTGAGCGCCATAGGGTAACTTTGATTCGATGATATCTGTGCGTAAATTTTCATAAATCGAAATAAATTTTTTCTGTTTCATGTGATTTCACTCACTGCCTTTTACTTTAAATTATTGTCTAACTACTATGGCACCAAATCCATCTATTAAGCCATTCTCAATCGACCCATTTTGTAACATGACTTGCCCATCAACGTTTAACGCTTTTGGTAGTTCAACTTTTGCTTTTGAAAAGTTAGCAATCACCAACCATGTTTCATCTTCATGATGACGTTTATAAATAAACAATTCATCGTGATCCATGTAAAGTGGCTCAATATTTCCATAAGTTATAATATCATATTCGTGACGTAGCTTTATTAATTTTCTATATGTTTGTAAAATAGATTGGTCGTCTTCTATAGCTGCTTCAACGTTAATTTCCTTATAATTATCAGGAATATCAATCCAAGGTGTACCGGAAGTAAAACCTGCATTTTCACCATTTGTCCACTGTACAGGTGTACGAGAATTATCACGAGATTTTTGTCCTAAAATCGTTAGAATCTCTGCTTCTGGATAACCTTCACCTTTTAACTTATGATATGCATTTAAAGATTCTATATCTCTATACTGGTCAATATCATTAAAATGAGGATCTGTCATGCCAATTTCTTCACCTTGATAAATATACGGCGTGCCTTGGAGCATGTGCAAGACGATGGCTAACATTTTAGCACTACTTTGACGTAAGGCTTCAGTCGAATCATCACCGAACCGCGTTACCACACGTGGTTGATCATGATTACACCAAAAAATGGCATTCCATCCGCCACCGTTATAAATACCTATTTGCCATTCCATTAATATTTCTTTTAATTTATGAAAATCTAATTTAGCGTTTGTCCATTTTTCGCCATCAATATAGTCTACTTTTAAATGATGGAAATTAAACACACTACTTAGCTCTTGACGTGCAGGATCCGTATACTGGATACAATTTTCAATCGTTGTTGAAGACATCTCACCCACCGTCATCATATCTTTACTACCAAATGTCTGCTGATTCATTTCATGTAAATATTCATGCACACGTGGCCCATCAGTGTAAAATTCCTTTCCTACCTTTTCTGAATTTTTAAATTCACCTTTTGAGATTAAGTTAATGACATCGAATCTAAAGCCGTCTACGCCAAAGTCAATCCAATAATTAATTACTTTATAGAGTTCCCGACGTACTTCTGGATTATCCCAATTTAAATCTGCTTGTGTTACATCGAATAAATGTAGGTAATATTCATCCGTTTTGTCATCGTATTTCCAAGCATTACCACCAAACTTCGATTCCCAATTAGTTGGTGGTTGATTATCCGCTGACCGCTTAAAGAAATAGTAGTCTCTGTACGGGTTACTTTTATCTGAATATGCTTGTTTAAACCATTCATGTTCTGTAGAAGTATGGTTAATGACGATATCCATCATTATTTTTAAATCGCGTCGATGCGCTTCAGCAATCAACCTTTTTAAGTCTTCAATCGTGCCAAATTGTTCGTTCACTTTATAATAATCACTAATATCATAACCATTATCATTCATAGGTGATTCATAAATAGGCGTTAACCAAATATAATCCACACCCAGATATTGTAGATAATCTAACTTTTCAATTATGCCGTTTAAATCTCCCTCACCATTACCTGTCGTATCATTAAATGATTTGGGATAAATTTGATAAACTACCGATTTTCTCCAATCATTGACTACCATTTGATTACCACCTTATCTTTGTATTTTAAATTAAGAAACTCGCTAAACAAACTTAGCGAGTTTAGTTGTACTTATCTATTTGCATTAACTATTCTTCTACTATTTCTTTCGCTTCTTCTTTACTAAATTTCGAGAAGATCACAGTTAATATTGCTGGTACTACCATTGCCAGAACAGTACCTATGCCATAAATGAGCCAAAAATCTTTTTTAATAGAAATGATAGCTGGTACACCACCAACGCCAACATTACCTAAGACACCGATTGCACCTATGATAGCACCTATCACACCTGAAGTTAAAATCGCTGCAACAAAAGGATATTTCAACGGTAAGTTCACACCAAACAACGCTGGTTCAGTAACACCTAAGAAACCTGATACGCCAGAAGTCATTGCCAAGCCTTGTTCTTTTGCCATTTTACGTCTTTTATAGACGAACCATGCACCGAATGCAGCCGAACCTTGACAAATATTTGAAATCGCTAAGATCGGCCACAAATATGTTCCTTTAAGACTGCTTCCCATCAGTTGGAAATCAACCGCTAAGAACATATGGTGTAAACCTGTAATCACTAGAGGTGCGTAGAAGAATCCATAAATTGCGCCACCTAACCAGCCTATATGTTCAAACACAAATGTCACACCGTTTGTAATCCCTGTTCCTAGCCATAAAGCAATTGGTCCTATAACGATAAAGGCTAAGAAACCAGTGATTAATAAGGCGACGGGACCAACAACTAACATCTTGATTGAATCATGCACATATTTACTTAAGAATTTTTCAATTTGCGCTAATACATAAGATGCTAATAAAATTGGTAAGACCTGACCTTGATAATTCAGTTGTTTAATTTCTAAACCAAAGATATGCCACGCCGGAATGTTACCTTTACCTATGTCATATTGTGAAGCGAGTTGCGGATTCATTAAAATCAGACCTAATACCAAACCGAGTATTTGACCCCCCCCAAACACACGCATACTACTCCAACCAATTAAAGCCGGTAAGAATATGAAGGCAGTATTCGCGATAACATTAATGATATCTGCAAAGTCCCCTAGCTGTGGATATTGTGCCACCAATGCCTGCTTCCCAAACAAGTCTTCCATCGTTAATACATTATAAATCCCTAATAATAAACCAGCAGTTACGATAGCTGGTAAAATCGGAATAAAGATATCTCCCAATAACTTAACCAATCTTTGTATAGGATTGCCTTTTTGAGCTGCCGCTGCTTTAGCATCATCTTTAGAGGCACTTTCTGCCCCAGTTTCTTCAATAAATTGTTTATAAACTTCATCAACAGTACCTGGTCCAATTACAATTTGATATTGATTGTCAGCTTTGAATTGTCCTTTAACCAAATCATTGTTACTCAGACTCTCTTTATCTACCTTATCATCATCTTTCAAAACAAGTCGCAAACGCGTCACACAGTGTGTTGCTGTGTCCAAGTTTTCTTTGCCCCCAATAGCCTTGACGATATCTTGAACATCTTTCTTTTTAACAGCCATGATGATTCCCTCCCTTAAACTTTAATATTATCCAGAGTATAACTTGTATAGACAAGTTTTGCAAAGGCTTTCACTCAACTCACAAAAAAGGTCTATACGGAAATTAATTTTTAATTTCCGTATAGACCTATTTCAAAAAATATATTGTTTTGCATTTGATGTAATCATTGCATTATGTTTAATAACCTGTGACACAAGCAATAGTAAGACGATATTCACTATTCGTCTATTTTTTTCATCATTGACTTTAAAAACAAAAAAGACAAACACTTTATATTAAATAAACGTTTGCCTACTATATTTATTAGTCTTGGTATTTAATAATAATGGCGGAGGAAGAGGGATTCGAACCCCCGCGGGCCGTTAAGCCCCTGTCGGTTTTCAAGACCGATCCCTTCAGCCGGACTTGGGTATTCCTCCAAATGAACACAATAATTATAATATTATAGCCCATTAAAAAAGTCAATTATAATTAAAGTATTACACCAATGTTTTTTCATTTAGGAATTCATCCACTGCACGAGCGACTGCTCTTCCTTCTTGAATAGCCCAAACAACAAGACTTTGACCTCTTCTTGCATCACCTGCCGCGAAAATATTTGATTGATTCGTTTTAAAATCTTTATTATCTGCGACAATTTTATTTCTTTCAGTTTGTATATCAAAAGCATGTGGCACAGTAGTTTCTGTACCAATAAATCCAATGGATAACAGTACCAAATCAGCTGGCCAATGACGTTCTGTACCATCGACAACCACCATACCATCCTCTGTTTCTTCAAGTATTTGTGTATAAACGCCTGTTACATTACCAATACGATCCACTTCGTAACGCATCGTTTGCACACCATATGCTCGTGGTTCAAAACCAAAACGCGCTTCATATTCGTTATGCGCATAATCCATTTTAAACACAGGCATTGCCAACGGCCAATACGTATTTTCATCAAATTCAATGGCTTCTGGTTGCTTCGTGTATTTGTTAAATTGAACGATAGATTTACAATTTTCTCTCAATGCAGTTGCCACACAATCTGCACCTGTGTCACCTGCACCAATGACAATCACATTTTTTCCTTCTGCGGAAATGGACGGCGTTTCAATTTCACCATTTAAATATTCGCCTTGTTCTGTTAAGTAATCCATAGCAAAGTGAATACCCATGCCCATTCGGCCTTCTAATGGTAAATCGCGAGCATTTTGTGAGCCTGTACAAATAATAATGGCATCAAATTGTTCCTCTAAACTTTCTTTGCTGATGTCTACCCCTATTTCCGTATCAGTGATAAAGGTGATACCAGATTGTTCCATTAATTTAATTCTACGTCGCACGACCGCTTTATCTAGTTTCATATTGGGGATCCCGTACATTAACAACCCGCCTGCTTCACGCGCACGTTCATATACAGTTACCCAATAACCTAATTTATTCAATTCATCTGCAGCTGTTAAGCCAGCCGGACCGCTTCCTACTATCGCTACTGATGCTGCTTTGCGCTCACTTGGTATCGTAGGTTCGACCCAACCATTTTCAAAAGCTTCATCTATAACGGTACGTTCAATCCCTTTTATCGCAACAGATGCTCTATTTATCTTCATTACGCACGATTGTTCACATGGTGCCGGACATACGCGTCCAGTAAATTCTGGGAAGTTATTTGTCTCGTTCAACCGTTCATATGCTGTCTTGAAGTCTTTTTGGTACACTAAATCATTCCATTCAGGAATGTAATTTCCAATAGGACAACCAATTGTTTCTCTACCATGTGGCTCACCTGTCTGACAAAATGGTGTACCACAATCCATGCATCTCGCACCTTGTTCTGATGCTTCTTCTTTGGTAAACCTCTGCTGAAAGGGTGCGTGTCCTTTCAAACGTTCTACTAAAGACAATTCAGGCAAGGGTTGTTTGTCATAACTCATAAATCCTTTAAATTCCCCCATACTCAGTCCCCCTTCAATTTAATACACAGCCGTTAATTGTTGTGCTGGTTCTAAATGTGTTCTCTTGTCATTAAAAGCATTCAATAACGCTTCATCTTGCTGGTTAGATTCGCGCTTTTGCAATTCAATTTTTTGCATCATTAATTTATAATCTTTTGGAATGACTTTTACTACTTGATCAACTACAGATTCAAAATGGTTTAATATATTTTTAGCTTTAGCGCTATTTGTATAAAGTAAATGGTCTTCTAACATTTCTTTTACAACATTTTTTTCTGCTTCAACAGTGATTTCGTCGAAGTCTAAACTGTCTAATTGATGCGCTTCTTTAAATTTTTCAACATCAGATGGGAAGATATAAGCGACGCCCCCACTCATACCTTGACCAAAATTCTTCCCGACATCTCCAAGCACAATGACACGTCCACCTGTCATATATTCAAGACCATGATCACCAATACCTTCAACAACTACTTGTACACCACTATTTCTAATACAGAATCGTTCACCAGCTTTACCATTAATAAAAGCTTTGCCATATGATGCACCATAGAAACAAACATTGCCAATTATAATTTCTGATTCTCGTTGTTGCGTCGGTGCCTTAACAATCACTTTACCGCCAGAAAGTCCTTTACCTACATAATCGTTAGCATCACCCGTGTGATGTATTGTTAATCCTTGAGGTATATAGGCACCTAAACTTTGACCAGCATGCCCTACCGTATTGACATAAATACGATCCTCAGGCAAACCGTCGGCACCGTGGATATCAGTAATCATACTGCCAGTAATGACACCCACGTCTCGTTGTTCATTTTTTACAACATAATTGCCAGTAAATGACTTATGATGCTCAATTGCTGATTGAGCATCAGGTAATAGTTGCGTTAAATCGAAACCTTCATCAAGATGATGATTTTGCACAATATTTTTATATCTTTCACCGTCGTGCTGATATAATAATGCTTCTACATTCATAGAAGCAGCTTTAGGTCTTTGTTGGGATAAATTATCTTTTCGTTTTAATAAGTCTGTGCGACCCACCAATTCATCTACCGTGCGTAATCCAAGTTCGGCTAATATCTCCCTTAATTCCTCAGCAACAAAATGCATAAAATTAACCACGTGATCTGCTCTACCATTAAATAACGCGCGTAAATCTTGGTTTTGAGTAGCAATACCTACTGGACATGTATCTTTATGACATACACGCATCATGACACAGCCAAGTACGACTAAAGGTGCTGTTGCAAAACCAAATTCTTCAGCTCCCAACGCACACGCATATGCCACGTCTTTACCTGTAAGTAATTTGCCGTCTGTTTCTACAATCACTCTCGACCTTAAATTATTCATCATCAGAGTTTGATGTGTCTCTGCTAAGCCAATTTCCCAAGGGACACCTGCGTGTTGGATACTTGTTTTAGGAGAAGCACCCGTCCCACCATCATATCCACTAATCACAATTTTATCTGCATAAGCTTTAGCTACACCTGCTGCAATTGTTCCGACACCAGTTTTAGATACGAGCTTCACTGTAATATTTGCGTTTTTATTAGCATTTTTCAAATCATGAATTAATTGTGCTAAGTCTTCAATTGAATAAATATCATGATGTGGCGGCGGGGAAATCAAGCCAATACCCGGCGTAGACCCTCTGACTTCAGCAATCCACGGATAAACTTTAGAACCAGGCAACTGCCCGCCTTCCCCTGGTTTAGCTCCCTGAGCTACCTTGATTTGTATTTCTTTGGCATGTTGTAAGTAGTGACTCGTCACTCCAAATCTTCCGGAAGCAACTTGTTTGATTGCACTAGATCGATTTCGACCTTCATCATCCACCACAAATCGTTCTGGGTTTTCTCCACCTTCACCACTATTACTTTTACCACCCATTTGATTCATTGCTTCAGCAAGTGTTTGATGTGCTTCTTCAGAAATAGAGCCATAACTCATCGCACCTGTATTAAAACGTTTAACGATTTCAGTCGTTGCTTCTACTTCATTGATATCAATCGAGTCTTGCTTTTTAAATTCCATTAAATGACGAATATGATCTGTACGTTGATGATTGACTTCATTTGAAAATGTTTTGAACTGTTCATAATCATTTAAACGACACGCATGTTGTAGTAAGTGAATTGTCGTCGGGTTAAATGCGTGATGTTGACCTTGCTTACGCCATTGAAACGTACTGCCAGATTCCAAGTACTCGCTCTCAGATGATTGTCTTGCTTTATTTTCTTTATCTATCAAGTTTATATCGATACCAGATAACTTGGTTTGTGTGCCTGTAAAATACTGGTCAACCACATCTTGCGACAAACCTACCGCTTCAAAAATTTGTGCTCCTTGGTAACTTTGAACGGTAGAAATGCCCATTTTAGCCATTACTTTTATGACACCTTCTGACAAAGTATCTGTATATGTTTGGACATTTTCAGTAACCTCTCCGTTTAAGCGTCCTTTATCTACTAAATTTTCTATTGTACGTTGCGCTAGATATGGTACGACTGCATTCGCCCCATACCCTAATAAACACGCTACATGATGCACCTCTCTCGTTTCACCAGAAAGTGCGATGATGCTTGTGCGCATGCGTAAACCTTTTCTGATTAATAACTGATGCACATGACTGACCGCAAGCAATATTGGCATTGCATAACCTTGCTCTTCTACTAATACACGGTCATCTAAGACAATGATTTCATAGCCATCTTTTACTGATTGAATTGCTTGTTCCCCTAAATGGTCTAACGCCAATTCTAAATTTTCTTGATACAATGTAGATAAATGCTTAACTTTAAACCTACTGTCGTCAATCGTTTTTAATTGCGCCTCAGTTAGCACCGGTTTTTTCAATTGAATTCTGTTCAACACATCTTCATTAGGATTTAGTAAATTACCTTCTGAACCTAGATAAGACAATTCACTTGTCACTATTTTTTCTCTATATGCATCAATTGGCGGATTGGTAACTTGTGCAAAAAGTTGTTTAAAATAATTAAATAACGATTCATCTTTTTCATTTAAAACAGCAATTGGAACATCATACCCCATAGCACCAATTGGATCTTTCTTACTTTCAATTAATTCTGTCATATATTTGTCGATTTCTTCTTTCGTATAAACAAATTGCTTTTGTAACCTTGTTAAAGTTGTTTCATCCCAATCCGATGGTGTCACTTTTACATGATTTAAATCTAAGTCTATTTTAAATTGATTTAGCCAATTCTCATATGGTAATTCATCAGCGATACGTGCTTTTAATTCATTATTATCAACTACTTTTTGTTGTTGAAAATCAACTAATAATAATTTACCTGGATTGAGTTGGCCTTTAAAAGCAACTTGTTCTTCCGGTACATCTACAACACCCACTTCTGACGAAAAAACAATGTAATTATCTTTAGTGATTGTATAACGTCCTGGACGCAAGCCATTTCTATCTGTTAGCGCACCAATTTTCTCCCCATTACAAAAAGAAATCATTGTCGGGCCATCCCACGGTTCCATTAGGTAACTATAATATTCATAAAAAGCACGGACATTATTGTCATTCGCCGTATTATAAAGCCAAGGCTCCGGTATCATTAACATCGCTGCTCTTTCTGGTTCCATTGCTAAAGATAAAAATTCTAATGCGTTGTCTACAATAGCAGAGTCACTACCGTCTTCATCAATGATTTCCTCTACTTTATGTTTGTTTTCACCAAAAATACTTTCAATGAGATCATTTTGTCTTGCGCGCATCCAATTTACGTTACCTTTAATGGTATTAATCTCCCCATTATGCATTAATAATCGGTTGGGGTGTGCACGTTTCCAACTCGGAAAGGTATTTGTACTAAAACGGGAATGTACAAGTCCAAGTTTTGATATATAATGCTCATCATTTAAATCTTGAAAGAGTTTCTTAATTTGATCAGAACGCAACCACCCTTTATAGACGATTGTTTTATGAGACAAACTTGTAAAATATAAATCTATTTGTTGTTTTTTAGCATATAATTCAATTTGCTTACGTGCTAAAAACAATGCTTTTTCTATATGCGTTTGATTATTTAAGGCGATGAATACCTGTTGTATATATGGCATTGTTTGAGCTACATGTTCGGCAATGGCATTGACATCAACTGGTACGTCTCTATAACCAATAACATTCAATCCTTCGCTTTCAAAGTAACGATTAAACGTTGCTTCATGCTTTGAATTTTTTATCTTCTCATTTGAAAAAAACATGCCTACTGCATAATGACCTTCTTCCGGTAATTCAAAATCTGTTTGTTCAGAAAAATACCCAAAAGGAATCTCTGTCATGATACCGGCACCATCACCAGTTATACCATCTGCACCAATTCCTCCACGATGATCTAACCTACGTAGCATTTCCAATGACTTTTCAACGATATCGTGTGACCTTTCATTATTCATATTGGCATAGAATCCAATACCACATGCATCGTGCTCTTCACGACTATCATATAACCCCAATTGCTTACCATATTCGATCATAACCCTCACCTCTTTTTCGAAAATTCTGAATATTAAATAAGTATAGTAAACTATATAGTAATACATTAATCTATTCAATATATAAAATAGATGATATTATTCTAATAATTCGAATAATATTAATATGTTGGGGATGGTTATATGGAAATTAAACAATTGAAATATTTTATAGAAGTTGCAAAAAGAGAACATTTATCAGATGCTGCATTAGAACTTAACATTGCTCAATCTGCCATAAGCAGGCAAATTACATTATTAGAAAAAGAGTTACAAGTGACGTTGTTTAACAGAGAAGGACGTAACATACATATTACCGAAGAAGGACAACAATTGTTTTCTGAAGCAACCAAGATTATCGAACAACTTGATAACACAGTACGTTTATTTCATAACCAATCTGAAACAGAGCATTATATTATACGTATTGGTTACGTTGAAAGCTATATAACGCAGGTATTAACCTTATTAATGCAATCCTTTGAAAACGAAAGTAAATCTATCATTCAGCCTATTTTAATGGAAGAGGACGATATATTTGGAGCTTTGCTCACAGATAAAATTGATATTGCTTTTACTGCTATGTCAGATGAACTCAAACAACACCGTTCTTTAAAAGTAAGCCCTTTATTTGAAGAAACATTTCATGTCTATGTACCTAAAGATGACCCCATCACTATGGCTACAAATCCACCTTTAGTACAATTTTCGAATAAATCTATTTACGAATTATATCCATTACCAACGAAAATCAGACAAGCATTAGTAAAAACAACCAAAACACCTATACAAACGATCACACATCATCAACTAGCAGAATATATCCTAAGCAAATCGCGTGGTTACATCGTCACAGCTTCTTATCATTTGCTAACAAAAAATCTACAAAAATGGGAAAAAATATCTTTAGAACATACTGCATTGAAAAGAACCATTTGCCAAGTTGTTCGACTAGACAATCGAAAACACGATTTACAATTTTTATTAGAACTCATTGATAAATTATTAAGTAGGAGCACAACTTATCATTAATCATATGCATAAAACTTTTGAATTTAAATCGTTGTGAGCGTATAATCGCATTGTCTATATAGAGAGGACTGAAACAAAACAATGCCTTTTAAAACGTTATTTAAACGGCCTTTTGATTGGGTCGTCTTGATATTCATGATCTTATTTTTAGCTGTATTTATTTTCACATTTTTCAATGACAGATTTTACGATACACCAATCGGTCAAATCACAAAAATCGAAAATAAATCCACATCACACATTACGGATGATAATCACAATAAAGATACTAAATATAACCAAACCCTAACACTTAAAATTTTAAACGGGAAGTTCAAGGGGCAAACGACGAAGATACCACACCATTACATCGCATCACAAGCTGATAGTGAAGCATTCTCCAAACACAACAAAGTTTTGTTACACATCGGCAAGCATCTAGGTGATACTTATATCATAGAAAAGAAACGAGATAGCCTCGTCGTTATGATAACTGGAATATTTTTATTAACCGTTTTACTGGTAGGTCGAAAAATCGGTTTACAATCGATACTGTCTTTAGTTTTCAATACTATTGTTGTGCTCTTGGCTATCTACTTACACAGTAAATTCCCGAATTTAAACTTATTTGCACTTATGAGTATCGGTGTCATTTTCAGCACGATATTCACTTTACTCTTAGTTACTGGTTGGCGATGGCGAACGTCAATTACGATAGCAAGCACTTTATTAGGGACTTTTATTTGTGTTGGTGCTACCCAATTAGTTATTGAATTAACAGGCGGTGCTGGCTTAAAGTTTGAAACTATGAGTTTCTTAACTTTGCCTCCTAAGGACGTTTTCCTCGCTTCTGTTATGATTGGCACACTCGGTGCTGTCATGGATGTTGCTATCACAATAGCAAGTGGCATGGCTGAAATATTACGCAGAACGCCTAACATCAACATGACTCGTTGGGCGCTCGCAGGACGTAATATTGGCCAAGATATTATGGGGACAATGACAAATATCTTATTATTTTCATATTTATCTGGTAGTCTTCCAATGTTTCTGATATATCTTAAAAATGCCAATACAGTTACTTATACAATTTCCATGAATTGGTCATTAGAAATTTCCCGGGCAATTACTGGTGGTATTGGCATTGTTTTAACTATTCCAATCACTATTTTATTAATGCAATTATGGTTTAAAATGCGAGGTGCTAATCAGTGAGCGTCATAACAATCTTAGGTTTTATACTTTTCTTATTAATGGCAATCTTTGGAGGAAAAAAAGGAATCATCTCTTATTTAACACTCTTTTTAAATTTTGTCATATTATTAATCACTGTTATTATCATTATGCTCGGTGCACCTATTTATCTTGTAACACTGATATTCTGTATCGTTATCGCAGCATGTAATTTATTCGTTTTAAATAGTTACAATACAAAAACCAAAGCAGCATTTTGCGCGACGATTATTACTACTTTATGCTTGATAGTCTGCATTTATTTATCAGTATCTATCGGACATTTACAAGGATTTACGACCGAGCAACAAGATGAAACGTATATTTTTTCTATGAATATTGGCATTGATATGGTGAAATTCATGGTGTTCACAGTAGTGCTTGCCGTCATAGCTGCGGTGATTGATTTAGCAATAACAATCAGTTCACCCATGTATGAGCTATACGAAACCAACCCAACTTTATCAAGCAAAGCATTGTTTCAATCTGGTATGCGGGTAGGACGTGAAATTTTAGCTACATCTGCAAACACAATTTATCTAGCCTATTTTGGTGGGCAATTAACGTTATTCTTTTGGTTTTTTAGATTGAACTATTCTTTTGGACATATCATCAATTCTAAAATCTTCGCACAAGAATTTATATCCATTCTTCTAGGTGGTATCGCTGTTGCAATCAGCATCCCTATTACTGCTTGGATAACTGCACTTTTAATTAAATATCAAAAAAAGCGTCATCCAGAACACACACATCAATCGTCACATTAAAAAGTGAAAAGGAAGTGGGACATCATTAAATGCCTCCCACTTCCTTCTTAAATTTGTATAATTATATAATGCATATATACTAATTTTTATAATTAAAGCTTTTTTCCATCCTACAATGGCACAAATTTTTCAGCTTTTATTTGTGAATTTAACTTTCCAAGCGTTTTTTCAACGCAATGATATCATTTAAAGTTCTTGCAATTTTTCATTTAATAACCGTATTTTACGTTCTCGTAACTTTGTGTAATATGCGATATCCTCTTCTCTTGTTTGCAGTGGGAATATATAATAAATATCTTGATAAAAATCAATATTAAATTTAGTACGTCTACCTTCCAATACAATTCTCGAACTACTAGGTTGTGCTAAGGATAATTCATATTGGGGCATCACACTATGGTACACATTGACTATCTTCCCATCTTTGATTAAATCTGAAGTATTGATAAATTTAATCTCTATATGGTTTTCATTCGCTAAACTTCTCGTTAATAATGCTAACATAATGTCACAAAACATAATTGTCATAATCCCTTTGTTTTCAAAAGGAGGTGCCACCTCTAATTTTTCAATGTATACCTTTTCAGTTTCATCAAAATGATCAAATCTAGAACTAAATGTATCGTAAGCTTCATTTTCATATCTAGTAATAACGCTTGTCGCAATATAATCAAATGAAGTACCTTTCAAATAATAGTAACATTCCCCAAAATCTACGAACCTTTGATATGTAAAAGGTTTTATTTCTTCATTAAAATTTTTACACATAATATTAAATGGACTCACATTTTGGCTCACATTGTTACGTTTTATAAGCATAAAATAACCTCCTATTACATTGTTTTTCATCATAATAGTTGGCTATCGCAATACTCGCTGTCGACACACATAGAAAAACACCCCACATCAAATGTGAAGTGCCAAAGCTCATGTTTACTTTTCAACTTAAGAACAATGATTATTAATCAATAAAATAATCTACTATTTATGTCATGCTAAACTTTTAAAAATCAAACTTCTACAAAGTATCATCTAAACTTATGACAGCAGACAACATTAATAAATGACTTTCAACCATAATATCTATTAAGCTCTACGTACAATCTCATATGCGAAGCACTTGCAAAAGCCAATCTTAACGGTTTAAAAATGATTTTTCATAAACCAAACTGCACATCAAGAAGTTCAAATAAAAATCTTCGGTTCATATTGTCTATTCAATCTAATCATGCTTGAGCAATTCAGTTTAACAGCTTATACATTCAAAATAATCATATCCTTATTTTATATTATTTATATATTTAACATTTAATAACCAACCATAGCAGATTTTCATATTTAAATAAACATAATTGATTCATCTAAATTTAAATAATTATAATATATTTTTAATTCTGCGTTTAAAATCTTCAAATTTAATTATAGTTATCAATTTTTTACTCTTATTTATTTTCCATTTGTAACTCTATTACGCAACCACATTTATCAAGTTTTTCACGTAAAAAAACGTCGCAAAGTCTAACAAACTCTGTTAGCTCTCACGACGCAACTTTTAATTTCAACAACTTTGTTTCATTATGTAGACAGGTTTGTTTTCTAATAACGTTTCCCCTACGATTTCATAATGATTTTGAATATAAAGTTTTCTAGCCAAATGGTTATCTGTATTAACCGCTAAATAAATTTCATTGATCGTCGGATAATACCGCTTGATATATTGAGGCAATGCTTGCATAACCTTTTTACCGTACCCGAATCCTCGATATTGACTATCCACACTAAAAGATCTAAAAAATATTGCATTTGGGTTTGTAGAATAAGGTTTGATCCCTTCACCTTCATGTAACGTAAAAAAGCCAACACATCGATCTTTGTCATCATACACTAACGTAGGGTGACGTTCTTGATCTCGATTTGCCAAATCAATATTTTCCAAAGGGGTTTTAGTGAATTTACGATCTTCTTCCAACAACGTAAATTTCTCTAAATCAGAAAATAACAATGTATGATACGGTCTTAATTTCACCATTTTAGATACCCGCTTCTTTAGCATATTCAATCCATGTAAGCACGGCAGGTGCAATTTTTTCTGTTTCATCTTTTTTCATCCACTTTATATCAGTAATTTCTTGTGCTGGTTTTACTGATGACCAATCAATTTCAAAAGATGTTGAAAAACAATTTAACTCCGTCTTTTTATCTTTTTGGGGATAAGCATCTCCTACAATTTTCCCCATATATGTAAAGGTTTCTTCCGAGATATCCAACTGTAATTCCTCTTGTAATTCTCTTCGTAAAGCTTGTTTTAGGGATTCTCCTGAATCTATTTTTCCACCTGGAAAATAATATTTATTTCTGTTTCTAGCTTGTACTAATAACAACTTGTCATCTGATTCAACTACTAAGCATACACATTTAATCATAACTAACGTCTCCACTCCCCCTCATGAATAAACATCATAATCAAACTATTTTTGTACTTTCAGCACTTATGTTATCATATTTTCTTCCTTGAAAACATTTGGTATCTCTCTCACCATAGAGTTTAATTTATTTAATGTTATAATAATAAAACGGATTTTATAAAATGGAGGATTTCATTCATGGCTAAAAAAACAAAAATTAACCGCATTTCAAATACAATTAATTTCATAGGTATTGCCGTAGAAGGCTTTAATTGGTATGCATATCAATCAAAAAATAAAAAATTACTATACACGAGCATGGCTATTACAAGTGTGGGTGCAGTCTTAGATTTCTACACTGCCTTAAAATCACCTAAGAAATTCGCTAAAATATTTTCAACATTCACTTTGGCAAGTACGTTGTTCTCAACTGCCAAGCGTATAAAATCATTACGTCAAGAACCATAAATATAAACCGCACATCAATGTGTTATAAAATTTCATAAAAGCAAAACAAACGTCAATTTCTATATAATTAATAGAAATTGACGTTTATGCGTGAGTGTCAAAAATATTTATTTCTTCGACAGCTTTAATGAATATATTTATATGAACTTACTTGAGATGCTGGAATTGTTCTATAAGTGACGATGCCAGGCGAAGCACTGTAGTTCATTTCAGAAACCGTAATACTACCATTTGAATTTACAGATTCTACAAATGCTACATGTCCATAATATCCAAGGTCACTTTGTAAGATTGACCCTACAGTTGCTCTATGATCTACTGTGTAGCCATCTCCTGGTGCAGCGTTGTCCCAATTATTAGCATTCCACCAATAAGTACTAATCCCTTTACCGATTTGAGCACGTTTATTAAATACATGCCATGTACACTGACCCCAGTCATATAAATTTGAATGATTGAATACCGGCGTTTTATAGCCAGTTGAACCTGTTGAGCCACTAGATGACGATGCAGTACCAGATACTTTTAATTTTTGTCCTGGATAGATATTAAAGTTTTTAAGACCATTCAAACTCATGATTTTTTGATAAGTCGTACCGTATTTAGCTGCAATCGCCGATAATGAATCGCCTGATTTCACTGTGTATGTCGTTGTGCTACCTGATGCAGTTGAACCAGTTGTTGACGTAGATGTTGATCCAGATACTTTTAATTTCTGACCTGGATAGATTGTAAAATTCGAGAGTCCATTTAAACTCATAATTTTTTGGTATGTCGTCCCATGTTTTGCAGCAATCGATGACAATGAATCACCTGATTTCACTGTATATGTTGTCGCACTTGAGCTGCTTGTTGAAGTGCTTGAAGTTGTAGTCCCTGACACTTTCAATGTTTGATTTGGAAAAATCACATTCGATGTCAAATTATTCAATGATTTCAATTTTGCTATTGAAATATTATATTTATTCGCTATTGACCAAAGAGAATCGCCACTTTTGACTTTGTATGTTGTAGCTGCATCTGCATTTGCAGAGTTAATAGCTGCAAGCGCACTTGTCCCAATTACAGTTGCTATTATTTTTTTATGCACTTATGTTAACCTCCCAAATATAAATCCGATACTTTTCGTTTCCATCACGCTTACTATTATACAATTTAATTTAACACTTTTGTATATAATTTATATGACATTATTATTACAAAGTAAACCTTTTGTTATTTCTAATGAAACATGGCTTTGAAAACTGTATATTTCAGTCAAATGTTTTTATATCTATATCTTTAATATTAAAATAACGATGTAAAAAGTATTTATAATTTTCAGATGTTATATTTTTCTTTTCCTTTTGACCATGATGTGTAATTGTTATATGATCATTCGACATTGTCACCCTACCATATGGCATTGCTTTACTAATTAACAGTTTCTGTACAAAAATAGATGATTCATTATTTTGATTAAACGCTATACCTGGTTCAAAATCTGCCAGTTCTCTAGGTTCATCTTTAAATTGATATTGCGTCT
The DNA here is from genome assembly GCF_017892545.1 of Staphylococcus sp. GDY8P67P. Lineage (NCBI taxonomy): Bacteria > Bacillati > Bacillota > Bacilli > Caryophanales > Staphylococcaceae > Staphylococcus > Staphylococcus sp. GDY8P67P. The sequence continues at coordinate 22,024 of NZ_JAESLH010000029.1, forward strand.
GCCATTTATAATCAACTTCTTTCTTCATTTCAAATGTATGGTCACTTACTTTACTTACCTTAAACTCACCGTTCACATCATAAACAGGTTGCTCATCATGTGCAATAGGTATGGCTGCTTTAGGTATATCCGCGTAACCGACATCAACTAAATATTTTTTCTGATTCAATATAACGATTAATGCCATATGTGAACCTTCCATGGCCCAGTCTGAACCATTATAAATTGTCGCAGAAACCATATAAACGTTATAGCCTTTACTTGTTAAATATTCACAAAACAATCTGTTTTGTTCATAACAATAACCACCTCTATGTTGGTTCACAATTTTATCTATCATTGATGCATTATCTAAAGCAATAGGTTGTCCATTCTGCACATTAATATTTTCAAATGGCACATTCAATACATATCTTTCAATATAATAGTTCAATGTTTCTAAGTGATTGCCATGATCTGTATGTGTGTCTATCTCTAAATAATTTTCTAATACGTTAAAATTAGTCATACAACTCCTCCATTTCTTAATAGCTTAAAAATAAGCTCGATACTCACGATGCATGAATTCAATTAGAAGTAACAAGCAAATCAGGAATTTTAAGTACATCAAAAAGCATCTTCAACTTAAACTCGATCAACCCCACTCATTCACTCGAAACAACAAAAATATAGTTATTCTAAGTTATGTATAATTTTCTTCAATATATTCTATTATTTTATATGATAAGGGGTAATAATGATTATAGACAATCTTTTGATATTGACATCAATTAAATAAATAGATATTGTGTATGTCTATACATTTGTATAGCTAATCTAATAATTTTTACACATTTTGGCACCTCACTGTTTAGTGATATGTATGAACGTTTAAGCGTCACACTGCTTGGTGTTTATTATTAATTTTCAGACTATTCTTAATATATTATGTTTTTTATTTTGGAGGGGATTATTTGAGCAAGGAACAATCGCAAAATCAACAACCAAACGATTTACGAATTCGCAGCAAAGTGATTAGTGAAGGTGTAAGTCGCACACCAAACCGATCTTATTTACGTGCACTTGGTTTTGAAGATGAAGATTTTGAAAAGCCTATGATAGGTGTCGCTAGTACATGGAGTGAAGTCACACCATGTAATATGCACATCGACGGGCTCGCTCGTGCAACTAAACGCGGTATAAGCGAATCCGGAGGTTCACCATTGATTTTTAATACGATTACAGTTTCAGATGGTATCTCCATGGGCACAGATGGTATGCGTTTCTCATTGCCAAGTCGTGAAATCATCGCTGATTCAATTGAGTCTGTAGTCAATGCAGAAAATTTAGATGGCGTAGTAGCAATCGGTGGCTGTGATAAAAACATGCCAGGATGTATGATTGGTATCGCTCGTCTTAATTTACCCGCTGTCTTTGTATATGGCGGTACTATATTACCCGGAAAATTAGATGGTAAAGATTTGGATGCCGTATCTGCTTTTGAAGGTGTGGGACAATACAATAATGGAGAAATAGATAAGGCAGCATTACATAAAGTAGAGTGCGCTGCTTGCCCTGGTGCTGGTGCTTGTGGCGGGATGTTTACTGCGAATACAATGTCCTCTGCCATTGAAGCTATGGGAATGAGCTTACCTGGAAGTGCGTCTCACCCAGCTGTATCAACTAATAAATCTAAAGATAGTCGTGCAGCAGGCAAAGCTGTTTATCATTTATTGGAACAAGGTATATATCCTAAAGATATCATGACCAAAGAAGCATTTGAAAATGCAATTACTGTTGTCATGGCATTAGGTGGGTCTACAAATGCGATTTTACATTTACTAGCTATTGCACATACTATTGACGTAGATTTGACACTTGATGATTTTGAAAAAATACGTAAACGCGTACCGCATATTGCTGATTTAAGACCTAGCGGCAAATACGTCATGGCACATCTTGATGAAGTAGGTGGCGTGCCAGGCGTAATGAAATTATTACATGAAAAAGGGTTAATTCATGGAGATTGTTTAACAGTTACTGGGAAAACCGTTGCTGAAAACTTAGCTCAACAACCTAGCCTTTCTGACGATAAAGCCATCATTAATTTTGATCAGCCTAAACATCCTACGGGTCCACTTGTTATTTTAAAAGGTAATCTAGCACCTGAGGGCGCAGTAGCCAAAATTTCAGGTTTAAGTGTGACTTATATTAAAGGACCTGCTAAGGTTTTTGATTCAGAACCTGCAGCAACAAAAGCCATACTCAATGACGATATACAACCTGGAGATGTTGTGGTGATTCGCTATGCTGGACCAAAAGGGGCGCCTGGTATGCCAGAAATGCTATCAGCTTCTTCTATTTTAGTAGGAAAAGGATTAGGTGAATCTGTAGCATTGCTAACAGATGGACGTTTTTCAGGCGGTTCACATGGTCTAGTAGTTGGTCACGCTGCTCCAGAATCCCAAGCAGGGGGCCCAATGGCATTACTTCAAGAAGACGACATCATTACCATTGACGCTAAAAATTTAGAAATTAGTTTTGATATTTCTGATGAAGAGCTAGAACGTCGCCGCAATGTATGGCAAGCACCACCACTAAAAGAAACGCGTGGTACATTAGCAAAATATGCCAAACTCGTATCATCTGCTTCAAAAGGTGCAATTACTGACTAATGCATCACATTTGTTTAATTTGTTTAATACCATTCTATAATTAATGTTAAAAGTATAATTTGAACTCTTAAATAAAAACCAATGTACATCAAAAATGTACGTTGGTTTTTTATGTTAATGTCATTAATTTATTTAGCTATGCAACGCAAATCCTTTAAATAATTTATCTACATGATTTTTCTTACCGCGTATACCAATGCCAACAAGGTTTAAGTCCTCTGTTTTATATTTAGCAATTACCGCGCGATTATCTGCATCGTTATATGTGGAGAATAACTCTTCAGTATATACTGTGATAACAACATCTTTACTCAAAGATTTTTGTAACAACTCTACCATGGATTCTTGTGTCGATGAATGTATCATCACAGGTTGCTGAGACATCGGTAAATATTGTACGTTATCCTTATCTATATAGTATTCCCCAATAATATTTTGGGTTCCAGCAATTCCGCTCATTAAGAAGGCAGTTACATTTAATTTTTGCCATACTTCTAAGTCTTCTCTCAAAACAATTTTAATTTTAGTATCAAAAGCCATATATAATTTACTCCTTTAAGGTGATAACAAATATTTTTCTATATCTTATATAGAATCAAGTGTTATATATAGGATAAAATTGCAGTATTTATATTCTTGGAAAATTATCAATGCAATAATATCCTATATAAAATATTCATTTACGTATACTCTATTAGAACGATTAAATTTTAAGGAGTATATGATGAATATGATTACTTTGATTGTTTATTGTTTTATTGTTACTGCAACACCTGGCCCCACCAACATCATAATTTTATCTAATGTTCAGAACTATGGAATAAAATCTGGTATGCGATTTACATATGGCTCAACCATTGGGTTTGTAGTATTGCTTGTAATTTCTGCTATTTTGAACTCTTTTTTAAGTAAAGTCCTTCCAAATATCATCATTTATTTACAAATTTTAGGTACCATTTATATGATTCACTTGGCTTATCAAATATTCAATATGGATGTTTCAAAAAAAGATGAGTCAAAAGTGAAAGGTTCATTTTTTTCTGGTTTATTGTTGCAATTTATAAACCCTAAAGTAATTTTATTCACTTTAACCGTTTTTCCTAGCTTTATATTACCCTATTCAAGTGAAAATTATATATTACTGATAAATATATTTATCATAGGTACCATTGGGTTTATTGCTTTTATGATTTGGGTGGGTTTTGGCGCTATATTTAATAAAATATTTCAAAAATATAATAAAATTTTAAACATTGTATTAGGTATACTTTTGATTTATGCTGCAATTATGTTATGGGTTTAAAGAACTTAAAAGAAGGTGAAAAGATGGAAGAATTCATATATAAAAAAAATGGGGGAATTACTGCTTTATCTGCAAGTATTAATGACTTCTCATATAAAAATCACACACATAGCGAATATGCTATTGGCGTTACTAAAAGAGGAATACAACATTATCATTTGGATGGTAAGCTTCAACTTTCATACCAAGATGGCATCATGTTATTTAATCCAGAACAAGTCCATGATGGAATGGCTCACGATCGTTCAGGCCTTGAATATTTTATGTTATATATTGAACCATCTGTATTATTAGATGCAGCTGAACGTAAAGAACCTATTCAATTTACAACACCAATAATTTATAATAGTAAAATTGAATCTGATGTATATCATCTAGCGAATGCTATATTTCATGAATACGAGGGAGAAATTATAGATGAGCAATTAATCAAACTTGTAGATGATTTAGTAAATCAATCTACAATTAAGAAACATGTTGAAAGTAACGCCTATATAAGTAAGATTAAGGGAAGAATACTTTATGGATTAAAAGAAAATTTGAAAATTACAGATTTAGCACATGAATTCGGCATGTCAAAATTCCAATTTATACGATATTTTAAAGAGCAAACTGGGATAACACCTTATCAATTTTTATTAAACAGCAAAATTGAAGAAGCAAAAAATATCATAGAAATAGATAAAGATATACATTTAGCAGTTAGTGAATTAGGATTTTCTGATTTAACACACTTAAATAGACAATTCAAAAAAATATACGGTATCACTGCAAACAATTACGCTCAGTCTTTTTAAACTTTATTACATATAGTTAATTTCACAAAATTTGATAATAGTATGATGTTAAGACATCAATGTTTTTGATTTACGAATTGACATTTACTTTGTTTCTATGGAAATTTTATATTTAAAAAATGCTGCTTTTTGAAAATAAGCTTCTATTAAGTATAAATGATAATGTAATCATCTTTCATACACTTTTGAATACTTTATTGTTATATTTTTTTATTAAATTCCATTTTGGAATAATTTATTACTATTTAGGGAATTTCAAACAAAATTTAGCACAAGTCTTTTATAGTGAAGTTAACAAATAAAAGTGAGGTGAAGGACATGGACTTTATCATTGATATCATCAAAAAAATCGTTGGTTTATTCACAGGTAAATAATTTCTAACCTCTATAAAGAGACTGGTACGGTATGTATCAGTCTTTTTTTGATACATACTATAACCAATAGTTGCACTGAAACCATTCACTGATGTTGTTCTTTTTTTTATTTCTCTCATCCTTCTTTAACGTCTTGTTTCACTTCTTTTACCCGTTCAATAAGCTTATTCACCTATCATACTTCATCATTATACAAAAATTGTATTCAAGATAATATGACACAAATCATAGTACGCTTAATAAAAAAATAAGCGAGGATAAAATCAAAACCATAAATTTTGATTATTTATTCTCGCTCAATTTTTCATATCAAATCGCCTTAAACCATTCTCTTTATATAATAATATTTAATTTCCTTCATTATATTTATCAATTTCTACTTTCTTACGAAAATAAAGTTTTCAATATATTGAATAATGAACCTACTAAATCAAAAAAGTCTCCACTCATCATTTACCCTCACCTTCATAAAATGTATTTGCATCGCTTGATCTATGCTTCAGCGTTTTCAGTTTTTACTAAGTCTGAAGCAATACCTTCATAAAATTGTCTTAATTCTGCTTGTGAACGCTTTGTATCATTACTATCTTGTCCAACAAAGTCCGCATGATCCCAATCATGCATAATTGGTGTCACCTGCCAAACACCTTTTTGAACCTGGTTCGATGCTTCTACATGTGCTTGATTAAATGGATGTAATGCTGAAATTGTTGAAACCAGGCCATCATTGACACGCCATTCTTTTTCAGGTGCTTTTCCAATCACATTACCTGTTAATCCCATAGGTAAATACATGTTAATATCTGATTTTTGTTTACCAAATAATCCATCTCTTGTAGATTCTCCAGTATATGTCTTATAAACGATGTTCGGATTTAGTGAAGTTTTTTTATTTAATTCAGTCGCTCCTACTCTGGTTAAATCATAAAAGCCATTATCGTCTGTCGTCCATAATTTACTGTCTTTCAATCGTTTAACATATTGATTATATGTCTCATCATCTTTTTGTTTTAAACCCCATTGCTCAAGACCAAAGCTAACTTTAGAATTTTTATTACCTTTTAGTTTCGCGTAATCAAACGCAACTTGTCTGATAAGCGTTTCATTACCTAATTGATCAGCTGCGTGTGTACCATTATGGGGTGTTGCTAAGGTAGTAATTGAACTAATCATGTTATCGTTATTACCTTGAAATACTGGTGCTATATCGCCACCATGTTGTTTTTGATATTCTATTTCTTCTGGATCACCATTACGTAAATATTCTTCTAGTTGTCTAATCGTTTGTCCACCCATGCTATGACCAACTAAATGAACTTTTTGACCTGGTTGCCAGTCTTTATATACACCTTCATATGTCTTGCCATAACGGTCGTGACCATATTTTTCAGCATGTGCAGCCCCATAATCTACTGTACCGCCTTTAATGTAATAGTATAATTCAACTGCTCTGTCATGGTTACTACTTAACGCACCAATACTTGCTTCATATGCATTGTAACCCTTTTGTTCTAAGTCTTGTTGAATATTTAATTTGTCGCCTCCCCAATAATGAGGTAAAACAGATGGTTTAATATCGTCTGTAAAACCATTAAAACCGTGTACTAATATAATGGGATCTTGGTTTTTATATTGGCCTTGTTTCGCTTTTTTTGTTGGTTGTTCTTGCGTTTTTTCAGCGTTCTGTTGGTTCACTTGATTATTTGTTGTAGCAACCGCATTTTTCTTAAGTAAAGCTAAATTTTTATCTGGATCGTTTTTCTGTTGATTGCTTTGGCTATCTTCGTTAGCTAAATTGTCATTTTTTAATTGCCCAAATTTAATATCATTTTGAGATTTTGATTGGGATGCACTTTCATTTACTTTCATCTCTTTTACTTTATCTTGTTCATTGTAGTCTGGATCTACTTCTTCTGTTGCCTCTGCTTTGGCTTTATCTTGCTTGTTGTAGTCCGGGTCTACTTCTTCTGTTGTCTGTGCTTCGGTTTTATCTTGCTTGTTGTAGTCCGGGTCTACTTCTTCTGTTGCCTCTGCTTTGGCTTTATCTTGCTTGTTGTAGTCTGGATCTACTTCTTCTGTTGTCTCTACTTTGCCTTTATCTTGTTTATTGTAGTCTGGATCTACTTCTTCTGTTGCCTCTGCTTTGCCTTTATCTTGTTTATTGTAGTCTGGATCTACTTCTTCTGTTGTCTCTACTTTGGCTTCATCTTGTTTATTGTAGTCTGGATCTACTTCTTCTGTTGTCTCTACTTTGGCTTTATCTTGCTTATTGTAGTCTGGATCTACTTCTTCTGTTGCCTCTACTTTGGCTTTATCTTGTTTATTGTAATCTGGATCTACTTCTTCTGTTGCCTCTACTTTGGCTTTATCTTGTTTATTGTAATCTGGATCTACTTCTTCTGTTGTGTTATTTTTATTATTTTCTAAGTCTACCTTTTCATTATTTACGTTTTCTGCATCAGTCGTTAATTTATCATTATGTAAGCTTTGATTTTCTGAAGTTTGTTTATCATGCTCTAAATTATTATTCTTATTAACCGGTACACTACTTTCCCCAGTAGTGTTATCACTATTTGTTTCCCCAACATGTTCCCCAATGTCCTGATAACTCATTTCGCTTGCTTGTTTTTCTGTTTCAGCAGCTTGCGCATTGTCTACGCCTATAAAGAGTAAAGATCCAATTAATATAGATGATGCGCCAAAAGTGAATTTGCGAATACTATATTTGTTTTTTTTCTGTTCCATACTAGACACCTCTTGGTTAATAGAATTTAATAAATAACAAACTTCCTTTTGCTAAATGAATAGATTTAAAATAAAACGCGGTACTAATTCGAAAATTTTACCAATAATCTCTTTCATAAATTACTCCTTTCAGAAAACGTTTTCAAATAATAGTAAAAATTAAATTATCTATTTAAAACAATTAATGCAATACAACAAATTTTTTAAATAAATAATTTAATTTGACCTTACTAAACAAATAAAAAATAGTCAACAATATAAATAAAAATATAATAACTTAATTCATACTTTACAAATTATTCAAAAAAGCCCTTTATCAATACTCAATTTTCACATTGATATGATAAAGGGCTAATAATTAATGTTATTTAATTGCTATAAAAATTGTACGACAAATATTAATATAATAACGACTGGTAAAATAAATTTAATGAGATAATACCAAGGCATAAACAACCTAAATTTATCTTTTCCAAAGTGTTCTTTTAAAGCGTGTTTATCAAGTAATTGTCCTACAACAAGTGTTGTTCCCAACGCACCTATAGGCATTAAAATGTTGGAAACTAAGAAATCCATGTTGTCAAAGATAGTACCTGCTGCAAATTTTACATGACTCAGACTTCCAAAAGATAATGTTGCAGGAATACTTATCATAAAAACAAGTACACTTATATAAAGCGATACAGATTTACGTTTCGAATTATCATTTTTAGTAAAGTTTGACACATTGAGTTCTAGTAACGAAATTGAAGAAGTAAGTGCTGCAAATAAAAATAATATTAAAAAAATAAAATAAAAACCTGAACCATATGCCATCTGATCAAATACTTTTGGTAACACTTTAAATAGTAATCCAGGTCCTTCAGTTGGGCTATAACCGAAAGCTGAAATCGCAGGGAATATTGCTAAACCTGCTAACACAGATACTAGAATGTTCATCGCTACAATAGAAACAGCCGAAGTTTTAATAGTCATTTCTTTAGATGCATAACTAGCATATGTAATCATGCCTGTTGTTCCTAATGACAGTGTAAAAAACGATTGGCCTAGCGCAAATAAAATCCCCTCTATTGAAATATCTTCTAATCGTGGTTGCAATATATATTTCAATCCTTCGAACGAGCCATCGAGAGTTAGCGATTTAACAACAATAATAATAAGGAAGATAAATAATAACGGCATCATAAATTTAGATGCTTTTTCTAATCCTTTTTCAACTCCCATCATTACAATGAACATCGTCAACAAAATAAATATCCCTTGGCCTGTAACCGTCAACCATGGATTACTTATAATAGATTCAAATTCTATTTGGCTTAATTTACCACCATTAAACGAGCATATTTGAAGTAATACATTAAATATATAAATGATAATCCAACCACCGATGACACTATAAAAACCAAATAAGATAAATACAGCTAAATTACCATTCCATCCTATAATATTTAACCATTTTCTATTTGTTAATTTTTCATATATTTTAGTAGTATATGTTTTGCCCATTTTTCCCACTGTAAATTCCATCATTAATAATGGCAGTCCTACAAACAGTGTAAATATTAAAAACATTAATAAGAAAGCCCCACCACCATAAATACCTGCCATATATGGAAATTTCCACATTGCGCCTAGCCCTATCGCAGACCCCGCACTTGCCAATATGAAACCGAGCGATGACTTCCATTGTGATTCATTATGCATCTTTCATACATCCTTTACACCCTATTATTCTTTACTGCGTTAAAGCGTTTATGTAACATAGGAAACTACTATAACATTTTTTTGAATTGAGCTCAATAGTTAATTACTTAAAACACTCGATATCATCACATTTACAAACATGACATTAAAAACTACTTCATTTAACATTTTAGACATTCTAATTTTCTGAAATTTCATTGAATTCATATAACTTTTGTGTTATATTAATGTATGTTTTGCAACAAATAATTTTAAAAATAATAGAGGTATTAAAATGAATAGACTCATACTGATTTCTGGTCTAATGTTATTCTCATTTTTCTTTGGAGCCGGAAATCTAATATTTCCACCTATGTTAGGATATACAGCTCAAGAAAATATGTGGGTTTCAATGATAGGATTTTCAATCACTGGTATTTTATTACCATATTTAACAGTCATCGTCGTAGCTTATATGAACGGTGGCGTTGAAAGTATTGGTAACAAAGTCCATCCGTTATTTGGTACGATTTTTGCAATCTGTATTTATGCATCTATTGGTGCATTATATGGTATACCGCGTGCTGCAAATGTCGCTTACGAAATTGGCACGAAAAACGTATTACCTGTACATAATCAATTAACTTTAATTATATTTTCAGCAGTCTTCTTCTTAGTTGTTTACTTGATTGCACTTTATCCAAATCGAATCATAGATAATTTAGGTAAATACCTAACACCTATTTTAATATGCATTATCGCTATTTTATGTATTTTAGTTATTATTAAACCAGAAGGTTCAATTGGTAAAGCTGGTGGCGACTTTGCGCAAACACCACTTGTGTCTGGTGTCTTAGAAGGTTATTTCACAATGGACCTCGTTGCTGCACTCGCTTTTTCAGTAGTCATTGTTCAAAGTTTTAAATTAAATGGTATTAATGAACCAAAGTTATTAGTTAAAAATGTTGTGAAAGCAGGTTTTATTTCTGCCGTGCTGTTATTTATCATTTATTTTGCTTTAGCTTATGTTGGCGCGACAACTGATCAAACAGGCTTAAAAGATGGCACAGATATTTTAACTTTTAACTCATTACGTGTATTTGGGTCTTTAGGAAACTTAATTTTTGGGATAATTGTGATACTAGCTTGTTTAACAACTTGTATTGGACTTGTAAATGCTTGTTCAGCGTTTGCAATGAAAAAATTACCAAAGATTTCTTATAAATTATTTGTACTTATCTTTTCAATATTAGGTTTTACTGTTTCTACTTTAGGATTAGAACTTATTTTGGAAATTGCTGTACCATTACTTACATTTATTTATCCAACATCTATCGTATTAGTGCTTATTTCGTTATTGAGTATCTTCATCTCATTTGAAATGAAATATAGCTTTATCATACCAACAATTGCAACATTGATTATTTCTTTATTACAAATATTAAATGACTTTAATTTAATTAAAATACTTAATGTTGTATATGCGCATTTCCCATTAGCAAATATCCAATTAGCATGGTTGATACCATTTATAGTGTGTCTGCTAATCGGTATTATTATCGATTTCTGCTATGCTAAATCGCAAGCTAAAATGACTTAAGTTAGTGCGCACTATTAACCAGACGGTATGTCAACACATATCCATTCTCATCAATACAATCCCTTCAACTATGGGATGTATTTTTTATGTAAAATAGTAAAATTTCAAAAAGGTTTTCGGATTTTTAAAGTTGTTTATACGCATAATTTAGAATTTTCCATTATATTCATTCACCTATAAAATGATATATTTGTATGTAATTGGTATAATACATGTTAGCTATATAATAAAATTTGCTATTTAAGGATTGTGATTGGGTATGACTGAATTTAATGAATTTTTGGAGTCATTAGAAAATGACAAACAAACAGCCACAATGGAAGCTATCTTTAATTGGATTTCTGAGACTTTTCCTGAACTCGAAACAACAGTAAAATGGAATCAACCGATGTTTACGCATCACGGTACGTTTATTATTGCTTTTAGTAAATCTAAACAGCATTTCTCAGTAGCACCTGAAGCAAAAGGAATGGCTGAATTTACTGAACAGATTGCAGAATCTGGATATTCACAAACCAATAATTTATTTCGTATTAAATGGACACAAGACGTTAACTATGAACTATTGCAGTCCATGATTCAATTCAATATCGAAGACAAAGCGAATTGTACTACATTTTGGAGAACTTAATTTTAAACATATTGAAACATAAAAGGATGGCTCTACTCATATTGGGTAGAAACCATCCTTTTTAGTATTTAAATTGTTTATGTATAATCTTCAAAAAACGCTATCACATCTTGCTCTACATCCAAATGACCTTCACCATACGTCATTAAATGTTTACACGTAGGATAACCTTGAATTTCTTTATCCTCATGCTCAATTTGATTATAAATATAATTTGCACTAGCTTCATAAGCCTTTTCATCTTGTTCGCCAAACTTTATAGCAATAGGGACAGAAATTTGATTTAAGTGTGCCATCGCATCATCAACAAGTTTTTTAAATTTATCAAAACCAACGGCATAGTTTTCAATTTGATTCATCTGTTGTTGTATTGCTTCTTGTGACAAACCTACTAAGTTTCCCATGCGTTCTCCATAAAATTCCAGCCTTTTTGCAAGTCCAGCATCGTCTTTACTAAACGGTGTCGACATCACTGCAACAGAAGCAACCTGCTTTTCTTCCGCCAATTTTAAAGACAAAATACCGCCTAATGAGATGCCGCATACACTTATATTTGAATAACCTTGATCTTGCAAATATTGATATCCTTCTAGCGCATCTTGCCACCAATCCTCTGCGTCATAAGCCATCAATGATTCGAGCAATAAGCCATGCCCTTTATAGGAAGGGGCATAACATGTAAAACCAGCTTTATTTAATTTTGTAGCTAATAATTTTACATCTCTAATCGTACCTGTAAATGAATGTAATAACAATATAGCACGTTCAGAAGATTTATTTTCCAAAAATATCGGATTAGGTTCTTTTACATTTATCATCTATTGTCACTCCAACTTTTAACATCCATACACATTGTAATAGAAAATCGTTTACGATACAACGCGTTATGATTAATGAAAATCAAGATTGCTCAAACGACTATCTCTCAAAAAAATACAAGCCACTTCCTTAATGGAAGTAGCTTGCTTCTATGAGGAAGTCTGGAAACATGCCTAAGGCATGCTCACAGCGACCCATAGTGTGTGCATGCCCTTGGCATGCTTATATAGTGTACAATTTTATGTAAGTTCTTTCAAACATTTATAAATACTGAAACTATTGAAATTCATTTTATCTACATGCAAGTATATAGGATAATTTCTATTTATCTTCTTTATTTTTGTAATATTCAGATAAATGATTGTTAAATAATTATCGATTTTGACGAATATAACTCAGCTTTAATAAAGTATAATATATAATGACGGAATTTAAAGGAAAACGAGGTAATAAATATGGATGATTTAAAAATCAACAAAAGATTAATTATGACACCTGGCCCTGTTAGCGTAGACCCCCGCGTTTCACAAGCAATGTCAAACTCTATTTTAGGTCAATTTGACTATGAATTTGTAGACATTATGAATCAAACAATGGAACTAATTCGTAAATCTTTTTTAACAAAAAATCAATGGTCATTTCCTATTGATGGCACAAGTCGTGCTGGCTTAGAAGCTGTGATTTCCAGTATTGTTAAACCTGGTGATGATGTCCTAGTTCCAGTCATCGGACGTTTTGGCTATTTATTCGCTGAACTGGTTACGCGTGCTGGTGGTATCGTTCACAGCATTTATAAACCAATGGGAGAGGTATTTGAACAATCAGAAATCATTGAAGCTTTAGATCAATATCAACCAAAAGTACTTGCTATTGTACACGGTGAAACATCGACTGGTAGATTGCAACCAATTGATCAACTTGGTCGAGCATGTAAAGAAAGAGGGATATTTTCTGTTGTTGATGCTGTGGCTACATACCAAGGTATGGTTATTCCAGTAGATGAGTGGGAATTAGATGCAGTCATCGGTGGCGCTCAAAAATGTTTATCTATTCCTTCAGGTATTACCCCAATTACTTTCAACGATAGATTTAGTGATGCCATCAATGCGCGCAAACGTGTAGAACTTGGCATTCGCTCTACTGAAACCACAGAACCAGATCATTTTATCAGAAGTAATTATTTAGATTTAGCACAATTACAAGATTATTGGAGCCCAAAACGTTTAAATCATCATACTGAAGCAACGACTGCAATATATGCACTTCATACTGGTCTAAGATTAGCACTATCTGAAGGACTGGAAGCACGTGCGCAACGGCATGCCTTTCACCAAGAAGGTTTAAAAGCAGCCTTGAAGGCATTAGGACTCGAAATATACGGCGATGAATCGAACGAAATGAAAATGGTTATATGCGTTAATATTCCTGATGGTATAGATGATATAGCATTCAGAGACAGTTTATTAAAAAATTATGGCATAGAAATTGCAGGATCCTTTGGAGAGTTAAAAGGTAAAATATGGAGAATCGGTATCATGGGTTATGCTATCCAAAAACAGAATATCTTAACATTTTTAGCTGCATTTGCAACTCACCTTCTTGCTCAAGGCCTTATCAAAAATCTTGATATAGAAAATGCAATTAAAACACTTATCAATCACTATGATAATAATGCGATATCATAAGATTTCAACACATCATTTGACTATATAAATCAAAAAAGGTACAACTCCAATCCTAAAATGATGCACATCTCAGAAGTTAGATTTTTAGTCCAACTTTAGAGGTGCCCATCAAAAACCATTGGTGTCGTACCTTTTTAATTTTTTCATTATAAATTTAAGTCTTTGCTATTATTCATCTTCTACAACTCTATTTTTAGCTGCAGGATAACCAAAAATAAAGAATAGTAATGACATGAGTAATAATGCAACAATGCCTGATATCCAATTTCCTGTGAAATCATGCAAGTATCCAATTAAAAATGGTCCAATCGCTGCAATTAAGTATCCTACAGATTGACCAAAACCGGATAATGAAATACTACCATCACTCGTCCGTGCACGGATTGAGAAGAATGTCATACATAAACTGAAACATGCTCCCATTGCTAAACCAGCAATAACCATACCAATAACAAGTAACACTAATGATTGTGTAAAGAATAAGCCAAAACCAGTTAAGAATAAAATTGTGATAATAACGACCAATATACGTTGGTCTTTCAATTTAGATGCTATAATTGGAAATGAAAATGTCATAGGTACTTGAGAAAATTGATTGAGCATTAATAAATAACCTGCTGTGGATGGATCTACCCCTCTATCAACTAATATAGATGGCACCCATGCGACAACGGTATAGAATACCATAGATTGGAAGCCCATCGTCAAAGCAACCATCCAAGCTAATTTAGATTTGACAATATTGACTTTCTTACGATGTTTGACTTGTGTTTGATCAATTGTATGTTGTTCTAATTGCGCACCTTGACGTGCTTTAGGAATCCACAAAATAATCGCGATAATACCTAGAATAATCCAAAATGACAGTGACAACCTAAAACCGAGTGATGTTTGTGATAATGGGAAGCTTAACCCGCCACCTAAGCCTGCTGTAAAGTTCATAGTTCCACTATAAATGCCCGTAGCAATGCCGATTTGCATTGGGAAATACCATTTTACATAGCTAGGTAGTACAACGTTACCAAATGCAATTGCTATCCCTAATACTAATGTACCAATAATAAATAAAGTAAAATCACCAGCTACACGTAAATACAATCCAATTATTAGTAATATAGTAGAGTACAGAATTGTACGTGACATTGTGATACGCGACGTTACTCTCGATACTAATGGAGAAACAATCGCAAAAATAATGAGCGGTATAGTAGTTAAGATGCCAGCAACACTGTTATTAATTTCCATTACATGCTTGATCTCATCAACTACAGGCCCTACTGATGTGAGTGGCGCACGTAAGGTAGAAGCAATAAACACAATTGCCAAAATTACGCCCCAATTTTCTTTAATTCTATGTATACGATAGGGTTCAGTCATCTTATACCACCTTTCTTCCAGATCTTTTAATATAATAATACAACGAATCGATCAAATGAAAACCATTTGAACGATTCGCAAGTATTGTTTCTAAAGAACTCATCCATTATTGTTCAACATTTAATAAAATACGTGTACCTGCTTTACCTTCTAATGCTTCAACTGCATCATCTAATGAACAGATAATCGCTTCTTTACCCATTTCAGCAAATTGAATCGCAGCTTCAATCTTAGGTAACATACTTCCTTCAGGGAATTGCCCTTCGGCAACATAAGTTTTTGCTTGTTCAACTGAAATTGTTGCTAATTTCTTTTCGTTCGGTTTACCAAAGTTCACACAAACATTTGATACATCTGTTAACATCATAAATGTGTCTGCTTCAACTTGCTGCGCAAGTTTTAAACCAGAGCGGTCTTTATCGATAACCGCTTCCACACCTTGAATATTCCCGTTTTCATCACGATAAACTGGTATACCACCGCCACCAGATGAAATAACGATCGCTTGGTCAATCAATGCTTTAATTTGATTGACACCGTGAATCACGAGTGGCTCTGGTGAAGGAACAACACGACGGTAACCTCTACCAGCATCTTCTACCATCACAAAACCATGCGTTTTTTCTAGGCGTTTTGCTTCAATTTCGTCAAAAAATACGCCAATTGGTTTTGTTGGATTATCAAATGCCTTATCATCTTTATCCACTTCTACCATTGTTAATAATGTTACCACATCACTTTGAATATTTAATGCATGTAAATGATTTTTTAAAGATTCTTCCATCATATAACCAATAAATCCTTGTGATTCAGCGTTACATGCATTGATTGGAAGTGGATCTACAACGTCTTTTGCCGCTTCATTTTGTGCAATAATATTACCGACTTGTGGTCCATTACCATGTGTAATGACAACGTTATGTCCAATTTTTTTCAACTCTGCCATTTTTCGTGTAGCAGCAAACACGTTTTTATATTGATTGTCGTATGACGCTTCTTGTTTAGGTTGTAAAATAGCGTTACCGCCTAAAGCAAGTACAACACGCTTACTCATACGTTTCACTCCTTCAAGTTAATGCTACAAACATGCCATATACTGTGTCTCTTCCTGATGACGAACCTACTTTAAGCAGTCGCTCAATATTTGCCAGTGACGGCTCATGTTGTAACTCTGATATTTTCGAACTAAACAACCCTTGCTGTGCGCATTTTAAAAATGTTTCTCCTACTAGTGTTGTTAATGGTTCATCAAGTAGTTGTTTTAACTTTTCTAAATTTGGTTTTCTAATATAAGGATCAGTAAAATGAATGAACAACATACCAGTTAGAATGTCATCACCAGAGGGCGTGAGCCCTTTTCCTCTACCAATTAAGTAGCGATAATAATGTTCTACGGTTTCAACATCTTCATCTTTAAGCGCATGTATGATTCGGCTCATTGTTTGGCGGTCAAAGTCACCTTCTTCATACATCGTAAAATCATATGTCGATATATTCTGCTTGAGTTCATCATTATTTACCTTTTCAGCGAAGTCTTTAAATGGCAATGATGGGACATGCCACACAAGTTGGCACGTTTTACTAATATATATCGTGTTAGGACCTATAGAGATTTGTTGGTTTAAAGCAATCTCTTTTAACAAACTTTGTTTCGTTTGTTGATCTATTAATATGCCGAACGGAAACATGCCATTTTCATCTGTACCTATAAATACCAGTTCTTGCGCATCATTGACAATATTGAATCCTTTGTTAAATATACTATGCACATAAAAGGTTTGATGATTTGCCAATATTTCCTGGGCAATATTGCCTATAGCTGTTGCGTGGAAAATCACGCTTTAAAACCTAATTTCTCAGCATATGCCGTAATTGCTTTTTCGAAACATTCAATCGGTGGGTGAACGGTACCTGCTCCGATTTGACCATAACCTGCAATTTTATGAGCAATACCTGTATTAATAACTGGCGTAATACCAGTTTCAACGACTTTACGTGCATCAATACCTAAGCAAGCACCTTTAAAGTTCCATGTAGGGATGGCAAAGTTTGGATTCTCACCGATACAAATTTCAGTCATTTCATTACTGATATCTAATGCGTCATCAAAGCCCCCAGTACCAACGAATCTAGTTACAGCTGGTGCAGCGATCATTGCCATACCACCAACACCAATCGTTTCAGTAATCGCTGAGTCACCAATATCAGTATTAGCATCTTCAGCAGAGTAACCTGTGAAGAATAGCCCATGTGGTGTATTGACTGGTGCAGTAAACCATTCATCGCCCATACCAGCGATACGAATACCAAAGTTTTCACCGTTACGACACATCGCTGTTACAACTGTACCGTGCTCAATTGTACGTGCTGCATCCATCATAGCTTTACCTGTAGCCATCGCTATGTTCAAGAAGAATTGGTCTGTATCAGCTAAGAATTGTAATACCTCAGTACGTTTTTCTGCTTCAACATCATCTAATGATGAGATGATAGGCGTAACTTCTTTTAAGAAAGCTAATGAAGCTGCAATGTTACGTTGGTGGAATTCATCACCCATTGCAATTGCTTTAGCGATTAATACGTTCACATTTAAACCATCGTTCATTTTGTGTAATGCCTTACTTAATACCGGTCCTAAAACATCTTTCATCCAGTGAAGACGATTGACTACTGTATCATTATAAGCACCGAAACGTAATACTGCGCCGATACCTTCGTTCATTTGGCAATATGCTTCGTTACCTGTTTCTCTGTTTTCCACAACAAGTACAGGCATATTAGCTGATGTAATACCACCCATTGGACCAACTGCATTGACGTGGTGACAAGGGATGAAAGTGATTTGACCTTCTTCTAACAATTTACGTGCGTCTTGTTCATTGTCTGCCCATCCTTCAAAAAGAATTGCACCGACACAAGAACCTTGCATAGGATCAGTCATATTTTCATATTTAATTGGTGGACCAGCATGTAATAATACGTTTTCTTTGAGTTCAGGAATTTTAGATTTAGCTGGCACGACATCCACTAAAAATGGTGCTGCTGCAATCATCTTATCAATGACTGCTTGGTTAGCTTCATCTATTGTTTTATATGCCATTTTATACCGTCTCTCCTTCATAATTGTTTAAGAATTGCAGTACTTTCATTAATTTTTCGTCTCCTCCTGCAATTGGGCGCCAGTTGAATTGCACGACTGGTGCATCGCTTGCTTGGATTGCTTCAGTAAAGCTCTTCAATCCAATGTTAATCACGCTTGGTTTCATGTTTATTAAATTCATCACTTTTTCATCGACAGTTAAATCTACAGGTTCTGAATCAAATGATTTCGTTGATAATTTTGGTTGTGCTACGCTGCTGCCAACTAAGTTAAGCGCAGTACGAACCATTTGGTCGTTTGTTTCACAAACAATCGCACCAGCTTCTTTTAAAGTTTTAACTTGATTATCATACCCTTGATGATCATGTTGCGTACCAACAACTGTAGCAAGCACTGCTAATGAACGACCATTAGCTTTAACTTTGTCTAAAATCGTTTTGATTGTCGGTGCAAGTTCGCTAGCCATATCATCATGACTACCATAACCAATAACATTATCTAACATAATTACAGCAGTTGATGGATCATCAGATGATGTTTCTAACATTTCAATGCGTTTCGATGGATCAATCATTGGATGTGGTCTACCTTGTGTATAAATGTCATCGCCTAAGTCGATAATTTCATGGTTTCCACCTTTATATGAGAATCCTTCTGGTGTTACTTCACCTGAAGCGTCGCCTAAAGTATCCTTCACTAACATTGCTGCTTCTGAAGCTAAAGTACCACCTGAATAATATCCTTTGATGCCGTCTTGATTGTCAGCAAATTTAATACCAAGATTTTCCTTAAAAGTTGGGTTAAATTGCGGCGTTTCATCATTAGATAGTTGGACAGATACGCGTGCCGCTTCTTCTAAAGTATATGCATGATAGATATTTTCTTCTGTGTAAGTTGGTTTAGAACCTAAGAATAAGGTAACCACAGGTTTTTCAATATTACGTAGAAGATTTAATACTTTTTCTTCGACTTCTTTAGCTGGTGGTTTAGATATAACAGTAATGACTTTAACTTTAGGATCGGCATTTAATGCTTTTATACTATCTAACATCGTAATCGCACCAACCTCAGTTGATAAGTCACGACCGCCAGTACCGATTGCATTTGTCACACCTTTGCCTTCACGGTCAATGATAGTAGTCACTTCTTGGATACCTGTACCAGAAGCACCGATAACGCCAATGTCACCTTCGTTCACTGTGTTAGTAAATGCAAGTGGTAGGCTATGGATTATCCCTGTACCACAGTCAGGCCCCATCACTAATAATCCTTTTTCATGCGCCATTTGTTTTAAGCGCACTTCGTCAGCTTTTGCAACGTTATCACTAAACATAAATACATTTAAATTGTTTTTCAAAGCAGTTTCAGCTTCCATCGCTGCATATTGACCAGGAATTGAAATTAATGCCAAGTTTGGATTGTTTGCTAATTCTAAAGCACGGTTCCAGTTTGAAGCTTCGTCTTGCTTTTTAGACTTGTCATCCTCTTCACCTTTACCTTTGAGTTCTGCATCAACTTGTTCATTAACTTCATCAACTTTAGATTCATCATCAGTATCTACGATAACAACGATGTCATTAGGTTTCGCATTATCTAATGCTTCAGTGTCAAATCCTGATGATTTGAAAATATCCTTATTGGCAGGCGTGCCCATCATAATTGAAACTTGGTTCACACCATCAATAGCAGACAATTTATTCGATAACAACATTAATACAATCGAATCTTGGTACGTGTTTTCTTTAATTATTGTGTATAACATACTATTCCTCCGTTATTATTCTGCAAATCTATTTTTTCCATGATAACGATCAAAGTGTACATCCTCTGACACTAAGTAATCGTAAATTTCATCAACTATTTCAATGCCTTTTTCATCGTATTTTTCACTACGTAAGCGTCCACGTTCACCTGGATAGAATATTTCTCCATATCCTTCAGCAGCTGGTTGCGCTTTTAGTTCATCTAACATCGTTGAAATACGTGCTTTAAATTGATCTAAGTCAGTAAAAAATGCAGGGTTAATGACGATGTGTAATTGTCCTAGGTCACGACCTTTAGTTAAGTCTTTGTACATAGATGAAACATGAACACCATGTGGCACACCTAACAGGCTTCCAGACAAGATATCTACCATCATCATCAAACCGTAACCTTTTGGACCTGCCACTGGAACTAGTGCATGAACATCTCTTGCATTTGTTGTTGGCTCGCCGTTAGCATCTACTGCCCAAGTATCTGGAATAGATTGATGTTTGGCTCTAGCATCGAGCACTTTGCCCCATGCTTGTACTGTTGTCGCCATATCAAATGTAATAATTCTCTCATCATTAGACGGCGCACTAAATGCAATTGGATTTGTACCAAAATAAGGTTCTGTACCACCAAACGGTACGACCATTGGATCAGATTGACACATACTTAAACCAACCATGTTTGCTTTAGATGCCATTTCCACAAAGTAACCTAAGGCACCACTATGAGAGATATGTTTCACACCAACAACTGCGACACCATTTTCTTTTGCCATTGCAATTGCTTTTTCCATCGCTTGTTTCGCAGCTTGATGTCCAGGGCCATTATCCCCTTCAAAAACACCTGTCGAAGGACCTGTTTGCTCAAATTGATACTCAGGGTTAGCAGTAATACCTCCCTTAGCAATACGTTCCGCATAATATTCCACTCTGACTGCACCATGAGAATGAATACCTCTATGGTCTGCAAAAGTCAAAACATCAGCGACATCCTTTGCAGCATCTTCATTTAATCCTGCTTTAACTAGTTTATTTTTCATTAAATCAAATAAATCATTTTTAGAAACACGCATATTACAACCTCCTTATTACTATTATTGTGTTATATTTCATTAAAATTTGTGTTTTCAAGCAGTAAAAAAAGAAGTTACTAAAGACGCACCATGCTAAATGTCATAAGTCACCATTTATTACATTAAATTATCTCGTTCACTTCTTTTTATTACTTCCTAATATATGTCATCAGATATTAAATAATCATAAATTTCTTGCGGAACTGGAATACCTCGCTCTGCATATTGTTTTTTAACTTCTTCTTGAATCTCACCTGGATAATACACTTGATCAAAACCTTTAGCAGGTTTAACGTCATGCAACTCATCTACCATGTCAGAAACCTGTGTTAAAAACTGTGTTTCATCATCAAAATATGCTGGATTAATTACGATATGAAATTGTCCTAATCTACGATATTGACTTAAATCTTCATACATTGAAGTGACATGCTTACCAAACGGTAAACCTAACAAGCTACCTGCTAATATGTCTACCATCATCATCAAACCGTAACCTTTTGGTCCGGCAACAGGTAATAACGCAGCTACTTCAAAAGGATCTGCAGTAGGTTCACCATGTTTGTCCACTGCCCATGTATCAGGTATTGATTTGTTTTTTGAGCGTGCATCTAATATTTTCCCCCACGCTTGTACCGTTGTTGCCATATCAAACAATATAGGATCACCACTTTTTCGTGGTGACGCAAAAGCGATTGGATTCGTACCAAAATAAGATTCTGTACCACCAAATGGTACGACCATTGGGTCAGATTGGCATACGGTTAATGCAACCATACCTTGTTTTGCAGCTTGTTCTGCAAAATAGCCAATGGCACCACTATGCCCCATCTCTTGAATACCTACCATGCCGATACCACTGGATTTTGCTAAATTGATCGCTTCTTCCATCGCTTGATATGCAACATAATGGCCAACAGCATTATCGCCGAAGTATGTGCCTGCTGAAGGACCCGTCTTCGTAAATTTCAAATCTGGTTCCAAATTAAAACCTTTTTTAGCAATTCGTTCTGCATAATACTGCATTCGAACTGAGCCATGTGAATGAATGCCTCGTTCGTCAGCAAATATCATCAGATCTGCTGTTTTTTCAGCTTGCGCGTCAGGTAAACCTGCGTGTGTTAATTTCTCTTTAAATAATTGGCGTAGTTTACCACGTTCGACGTATATTAATGCTCCCTCTTCCATGACTAACAACCTTCCTTAAATTTCTATATCTCTATTTGCATCCTTGGAATAGATGTAAGCGAATGGTTCGTCTAAACCAACAGCATAAGTTGCTTGTGGTGCATAAGCACCCATAAAGATATAATCACCTTTATCAACTGGTTGCCATTCGTTGTCTAAGTTGTACATACCACGTCCACTTAATACATAAGCCCCATGTTCTTGAACGTGTGTTTCAATATAACCGTGTGAAGCACCTGGTTTAAATGACAAGATGTGAATATTCATATCATATGCTAATTCTTTTGGTAGCAAATCAAGAATTTTAACTTCTTCCATGCCTTCATATGGCTCTTGAACCATATCATTAACGTTTCCAGTTACAACTTCTGGCGTATAACCTTCTAAAGGTTGATAACGTTTTTTATATAAGAATACTCGGCTGTCATTATTTTGATTGCTATTTTCAAATGTCATTACTTGATGAGATGGTACATATAAATAACCACCTGCACTCAATTCATATTTTTTATCATCTGCATACGCGTTGATGTTTCCATATTCAACATAGATGAATGTTTGAACACCATTTCCACCAAATCCTTGTCTATTTCCACCTTGATTTTTCAATGTTACGAGGTAGTCTACGAAACGCGCACCAAGTCTTGGTGAACCTAAAATCGTTACGTCACAATCTTCAAAACCAGGTACAA
This sequence comes from Staphylococcus sp. GDY8P67P, assembly GCF_017892545.1. Taxonomy (NCBI): domain Bacteria; kingdom Bacillati; phylum Bacillota; class Bacilli; order Caryophanales; family Staphylococcaceae; genus Staphylococcus; species Staphylococcus sp. GDY8P67P. Next base: position 45,500 of record NZ_JAESLH010000029.1, read on the forward strand.
CATTATTTACTAAACCATCTGGTGTGATGACTGCATAGTTATCTTTTTTAATTACTGAACGTGTTTCTAATAAACCTTCTCTATATCCTTGATTATGATTAATATAACCCATAAATAAAATGCTCCTTTTCTTTATCTGTATTTAAAATCTTTTTTGCTTTTCTCTATAAAAAGTTTGTTGAACCATGTTTATTTATATAGCCCAATGATGTTGTTCTAGTTGTCTATGACTAAGTATTATTCTTTATAAGCAAGTTTATATAATACTTGTTTTAACACTTCGATACCTTTAACTAAATCTTCTACATTTGTCTCTTCTTCAACGTTGTGACTCACACCATTAATAGATGGTACAAACAACATTGATGTCGGCACATATTTAGCAAAAATTTGAGAATCGTGACCTGCACCAGAAGGCATTAATTTCCACTTTGATTCACCCACTACTGTTTCAGCAGCATTTTGAACTTCTTTAACCAAGCGTTCATCCATCAAAGTCGGTGCTTCATCCATCCATAAATCGATGTCGCATTGCACGCCTTCTTCTTCAGATACACGTTTAATACATGCATCAATTTCTTCTGCAAATTGATTTAACTCATCTTGATTAATATGACGACAATCAATAGAGAACGTAACTTCTCCTGGAACCACATTAACTGTATTCGGCACTGGGTCTACACGACCAAATGTAATGACTAATGGATCCCCTATTTCTCGCGCACGATCTGTTAATTGATTAGCAATTTTGCTGAAAGCTACAACTGCGTCATTTCTCAAGCCCATCGGTGTCGTACCTGCATGGTTTGCTTCACCTTTTAAGTGAATCGTATAGCGTTTTTGACCAACGATGCCGTTAACGACACCAATTGATTTATTTTCCGTCTCTAATACTTTACCTTGTTCAATATGCACTTCGATAAATGATTTTATGTAACTATAATCATTATCTGCTGTTCGATAATCAAAGCCACATTCACGCATCGCTTCTTTAAAAGCAACACCTTCACCATCAGCAATTGAATCTACATCAGCTTTATTAGCTAAGTTGAAGAAGTTTTTGCTTCCCCAGAAAGCAAATGGGAAACGACTACCTTCCTCTTCTGCTAAAGCTAAAATTTCTAATGAACGTAATGGTTGGCCATATTCGGCTTTAAGTGACTGCATCGCAACAACAGCAGCTAACACACCAAATTGACCATCTAAATGGCCACCTTCAACAACTGTGTCAATGTGAGAACCGGACATAATTGTTTCTTCAGGGTATTTACTACCTTCAATACGTCCTTTTAAGTTGCCGATGCTATCGAATTCTGTTTCAAATCCATCTTTTTCTAGTGTTTCTTTCAATGCTTGTACAGCATTTGACCATTCTTTAGAATAAAGTAGACGCGTGATGCCTCCACCAGTCAAACCGCCAAACGCAGTGAATTTTTTGTCTAGAGCCTCAAAAGAAGATCGGATGTCCATGTAATTCAACTCCTTTTTCATTTCACATACAATTATAAGCGTTTACATATGACTTATCATTCACAATTCTAACAATAATGTTCTTTACTTTTATTCGATTTATACAAATACGTCGTGTTTTTTATTTGAGATAATATATTTAGCAAAATATATCTAATAGGAGGCTAGGTCAATTTGACTCAACAAAAAGCTACTTGTCTATCAAAGGATGGTTTTCCATTACCTTATTCCATCATAGCAGCTAAAAGCCAAAGCCCTAAAGGCGTCATTATGTACTTTCATGGTGGCGGACTCATTTTTGGACAACCAAACGATTTACCGCAAGCGTATATAGATATTTTATCCGAATCCTATCACTTAATAATGGTTTCCTATCGACTTGCCCCAGAAAGTCATATTGATACGATTATTGAAGATGCACTGAGTAACTACGATCATTTAAAATCACTTTATCCTTCGTTACCACTGATTACCTTCGGACGTTCAGCCGGTGCATTTTTAGCTATGCTTGTCGCACGTCATCGTAAAGTTGATAGTATCATTGATTTCTATGGTTACTCGCGTGTACATGTGCCTGCCTTTTTGAAGCCAAATAAACAATATCAAGCGCTATCTACACAAATTACACCGAAAATATTAAATCAATTGATTCAATCTAAACCATTAACATCTGCGCCGTTGCAAACAAGATATCCAATTTACTTATATGTTCGTGGTCAAGCACGTTGGATGTCCTATTTAGGGATTCAATCATCTACACAAAGTACTTATAATATCACACCACAAGAAATGAAAAACTTCCCTCCTATGTTCATTGTACACTGTACAGGAGATTCTGATGTACCTTATAGTGAAAGTGAATATATAGCTAGATTAATTGAAACGAGTCACTTTGAACGTTTAGACCTAGACAGCCATGATTTTGATCGTGAAGTTAACTCAACGAGTAAAGCAGTATATGAACGAGTTATTCAATTTTTGAATCAAATTAAACTGAATATCGAAGGGGATAAATGATGAACTTACAAAATGTAATAGAAAATTTTCAAACATTTAATAATTTTGCTCGCAACCCCAAAAACGGGGGGATTAACCGCATTGCTTTTAGTCATCCAGAACGTGTCGCAGCCTTAAAATTTTCAATGTTATGTCAAAAGGCAGGTTTAGATGTTTACTTTGATTTCTTTGGTAATGTTATTGCACGCAGAGAAGGAAAGCATCCTTCTTTAAAACCAATTGTACTAGGCTCACATATCGATACTGTAAAGGATGGCGGCCAATATGACGGTCTATTAGGTGTGCTTGGTGCACTGGAAGTAGTCGAACATTTAAACGCGCATCATATAGAAACGGATCATCCAATTATAATTATTGCATTTGCTTGCGAAGAATCTACACGTTTCAACGAAGCAACTTTAGGAAGTAAATACCTTACTGGTAAAATGACAAAAGATGATATGAAATTTATCAAAGATAACGATGGCAACGTACTTTACGATATTGTTGCACCTTTAGCACAAGATATGAACGGTAAAGCAGCATTATTTGAAAGAAACAAAATCAAAGCATTTTTAGAATTACATATTGAACAAGGTCCAATTCTTGAAAATAATCAAAAAGATATTGGCATCGTCACACACATTGCTGCACCACACCGCTTCAAGTTACAAATAGCTGGTATTACTAGCCACTCAGGATCAACACCTATGCCGATGCGTACAGACGCATTGACTACTGCTGCTGAAGTCATTTTAAAAATCGAAGCCTTAGGTCAGGCTTATCATGATAAGGGGATAGTAACGACTGTGGGGTATGCCAACGTTTATCCTAATACAATGAATGCAATTCCTGGTGAAGTCACACTACTCATCGATATTCGAGGAAAAGATGAAGATATTCGAGAAAAAGTTGTCGAAGAGATGAAAACGCACATCAAAACCATTACCACAAAACGTCAAGCAGATTATGAATTAGAAGATTTAGGTCAGGATCAACCTCGACAATTTAATCAAGCGATTGCTAAGATTTCTGAAGACGGTTGTAAGGCACTAGCATATCAATATCGCTATATGTATAGTGGTGCTGGTCATGATGCGATGAATTTCGCACCCATTTGTCCTACAAGTATGATTTTTATTCCATGTAAAAATGGCATTAGTCATTCGCCAAAAGAGTCTGTAACTGATAGCCAAATCGAAAAAGGTATTAATGTGATGATTGCAACAACGATCGAATTAGCAAAAGTTGACACAGTACTGGAAACTTAATGCACATTAGTCTTTTGACCTATCAATCGCAATATAATATACAATCTTTCAGCATAATCACACCAATCATGATCATGCATCATTTCATAAACACAGGGTTCTTGAAACCAACGCCTGTTGATATGTGTTTCACCATCTAACACAAGCAAACGTGTTATGATTATTTATAATAAGTGGAAATTTAATTCGTGTTATACCATATTAAATAGAAAAATCGTTAATAATATCAAAGAGATACTGCTTAAAACACATCAAGGTAAAGGTTGATTTATAATGACAAAAATATGTTTTATTAGACATGGAGAAACAGATTGGAATATTGCTGGTAAATTACAGGGCAGAACAGACATCCCATTGAATGAATCAGGCATAAAACAAGCGCAAGCTTGTGGCACTTCCTTACTTCAAAATGAATGGGACCTCATGATTACGAGCCCATTACTAAGAGCTAAAGAAACTGGACAAATTATTCAACAAAAGTTAAACATACCGCTTTATGAAAAGGAATCATTTATTGAAGTTGCATTTGGAGATGCAGAAGGCCTTACTTATTACGAACGAGATGCGCGTTTTCCGAATCGTGAATATCCAAACAAAGAAACTGAAGCAATGGTTACCGAACGTTTTTTAAAGGGGATTCAGACCGTACATCAAGATCACACAAATAAAAATATTTTAATTATCTCTCATGGCGCCTTTATTAATGCTATATTCTATTATTTTTCTAATGGAGCAATCGGCACTGGTATTACTAGACTTGCTAATGGTAGTTTCAGCACATTAGAAATTAACGACAATAACACGCACATCCTAGACTATAATACGACACATCATTTACCAGTTCAGAGCCCGAAATCATAAATATCATCAACAATTAAAAGTACCATAACACCCATTCATGATGCATCGTACTAAAAGTTAAAGCCAATATTTCCTTTTAGTAATGACAAGTATGAGGTTTGGTACTTTTTATATTAATAAGGTTTATTTATAATTTTTAAAGAAATCTGTGGTTAACGATTTCACTTTTGGCGATAACATTATCACTGCGATAACGTTTGGAATCAATACGGCTGCAAGTGCCAAATCAAGCAAGTCCCACAATTGTTGTGCAGCACCTAACGCACCTACGATCATCGAAAGCACATATATTGTTTTCATCACCCAACCTGCCGTAAGTCCAAATAAAAATTCTGCCATTCTTGATCCATAAAAAATAACTACTACAACGGTTGAAAATACGAAGAACATCATCGAAATAGATACCATCATACTTCCAAATTGACCAAAAGTATTTTCAAATGCTCTGGCAGTTAACGCTGCAGACTGCGCTTTCGCATCACTCGCTTTCCAAACACCTGAAACTAAAACAACAAAACCAGTGGTACTACAAATGATTAACGTGTCTACCACAATTTCACTGATACCCCAGAAAGCTTGTCGAACTGGGTGGTCCGTTTTTGCAGCTGCATGCGCAATTGACGATGTACCAAGACCAGCTTCATTAGAATAAATCCCTCTCGCAAAGCCCCAACGAATTGTAGTAGCTAATGCTGCACCAAATGTACCTCCTACAGCTGCCGTAGGATTAAATGCCTGTTCTATCACTAACCAAATAACATTAGGGACATGACTAATATTCATTAAAATGATTAAAAAGCCAAAAAAACAGTAAAGCCCAACCATGATTGGTACAATTTTTTCAGCAAACGAAGCAATACGTTTCACACCGCCAAAAACGACGAGTGCAGCAAGAACTGCTAATATAACACCAGAAACCGCCATAGGCACATTAAATGTATCCTTCATCGTGCTCGCCGCAGAATGACCTTGAACCATAATACTTGGAACAATTTCAATCATCAGTGCAAAGGCAAATATCAACGAAAAAATTGTGCCTAACTTCTTGTTTTTAAAGCCTTTTTTCATGTAATAAGTCGGACCGCCCACAAACTCACCTTTTTTATTTTGCTCACGATAGTGTACACCTAAGACATTCTCACTAAATTTTAAAGCCATGCCTAAAAAAGCGATAACCATCATCCAAAATACCGCACCAGGCCCACCCATCATTATCGCAGTAGGTACACCCACAATATTAGCTGCACCTACAGTTGAAGATAAGGCGGAAGTTAAAGCCTGACGCGGTGTAATTGTTCCTTCCCCTCTAGGTTTTTTATTAACACTCCCAAATGTTTGTTTGAGCATATAGAAAAAATGCCTAAATTGAATAAAATTTAAATAGACTGTCAAAAATACACTTGCAAACAAAAGCAGGAGTACAAGTGGATAACCCCATAACCAATCCGAAAAAGAAATTAATTTTTCCAAATATTACAACCCCTTTGCTTTAAAGCATCTCACCATACGTTGTGATCAAAGTAATATGACTTTAAGCTCCAATCACTTTAAAAGCGATATATGTAGATACTTAAAAATGTAATATGTAATATTATTCCCTAGAGTTGTTCACTCAAACCGAGTTCAGAGCTTGTGAAAACAAAAAATAGTCCCGTTAATAAATGGATCAGTTTTTGTTTCTTTACAGTATTAACAAATTTCAAATCTTCAGCTCTATCCTAAATATCAATGGTCTGCTACATTTACTTCTATTTCTTTGAATCACTTGTCTCACTGATTTGATTGATATATTGTAATCATTTTGAGTGATATTGGCAGTGGTTTATACCTACTCCTGTGGTAAGCACACTAGCGAAAGACTACAGCTAAGGTAGTGTCCCTAGAAAGCGCGCATAAAAAAACTGCCAACAAAGTCAGAGACTTTGTCGACAGTATGGACCAATCCATTTAGTAAACGGATTAATCCTTGTTGCGCTTGTTTTTAATATTCCAACATTCTTAACTTCAAGCTTTTCAAGAAACTTTTAGATAAAACGTCCAATACGTTTGTCTGAAATACCTGCTTCATCACTATAAATTTCTTGTCCTCTTAAAATTGTACGTGTGACTTGAGCACCAATTTCACGACCGATATATGGACTCATTTTATTACGATAAGCTAAATCTTCAGCTTGTAATGTATAAGGTGCGTCTGGTTTAATAAATACGAAGTCAGCATCTTTACCGATTGCAATACTACCTTTTGTATCTAAACCAAAGCGTTTTGCTGGTGCTGTCGCAATAATATCAGCAAATTTTGTTAATGGCATTTGACGTTTTTGAACACCTTCGTCGAATAAAATGTCTACGTTGTTTTGTAATCCAGCAATACCACCCCATGCTTCAAATGCATTGTCAGTATCTTTTAAGTCTGGCGTACAAGGTGAATGGTCAGATGTTACAAAACTAATATCACCGTTTAATACGCGGTTCCACATTCCCTCTAAACGAGATTGCTCACGGATTGGTGGAGAACATTTAACAACTGGTCCAATGTCATCTAATTCTTCTTTATAGAAGTACAAGTAGTGTGTACATGTCTCACAAGTAATGTCTACACCTTCTTGCTGTGCTTTGATGACTTCATCAACGCCTTCTTCACAAGCAACGTGTACAATGTGCACACGACAGCCCGTTTCCTTAGCAAATAAAATAATTTTACGAATTGGTTCAACTTCTGTAAATACCGGACGACTATCCACGTAAGCACTTAATGTCGTTTCACCATTTTCTTTTGCGATCTCACCTAATCGATCAGTGATTGCCGCATTTTCAGAATGAATTGATAAAATTTTGCCAGTCTTAGCAATTTGCTTCATACCTTCATATAATGAATAATCATCAACATTTTCAAAGTCACCCTCAATAGAACGGTCACCACATGTTGCTAAGAAAGCTTTATAAGCCACAACACCTGCTTCATCTAATTCTTGAATACCACCGTTTAAGTTATATGGTACTAAACCACCATAACTTGCAACATCCACTGATAATTCATCTTTTCCAGCATCAAATTTTGCTTGGATAGACGCTTTGTCAGTTGTAGCTGGAACTTGGTTTAATGGCATTTCCACAAATGAAGTCACGCCACCTTTAGCAGCAGCATTTGTCCCTGTAACATATCCTTCCCAACCATCACGATAGCCACCGCCTGGCTCAGTTATATGCACATGCGCATCCACCATACCAGGTGAAACAATTTGATTTTGTGCGTCAATAACTTGTTCAGCTTCTCCCAATGCTTGACCAATAGCGACAATTTTACCGTCTTTAACACCGACTTCAACTTGTTGCTCTCCGTCTTCTAAAATGACTAAACCATTCTTAATAATCAAATCATACTTCATTATAATCTGCTCCTCCTTTTTTTCTTCTTTCTGCATGGAATACATAATGTAAAATTAAGTAAACACCACCGGCAATGACAAAGCCTATAAACCAAGAAAAGTCTGATATCACTGTAAATGCTGGTAAAAATCCTAATAGTGAAATGATAACACCAGCAACCGTTCCGACGTATGCAGAAATATTAATACGTGGTATTTTGTGCTCTTTTTCTTTCAAATCAAAATACAACTTATCTATATCAATGTGACATTTAGACACAATATAGAAATGAACAATCATAACACCTGCTACCGGACCAAGAATAGCACCTATCGCGTTTAGGAATAAGAAAATACTATCTTCCTCTTCCATCATCTTCCACGGCATAATGACTATACTCAATACCGAGGCAATAATTACGCCACGACGATAGTTAATCCATTTTGGTAAAAGTGCAGTGAGTTGATATGCTGCTGGGATGATATTACTCGTCGCATTTGTTGAAATCGTCGTCATCAATAGCACACCAGTAGATATCAGAATCGCCCAGAAGTTGCTCCATTCATTAATAATTGTTAGGATATTCCATTCTTGATGTCCAAGATAAATCGAGCCACCAATAATGATGAACACACTAGCAATCGCGAATAAAATGTGGGCAACTACAATACCTGAAATTTGACCAACCACTTGTGTTTTAGTAGATTTTGCATTTTGCGTAAAATCAGAAACACTTGCACCAGGTCCTGCCCACACACCTAATAGCGAGTTGATAATTAAAATAAAGGATAAAATCGCTGGGTAAATGATACCACTAGATTTTGTAGAAATTTCATAATCTAAAATATTTCCAACGCCACCAGCAGCCATAACGCCCCAGATAGCCATACCACCAAAGACAATATAAATAAGTGGATTTAATATAGCTGTGAATTTATTTAAAATATCTCCTCCACCAAATCCAATTGCAAAACTAATAGCCCAAAATATTAAAAATGCAATGAGACCTGGAACAGAAATACCAAGTATCGATATGCCTTGTCCAATATCCGCAAAACCAGGGAATATTTTATTTAATAGTATTAATAGTGCTTGTGACCCCGCAAACGTTTGTAGACCAAACCAAGCGATACCTGCGACAACGCCACGTAGGATACCGGGTAACTTCGCGCCTACATCACCATATGTATGACGTAAATGCATAGCAAATGGAATACCGTATTTAGAACCAGCATAACCATTACTAACTAATAATAAAGCGATTACAAAAGAACTTAATATTAATGCAAATATGACTTGTAATGGCGATAGTCCTAATAATAAGAATCCCCCAACTGCAGTATAGTTAGGTATATTATGGACAGCACCCATCCATAGTGTGAAAAAGTTAAATGCGGAGTTATTTCTTTGTGTCGGTGTCTTAGGCATTATATCTTTATTATAACCGCGCTTCTCGAAAACCGCTTGTGATAATGCCGCATTGTTCTCCTGTCTTCCCATTCTATTTTTATCTCCTTTACTTTAACAAGCTAATAACTAGTTGTATAATCTTCAGTTATAAGTGTAGTACGAGTGTAAGCGTTTTTCTTTGTTATTAATGACATTTCTAAACAATAAAATTATAGGAATCGAACAAAATAAGTGTATAATTAATGATATACATTAAATTTTTTGAACATTTTGAACAATCGTTATCACAAATTGACAAAAACCCTGATTTTTAAGATAAATACAGACAAATAGAATTTATCATTATATATATTTTCATGCATTTTCATTACTAGTGATTGTGTAAATCAGAAGCGGAGGACATAATTATGACTACTCTAAACGAAATTTTATCCGTTCCCCAATTTAAAGGCTTAAAATTGTTAAATAGCAACGGAGATTTATCAGCAGAAGTGACAAATTTAGACATTACTGAAAATAATGATATTAAGCATTTTACTTCAAATAATTCTTTTATTTTAACAACCGGTGTCTTGTTTCAAGATAATCAAGATAACTTAAAAAAGTTAATTAAAGATTTAAATGATATACACACTGCTGGACTTGGAATCAAAGTTTCAAGGTTTTTACACGAAATCGAGCAAGATGTCATTGATTTTGCGGATGCTATCGAATTCCCATTAATTGAAATACCAGAAAGTTGGAACTTAGGAGAAATTACACACGAAATTTCTTCATTTATTTCTGACTCTGAAACTGGAAAGTTAAATTATGCATTACAAGTACAACAAGAATTAAACCAATTATTAATCAAAGGCTTCAGTATTGATACTATGATTGAGCGCATGAGCAAACTCTTAGGTGTACCTATCATTCTATTCGATCCTTTCAAAGCACCTGAAGCATACAGTCGTCATTATAGACAAGGTAACGCTTTAATGGCTGAACATACCAAGTATTTCATGAACCATTATCAAGATGCGCTAACATATGATAAAAATAACCTCGTCTTTGAAAATAAAGACCATGTAATTTTCAAAGTATTAGGTTACACATACTTTCCATACTATTTAATGGTTTCTCAAGTTAATAAGCTTTCCTACCCCTTTAGTTTATTAACACTCGAACAAGTAGTCAGCGTGTTAAGTTTCGCCTTATACAAAAACACCAAAATACAAGAAGCCGAGGAAAATGATATTAATCGATTTTTCGAATCGTTAGTCAATAATCAAAACGATCAAACCCTTTCGATCAAAAAGCATGCTGATTTATTAAGACAATATTATATTTATCCCTCTGACTATTATCAAATTATCATTTGCGGCATTGACACCAAAAATAATCTAGAAAATAGTTACTACTTAAATGAGCGGCACCATCTCACATTCCTTTGGTTAAAGCATAAATTAACTGATATTGATTCTTATATCAGCGTTTATAAATTACCGAGTAACGATCGTTTTGCGATATTAATCCAAAATCGACATGAATATTACTTTGAATACCTAAAAAAAATACAACAAAGTTATAGTGAGTACTTTGATGATACGATTTCATTTGGTATTGGAAATGAAGTAACAGAATTCACACAGTTACCTTCTTCCTTTTTTGAAGCAAATGAGGCCTTTGAAAATGAACTGCTAAATCATGCAAAAACTTTTATCTCACAATATCATTCCAAAGATATTCAGGAGCTATTACAACTTATCCCTCAAGAAAAGCTATTACCTTTCGTAAAACATACTTTGGGCCCACTGAGTTATCCAAAACAAAAAAAAGATTTAGAATTAAAACAAACTTTAAAAGTGTACATGGATAATCAATGCGATATAACAAAAACGGCAGATAAAATATTTATACACAGAAATACTGTAAAATATAGAATCAATAAATGCAGTAATATGATTGGCACAAATATAGAAGACCCTGTTCATTCCTTAAACATACGTATCGCTTTATATGTATCTGAAATGATTCGTTTCGATTAATCGCTCCATCTATTAAAAAAAGCTATGCTGTTTGCGCAATCATGCAAACAGCGTAGCTTTTTCCATTAATAAAACAACAGTGATTTATGTTACCTCTAAAACAAGCAATTCCAACCTATATTATCTATGCATTCATTTTCTCTAAAAATTCTTTGCAAAAAATATTAATTTTTTAAACCGAATGGTTTGCTTTGCTAACTTAAAATAATTAAAATTTATCGATGGGATGTTATAAAAAGGAGATGCATTTATAATGTCGGAGAATGTTATATCTAATAAAAAAAGAAATACGATTATATTAGTTATGCTAAGTAGTGCTTTTGTAGCGATGCTAAATCAAACATTGCTCAATACCGCACTACCAGCAATTATTACGGGATTAGAAATAACTGACACAACTGCTCAATGGTTGATTACAGGCTTTATGTTAGTGAATGGTATCATGATTCCACTAACAGCCTTTCTTATGGATCGATTTCACACAAGACCGCTCTATATTTTTTCTATGAGCGCGTTCTTAATTGGTTCAATCATTGCAGCACTTTCACCTACATTTGGCTTACTCATGTTTGCACGTGTGATTCAAGCGATTGGTGCAGGGATACTTTTACCGCTTATGCAATTCACTGTATTTACACTGTTCCCTTCTGAGAAACGTGGATTTGCAATGGGACTTACCGGTATAGTAGCACAATCAGCCCCAGCAATCGGACCAACCTTAACCGGATTTTTAATTGATACATTTAGCTGGAGAGCACCATTTATTGTGGTAGCTTTTATTGCGATTATCGCATTTATTGTAGGTGCGATATTTGTAGAAAGTAATAACGAAACCAAACATACACAATTAGACAAAACTTCTGTTATATATTCAACATTAGGTTTTGGTTTAATGCTTTACGGCTTTAGCAGCGCAGGCAACTTAGGTTTCACATCACCAATCGTTATTATTTCACTTATTGTGGGAATCTTAATTGTTACCATTTTCGTAACAAGACAAATTAGAATCGATAATCCACTATTAAATATGCGCGTATTTACAAATCGTACATTTTCACTATCTGCATTTTCATCTATGGTATTATTTATCGGAATTGTAGGCCCAGCATTATTGATTCCAATTTATGTCCAATCAGGCTTAGGTCTATCTGCAATTCTGTCAGGTCTTGTTATCTTACCAGGTGCAGTAGTCAACGCATTCATGTCCGTCTATACAGGGAAAATATATGACAAATATGGCTTGAAAGTATTGGCGATTCCTGGATTTGTCCTTTTAATTTTTATGACAATACTACATTGTTTCTTAACTTCAGACACACCTTATTGGTATATTGTCGTCATTTACGCTATAAGAATGTTTGCTGTAGCATTGATTATAATGCCACTGAATACAATTGGTATTAACGCATTAGAAAGTAAAAATATTTCACACGGTACTGCGATTATTAATTCTTTAAGAATTATTGCAGGTGCGATTGGTACTGCCATTATGATTACAATTATGGCAATTGTTCGTACAAACTATGTTCCAAGTAAGCATCAGTCCAAAGCAGATATTGCACAACAAGCGACTGTACAAGGTGTCGACGCAGCATTTGCATTCACTACGCTATTATTAATTATTGGTTTTATATTAACACTACTGATAAAAACAAAAAATAAAGCGGATAATACGCGTGAAGTATAATATTAAATCTATTTAAGTGAAAGTAGCAACGCTTCAACAACTTGAACGGTGTAAAAAACATACTAAGATTAGCTATGAAGAAATCTATGACGATAGATTTTTTCATAGCTATTTTATTATTCAATATTTCGTATTGTTGACTCACTTTCTTAGGGGACAACTTCAGCTTGTAGTCTTCAACTTGTCCTGCTCCCCCAAGAGTCTCGTCAAAATACAACGTATTTATATGTAATTTCTCATTGAAGTACTTAAAAAAGGCTCTATTTCAACCCAAAATGATGTTAAAAATTATTCTACATGCATACACCCAAAAATTAATTTTTATGCTGCTGTTTGTGGCTATTACCATTCTTTTATAAAATTGGCTTCAAATGATGTATTAATGCTAAGCAATCTTGCAAGAGTCATTAATATTTTATTGGTAGTAAAAAAATAGGTGCAAATCCGAGTCATAACTAACAAGTTGACTTTGAATTAACACCTTTTAAAGTAAATACATGTATATAACTTCAGAGATCGATTTTAAGACAAATAAAAAAAGACGAGCGTTGCTCGTCTTTTTTTATGCGTTATTATAATTTAATAACGTTAGCTGCTTGAGGTCCACGGTCGCCTTCAACGATTTCGAATTCAACAGCTTGTCCTTCTTCTAATGATTTGTAGCCGTCTTGGTTAATTGCTGAGAAGTGTACGAATACATCGTTTCCGCCTTCTACTTCGATAAAACCAAAACCTTTTTCTGAGTTAAACCATTTAACTGTACCGTTATTCATAATAAAAATCCTCCAAGTGCTTTTGCACAAAAATTTGTAATCTGTCTAAAAAATCAAAAGGAGTAAATTCAAAAGAATAAAACTACAAATCAATTTCACGAACTAAATTACTTAATACCTAGTATAACGAATAATCAGACCTTTGTATACCCCTATTTTCAAATAAATATATTTTGCACTTTATTTTTAGTAATATAATCCATTTGAAATATATAATTTAATTGAATATGAAAATGACAAAATCGTTATATTAAAATGCATTTTTGTAACTTAAAAATATAGCGAACAAATCAAATAACTTTTACATTATAGATAGTTACTTTAAGGAGGTAATAAGTATGAACAGGTTTGTAAAAGTACTTCTAAATATCTTTGTTATCATTATCATTGTTTTTATCGGCCTTTTTGGCTGGAAAGTTTATGCAGAAAAACATTCGGACAATCCTGATGTTGTTAGTTTTGCCAAATTAAATCCGCTCATTACTAATGAAGCATATTATGTAAAAACTCAAAAGCCAACAAAAGTTGAGCACAACAAAAGTGATGATGGAGAAACTCTTGTCACATATAATTATAAGCAAAATGGATATAACAAAAAAGGTGAAAAAAGACATTTAGATTTTAATGGTTTTGGTGAAAAACCATTAAAAACAAATCATTACTTAAAATTAGACACCGAACTTGGGCATGTCCAAAGTTATAAAGAAGTGCCTAAAAATAAAGTACCTAAAAAAGCATTCAATCACCTTTAAACATCACATTATGAATCAAAACAATACACTTAATAAAAATATTATTTTGATGAGCTAATAATATAATAATGCGCACAAGATAGAATTATTTATTTGCAAAATATGTTTTCTAACTTGTGCGCTTTGATTGTAATTTTTTAGTGACTACACCTTAGTTATTCATTCTTTTGACTATTTCATGCTTAATAATCATTAATGCTTGGCTATACTTAGAACTTGTATTTTCTTGAGTGTTAATAATCAAAATGTCTACCAAATCATCATTATCCATTTGAACTAATTCTTGCCGAAATTGATCGATATTTTCTACTAATCTCTTATGGTTAGGCTGATACTTATCTATAACATAATATTGATCAGCACCAAGTCCACCCTCTTCAATCATTTTAGAAATTTCATCCGTGCGCATCTCATTAGTTCTATCAATTTTGATATCTTTATTGTAATAATTAACCATACATATCCCCCACTTCATTCACAAAATCCATCTCATATTAAGGTTACATGCTATCTTTTTGACACTAAACGTAAAACAATAAATCATGCCGTACCACTTACAATAAAATAAAATTACTCCAAAAGTTATATATTACATCTATACCCTGAAATGATATTTTAAACTTTAATTTAGATCATTCTTTTTTATACTTATAATTCAAGGAAGTAATTTAATAAATTTATAAAATATTATCGATTCTCTATATCGTTTCTAAAAACACCGAAACCATATACATCATCTCCTTATAATGAACCTATTTTATATCTATCCTTTTTAAAAATTTTTAAAACATTTCATTATTTTATACTATTAAAATACATTATATTCTATGAGTATAAGATGATATCGTCTAACAGTTCATTATTCCTTATTGGATTGATGATGCATAAAATAGATTCCTAAGTTTTGATAGTAATACCACCATAATAACATTCATAAATACAAAAATTGCTGAATGATAAAATAAAGACTGAGACAACATTTGCCTCAGTCTTTGATACTTCTAATATTTTTCTATCATTTCAACGCTTATAATCGTTTTTTTGCATCAATACCAATCCATATATTTGTTATTAAACCGACAATTCCCATAACTAATGATGGTATAACAGCATGATTGCTAGTATAAAACGTCACTAAAAACATAAGCAAACCAGTTATCATACTGATTAATATAGATGAAAATTTCATTGGATTACTCCCTTTTTTCGCTATGTTAATTTACATTATTCCTATACTGAAATTCATTTAAAATGAAATAAAGACAGTCTGTTGTATAGTTTTAAAAAATTGGGCATCACAAATACAATAACTTTTTATTTATAAATATAGAAAATCCCACTAAACCACATCTTTGCGTTTTTCAACTTAATATGTATGCAATCACAAATAAGATAATCGAAATAATGAGTGACATTAACCAAAACGGAGAACTCACTAAATCTTTATACGCTTGATCTGGTGCATTACGCATTTTCAACCGAATAAATTTGATTCCTAAATACAACGCTTCAACAAAATTAACGATTAAAACAATGCTTAACAGTATCATTGACATGACTGAACCCCCAAGATATCGTCTCATTTAATCCACATCGTACCATAAGATTTTTAATAATTAAATATATATAAAAATATTAATTCAAATTTTTATTACAACCTAAAAACATATGTGTTATTTTATAATTAACATTGTACGTGGTTATTTTTAAAATTATATGGGCTAAATATCATAAAGTTGGAGGGGTATTGTGCAACTATTTTTACTTACACTTTTAGGTATTATTTTCGTTTTTGTATATGCTTCAAATTCAACAATACTTTTACATATCAAACTTATTAGACGAGCTAAAAAAGAAGGTACGGCAGCAATGAATGGTAAACAATGTCGCTTTATGTGGTGTTTGTTTGCAGTTATGGCAACAGGATTTTACCTATTATTACTTAATTCAAATTTGTAATCGAATAATCAAAATATGGTAACTTTCTACCATAAATGAGCAATGATATAGTTGAATTAAAACTCGAACTGTAAAAAGTATGTTTCTAAAATACTGTATAATATAATAAAAACAAAAATAGTAAAGGAGTCATCATATGAAATTTGTAAATTTAACAGCTATGACAGAAAAAGGCCTAAACAAGAAAGTTAATGAATTCTTAGAGGAAAATCCCTATATCGAAATCATTAAATTCGATTATCAATTAGGATATAGCAGCTGTGGCGTAGGTATTCTTTACAATAAAGTTAAGTCTCAGTCTTAAGTTTATTGTATAGGAAAATATGTTTAGACTTCTATACAGCATTACTTATTTGTTCATTTACAAACCTATTTTCACGAACGGCTAATAAAATAATTGTAAAACGGTCATAATTATAGTTAACAAACAAGCTAATAACATAACATTTTGAGCTCTATGAGTGTCCTGATTTCCATTTTTATATTCCTTTATTACAAATAGCCAAGAAAGAATAACTAAAATCCCTAAAATAATGCCAATCGTTTTCATTTTACCTCTCCTAAAATGTACTGTATAACTGATTATTATTCGTTCAAGTTCAAAAAGATACTTCGAATTATATTTTTATAATATCATACATTTTAAAACGTGAATTGTTTGTAAATAATCTAACTTATTATAATTGAAAATATCCCAATTTAAACTATATTTGAAATAAAAACAATAGCTGAAACATAATAATGTTTCAGCTATGAATATCTTATGGAAAGTACACGATTGTGAATACATCCACATCATAATATTTGAATTTTTGTTAATGCTATTCAAAATGGTATCACTGTAAGATTATCACATATAGTAATACCTAAAATGTCTTATTTTTGAAAAACTTTAAAATTAACACGTTTACATAATAATAAACTACCCGTAATCAATGAGATACTCGCTAAAAAAATGGTTAGTGTTCTATTATCTGAAATCATGCCTGTATCAGGTAATTCTTTTATTGCATTGTGCTTCACGCTATTTTTTGAATTTTTTACTTCAGAGTTAACTTTTGAGAAATCATTATTTTTTGAAGCGTCTAACTGCTGATTTTTATTAAATCGATCACTTTCTATTCCTGGATTTTTAGGGTTTAAAACACCTTCATCTTTTAATTTTTCATTTAGTGCATTATTGTACAATGACGTCTCACTATTAGATTTATGATTAAATTCATTCGTAGCATCTTCTAATTCCTTCGGCTCTTCAACCTCTGCTATATCTTTGTGCGGAAACACATTTGGTTCTGTAAAACTTCCATCCTTATGTAAAATACCATGTGGTATTTTTTTCGTACCATCCTTTAACTCTATCGGTTTTTCAACCTCTGCTATATCTTTATGCGGAAACACGTTTGGTTCTGTAAAACTTCCATCCTTATGTAAAATACCATGTGGTATTTTCTTCGTACCATCCTTTAACTCTATCGGTTTTTCAACCTCTGCTATATCTTTATGTGGAAACACATTTGGTTCTGTAAAGCTTCCATCCTTATGTAAAATACCATGAGGAATCTCTTCACCATTTGCCCCTTGACTGCTAAATTGTACAACTGTCATTAATAAAGCTGTAGATAATAGTACCTTTTTCATTTTAAAACTTCCTTTCTAATTAAGTTATTGTAATATGAATATCTCCCTCATTATTACTGGTAAAGTGAATTTTCGTAATATAAAATTTTCCTTAACTACCAAGAAGTTATCTGTTGTATGTATACAATATATTTTATAAATTAATAACGAATATTTATGGATTTATTACTAATTACCATAATATTGCAAGGAGTCATTTATTAGGGGAATATTTCCGTTTAAGTAAAAATATAGATAGAAAATAGTAATAATATGTAAGTTTTAAATTTAAATATTGATAATATCAAATCTGTCAAAATGTTTAAGTCAAAATAAAAAAAGCTGGAAACTATACCTTAGCAATGTTCCCAACTCTTTTTATATGATTAAATATGATTCAATCTTATTTTAAAATGGTATTTTAGGTGTTTATAATTTCCCATAACACTGATCTTCAAATTTTATTAGTCTATTCTGATTGTACTTTTATATAAAAGATACACTCTTCGTTTTATCAATAGTAGGTAAACCTATAATTAAGCGTATTATTCACTTGATTTTGCTTTATGAACTTTCAAAATTATAAATATAATAACAATTGTTATGGTAATGAAATCAAAAGAATGTGTAAATGCTTCTCCAAATTCTTTTCCTTGCCAGAAGTAACGAATGATGAATAAAAGCGTTGAATGAACAAACAACGCAATAAACATGTATATCACTGGTTTATCAAGTAATAGACCAAAAACAAATACAAATAACAGCATCATTATAGTAAGTATCAGCATGACTATGGTTGGCATAGACATATTAAAACTCCAATCATATAGTATTTTAATCTTACTCTTCTAGAAACCTTTACGTTTAATTTGTCGATATGTAAAAATGCCAAAAATTATGACAAAAACGAATTGTACAGTTTTGATTAGAGGTGAGCTAAATTCTAATATTTTAATATGCAGCATTGTTCCAATAATAGGGGCTATAAAATTAAAACTAAATAATATTAGACATATACCAACTAATACTTGTTGTGATTTAGGCATATTTGCCACTCCAAATTATAAAATTATTGTTAAGAATGTTGATGCTTCCACTGAGGGTGACCCATTATTTAATGATGTAACAATATCATCATCACTAAAAATACAGTGCTAAATTCCAAAAAATATTTTCTGATTTATACCAATGTGTTTATGATCAAATTGATAATTTTTTCTTAATAAACGTACATAAACGTTTAGTTGAATTATATTGTTTCATAAAAAATAACCGTACCAATTAAGATACGGTTATATAAATATATGACTGCTTGATAAAATTCCAAAAAAATCTTATCTAGCTTTTTGCATCACTTTACTTAATTAACGCTTACAGTAATTTCAATATCAATCGTGTGTTTTAGTGCCTTCGAGTACGGACAATAATTATGCGCTTTTTCAACGAACATCTCCGCTTCTTCTTGGCTGAGATCTTTAAGTAATACATCTAATTCAGCTGCCAATTTCACACCGCCATCAGATTTATCTGGCAATAAATAAGCAGTCGCACGTACTTCTGGCTCAATTGTACCTTTGCCTGCACCTTTCAAAATATGCATTAGCGCATTGTTAAAACAAGAGCTGTAACCTGCTGCAAATAACTGTTCAGGGTTTGACTCTGTAACGCCGTTGCCACCCATTTCTTTTGGAACAGCTAAGTCTTGATAAAATGTATTATCTTCACTAAAAACTTTTCCATCTCTTCCTCCATTACTTATGACAGTTGTTTCAAATAATGGTTTTGCCATGAAAATCACTCCAATAATTTTTGAAATTCAATAATAATGATTAATTAATCGTTTTACATATCGAATTAAGCTTAATCTAATTGTATTCTATCATTAATTTTTAGATATTTAAAATCATAAGTGTTAAATTGTCATTTGTCTCTACTCATAAAAAAATAGGACAAGTACATAAGTAAATGTCCTATTGGGCTAAAATACTTTCAATCAATTCAACATATAAATCACTATTTTTATAGCCTTTTAATACTTCTTCTACTTGTCGAAGTGGTATTTCAGGCATTTCTCTTATTTCACTAAGTTTCTCTTGAAATTGCTTTTTTGTTACTACTTCATTATTTACTGCTAAATTATATAAATATAAATTCAATTTATTAATTTCATTTGCAGAGTAATAATAGCGTAACAACACTAAATCCTTAGTAATTAGGTCTGGAGCCAAATGCTCTTGTAGCACATCTATAGAATTCTTTATTAGTAATAGCTTCGATTCTAATTCTTCATTATTCATGAAATCACTTCCATATCTTTATATTAAAGTCTGTCCTACTGTTGATACCCAATAACCTATACTACGAGCAGTTGAATCCTTAATACCTGTTCCCATTAATGCTTGAGCGACTTGACCTTCAACATTTCCCCAAGTTGCTTCTTCTTGTTTCAAGATATTATTCAAAGTAGGCTCAACATGTTTGTCCCATCTTTTCTCTAATGACTTCCCAGCTCTAGGGCTTAACTCCTTCACACCAGAAAAAAACAGTTTTTTTATTGCTTATCATTGCCTTAATACCCTTTTTAACTGCAAATGAGCCACCAATTCTTTCCGAAGTTCCTTCTTTAAGGTTTTTAGGTAGATTTTCAGTTGTCTTTTGGTTTACATATTCAGGGTTTTTAAATAGTTCGTCTAACGCTTTATTTTCTTTTTGTGTTTCTGTATTTTGATTATAATAATTCGTTTGGGATACTTCCTCCGCATTTGCTAATGGTGAAACCGAAGTTAATAAAACTGCACTCATAATAAAAGTTCCAAAGATATTTTTGATTTTAAAATAAAAATCTCCTTTATTATAATTTCCTCCCAAATCACTTTACAAACAACATTACCAATAACAGATTTACACAATTAATACTCAATTCAATTAAGGTAGTGTAAAGATTAAATAAAACTACCCACCAGAACTTATACTGGTGAATGGCTTATCCTAATCCTCCAAAGGAACATCATCAATAATTTTAGTTCTATTAGGGTATCTCTTATCCATTTCCTCTTCTGTTTCATCATCCCACTCACCTACATTAATGATTACCGGTGTATCTCCAGTGAGTTCATACTTATCTGTAAATAGTGTGTGGTATTTGCCAAACAGATCACGCGCTTTTAAACGATCACTTATCTTAATAGGTACTTCCACCATCTCAACACTTTCATTGTATATGATATTTTATTTGCCTGTGTCTGGATTCTTAACATATTCACCACGTTTGGTGACTACTTCTTTTAGTTTAGTTTCTTCCCCTACTGCTGCATTAGATAATAAATGTAGAATCTCATTCACAGAAAGCACATCATTATCAATAATCTTATTTTTATCTTCATAGTTATAGTTGTACTATTTTTCATTCTTAAATAGGTTATAACCTTGTATATGAGCATTTTGCTACCTGAATCATTCCTTTGATGATAATTGTCTTACATATACTGTTTTTAGATAAGTATACACAAATTATTCTTCTCTTTACTTCCTCCTTTAACCACAAAAACACCCCTTAAGCCAAAGACTTAAGGGGGTTCATCATTCTATATATTATTCCCACTCGATGAAGCAGTGATTTTTTATAGTTTTGTAACACTTGTGAACAGTTGATAAATCAGTGTTTTACTATTTTGTTTAATCTCATTAATTTACAACATTTTAAAATTTACGTATTCAATTACGTATTCATTCCCGTATGCGTGAGATTTATATTCTCTAAATAAATGTAGTTGAAATTACAAAAATAAATTATCAACTACAATGATTTCACACAAATAATATTTTATCTTTTTATGATGTTATTTCTCATAAAATCCTAAAATATATTCATTTAAATCATTTTCATTTTTGAAAATCATTTTTTTATAGTAAAGTTTAACTTCAGCTAAGATCTCTGTCAATTCATTCTGTGCATAATTTACTATTCGGTTTATTTCATCAAATTTTTCTATTTCAAGTTTTATTGTTTCTTCCTTATATTTACCTTCTTTTTCATAGACGTAATTTTCATCTTCTCCTATTTGAAAAGAAACATAATCAGGGTCATAATTTTCATTTATATATCTTGTTAAATTTTCTTCATTTTTATTGTATCTAATATAGTAACTTCATTTTGTATGATTTCAATTCTACATTCAACAAAATTAACTGAATTATCTCTATTTGGTTTAAGAAAAACTTTGTTAAAATTATCATATCCCTTAAGTATCAAATGGTTTTTGTCAACATCTTGTTTAAATTCTTTACTTATTTCTTTATAAATGATTTCTCTATATTTTTTCACCATTTTATTCTCGATATTTTTTACATAATCCTTTAAATAATGAAGTTTAATTCTATACAATTCAAAAGGATAAAACACACTATGAGATAATTCACCATCATATTTGTTCCTACATTCCACTACTTTGTTATGTAATTCATAAACAGAAATTTTATAATTTTGAAATTCTAAAGCATTTGATAATTCTCGTTTATTATGTATTTTCTTGATTAAAACTTTATCTATGTTCTCATCAAAATCTTTTAAAAAATTTCTATTATTAATAGAATACATTTTTAAATCTTCCATTATCATTTGATTTCTAGATATTTTACTTGCTTTTTCCCCTGATATTTTAGCGCCTAAATAAGCACCACCAAATGTGGCAAATATTCCAATAAAACTAATCGCTATTGTATAACCTTCCAACTTATTTTCAGGATCTATATTACTTAATATGTAGCCAATCGTAAAAATAAAAGCGAATATCATTAAACCAATTACACCAATAATAGTTATAACAGTTTTACCATCCAATCTATCCAAATGTTACTCACCTCTTAATTATTGTTTTTTTATAATTATCTTCTAAACAATACACTAATACAAGATGAATTTAAAATTAATACCACTGGATGATTTTCATTTATGTACAATTAGACTTTTTCGTCCTTTTGCTATCGTCTTTTTTTGGATAAAAGTATGTGGTCATTTTTGACCGTCTACATTGGTTGCTCTTTTTTAAGCTACCAAACCACATACTCATTTTTGAGTAATAGCACATAAACTTTTTTGTGTGTGTACTTTTAATAAGACATTTTTGTCCGACCAATTTTACTGATTTTTAAGTAACATCACACCTCTATCTTAAAAGATTACACCAAAATTACCAAATCCATTTAATTATCGACTCTGACATTCACTCTGTGCTGCATCGAGAAATGAATTAACGTATAGTTGTTCGTTTGACGTTCTATAATTATGTCCATATTATCATTAAATATAAACAAATTCTTAAATTTTTATATTAACCATAACTTTTTGTTATCACCTTTATTTTTTATGTATAGTACAATTAAGTTAATAATTTATTTTTTTAAAAGGGGATAAGTAGAATGAAAAAGGTTTTATTTTTATTATTAGCAAGTTTTTTAGTATTAGCTGCATGTGGTGACAAAGAAGAAGGTAAGTCGGAAGATAAGAAAGAAACCAAGTCATCATCAAAAGATGATAAGAAGAAAGATGAAAATAAGAAATCAGATGATAATAAAATGGTATCTAAGGATAAGAAAACTGATAAAGAAGATAACTCTGATAACGATAATCAAACTACTAGCAATGACAGCCAATCACAAAATAGTGATGACCAGCAAACTAACGTAGATAACCAAAACCAAACTACTAGCAATACACAACAAGCTAATTCAGATCAACAGGACCAACAAAATCAACAAATGAATACTGACCAACAACAAGACAATGCTAACACGCAACAAACACAACAAGAAAATCAACAGGCTAACGGATATGACCCTAATAATCCATATATGAACATGCCTGACCAAGAATGGCGTAAAAACACTGGTGATGGTCTTTCATCTGGCGAAAAGCAAACTATGTATGCAATTGAAAATAATCAATATGAAGTTGAAGACGCAGAGCAAAAACTAGCAGCTTTAAAATATTATCAAAATAAATATAGTCAATAATATTTAAGATCACACTACTATGTATATATATTTTTATTAAATAAACCCACCTATTCATTTAGGTGGGCTTTATTTATAATAGTAGATTGTTTTAAATAAGTGACTTCATATAAGTCGGCTAATTTCTTGATAAAATCAATTAATACTTTTTCTGTTATAATATGATTTTCAAAATCTGTCTTTAGTTTTTTAAATAACTGCTTTTCTTGTTCAGTACTTATTTTTTTAAAATATCCCCACATATGGCAATAAGCATTTATTATTGATCCTTTAGAAGGTTGCTTATTTAGAGCATATTGAATTTTTTGTTGAATTATTTCAATTTCAACATCATTATTCATCAAAAATCTAATATCATTATAAGCGTTTTGATCATGCCATAAAACTTCGTATTTATATCTACTCCACAGTTTTTCTTTTTGAAGTCGTTTATTGATTTTAAATACCTACTTTCAATATTTAATTTAATAAAAAGGAATTCTTTTACTGGCTTCAATAATATCTTTAGTAAAGAAAAATTGTTTACCTTGTCCAGTATATGCTGGATTAAGTATCAAATTTGCTTTAGCATTATATAACCATTCGGGATTTATTCCTGAATTCAAAATATCTTGAAATTCTTGAAAATTTTTACTCCAATCTAAATTGGGTTCCATAATTATCACCTCATGGATATGATAGAACACTTGTTCGTATAAATCAACTTAATATCTATTTTTCTTATAATCAATTATAATTAATCGTTAGATAAATTCAGACAATCAAGGAGAATACATATGGATTACAAAAAAGAAATTGAAAAAATAGGTTGGAATACAAAAGAAGTAGCTAATCGAGTCGAAAGTTTAATAGAAGAAAAAGTAATAGATACAAAAGAAGAAGTAACCGAGGATCTATCAGTGGTTATTGAAAAAGAAAATAATAACCCAATACTTAATGAGTTTTTAAATAAATAAAAAACAGCCTATCTAATCAGATAGGCTAATTTATTACACTTTGTTAAGCGTTCCACGTCGCTTAGTAATTAAATACCCCAATTTTCTTATTGGAAACAAATTATAGGTAAAAAAGTTATATAAATTGTAGCTCATATACCTCTTTATATTCATAAGTATTAAAATTATCAATATGACCTTTTAATACTACTTCTTGCATCTTTCTACTCACATTGTGATAATATGTAAGCCTAATATTCATATCTGATTCGTACCCATTATTTTGAATAGTATCGTCCAATTCATCGAATACAGTTTTATTAATAGGTAGCATATAACTCTCCTTGCTAGGTAACATATTTATATATTTCTTTTGAATTACCTTATCTTTACCTAACATAACTTCAACAGTTATGTTTTTAGCAGCTCCTCCACCAAGGTTATATAACTTTAAATAATCTTCGTTTCCTTCAGAATTTGAAGTAGTATTTCTTAAATTCAAATTTTTATTTTCATCTTTTTCCAAAAGGGTTTGATTAAACCCTAGTGCTGGTATAAAACTAATTTTCATTTGATAAAGTTGAACTGATACCGATACAAAATAAAATAATGCCATAATAAAAGTTCCTAGTGATCCAATTGCTGAAATAATATTTATCATATTAAATCTCCTTTTTTAATTTTTAGGAGACAGTAGTAGGAGTTTAATCATAACATTTAATTTGATATTTTTGTAGATTTTTTAACATTTCGTACTACCAACGTATAAAATCATCAAATAACCACCCAGTGACATGTGTGGGTGGTGGATATAAAAAAATTTGAGAAAGGCCTTATACATGTAAATAAATTATAACATAAAAAAATAGGGCAAGCACCTAAGTGCCTACCCTTATTTATCATCCCAACTTATCTAATACATTATCCAATATTTGCCTAACTCTTTCTGCAGATACTTCAAATATACGTCCCACTTCTTGATAAGTCTTGCCTTCTGCTAAAAGCCAAAATATGCAAAACTCCTTATCTGTGGCCACTTGTTCCACTAACATTTCTAGCTCATTATAAAATATGCTATCTTCAATATGATTATCGTCTATAGGGACTGTTTCCACTTGATTATTCACACTAAAGAAGTCATCCAACGTTGTATCTTCATCACACTCATTATGATTATTCGTCGTCTTGTAGTAATTCAGTATAAACGCCTTAACTGTCTTTTTATCATACTTCATACATAATCTACTGCCTTTGCCACACGCTTTAATATAACTTCTTTCGCATGTCTTAACGTCAATTCACTTATACCTATCACATCAGCTATAACGTTGTCTGTATAGTTTTTATCGTCCCACCATGACAATTTAATAATCTGTTGCACTTTTACTTGGCTATTGTTGTATACCTCTGTAATACCCTTCACAATCGATTCTAGGTTCATATATTGAAGTTCGTCCATATTGTGAGATTCATTCTTATAAGTGTCTACCATTATGTGATAATTGCGCATGTAACGTTCTAATATAGGATAGTCTACATCAGTCATATTACTAACTCCTCATGTTCTTGATTTAATGATGCTTTCGTTTCAGTTAAAAAGTTTCGATATATAACTTCACTTTCTTTCTGACGCTGTTTATTGCGTTCTACACGCTTATGATGATGAATTTTATACAAATCTTCTTGTAGCTTATCAATCGTCTTGTGTGGCCTCTCACTGCCATTTGATTGGAAATATCTCATGACTTCTTTTTGTTCTCTAGGTGTGTATCTACGAATGATTTTCTTTAACAAATTCAATTTCTTAGTGCTATTCGTTTTAAACCGTTCTAATTCATCCTTTTGTTCTATAATCCACAATACTAACTTCTCTAATGGATAAGACACAGTTGTCACTCCCTCTACTTCATCACAACACATGTGACTTACATTCAAATCATACATAACATTAATCTGTTCTTGTATCGTACGAATTTTACTGTTAATCATCATTGGTGAGTACTGTGTTAAAAGCTCATATTCAGTAATCTTAGGCTCTTCATAATACCAAAGCACATTTTTACCTCTCTTTAAAATCATTGCAGTCCTCCCTAGAACGTTATTATTTAATCGTTATTATCCATACCAAATTCTTCATACACTGATTGTGGTTTCTTGCCATCCTCAAAAAATTCACTGAATGGATCATATTGTTGCTTAGGTTTCGGTTCCATAATTTTTAGTCTTGACTCAACTGTAAGGCCTAATTTAGGCGCAATACTATTTAACTGTGATAATGCATCACGTTTGATTGTATGATTAGGATTAAGTTTTGACCCTCTTTCAGTCACAACCACTGAATCTTCATTTTCTAGTCGTTTATTAGCGTTAATGTAATCAGAATAGGCTTGACAATACGTTGATACCAACGCCAAATCTAAGCTTGCTACAGGCAACTCATTAAGTAGTGGATAAATTCTATACCACTCCTTTGTAGCTTCTGAATCTAGCCAACCAGGGGCTTCTGGTGCTAGTTTAGTCAGATTATTCATCGCTTCTTCAGTAGCTTTTCTTTGCTCCTGTACATCTTTTGTACGGTATGCTTTTTGTTGTGATAATAGTTTTCTTTGTGACATTCATATCATCTCCTATTAGTATTATGTATTGAAATAATCGTTCATATTAAGTTCTGACAAACGCCTTATAGTGCATTGAAACGCTTAATAGTCGGATATTAGGCCATAAACAGCTTAAATTAGGCTATTTTATCTATTGATATTGTGAATTTTTACACAATTTTAGCTTTTCATTTCAAGATTCGGTTACGGATAAGGCGGGCTCGTTTAATTCGTTTTCAAAAAGGCTGGGCGCAAATTCAACGCCTCCCTTTAAATTTAGAAATTATTTTTTTCAAATTTCATTTTATTTTTTTATAATCTCCAGTATTATTTTCACTGCCCGATTAAATTATCTATCCCATTAAAATTATTCATACCATCTTATTCACTCTTACTTTATTCAAGTATATTTATCGCTAAAAACTTCACTTTTAATCTATCTATTTAAACAGCTTTCACGCACTATATAACAGCTTGTAACACTTAATATATAATCATCTATACATGCGCTGTATCACTCTCTAAATGGCTACAAACACCATTGTATATAAGCAAACCATTCACGCTTAGTCATAACGATTAGTAACTCGTTTGTGCTTCTCATATTGTTGTAACTTATCATCTAATCTAATAATAATAATTAATATTTATTTTTATTATTTGAAATCAGAATCTTAATTTAGTTTTCGATTTACTTTTTAAATTTATTCTCACAAACTTTTTTGTAATTCAAATCTCAATTTACTTTTGTCTTTAATATTTACTTTTTGATTTGATGAATGAACTTCACAATTGAACTTCACAATTGAATTGAAATAACAATAGAAATCATTTATCTTCTGAACACAATCAACAATGAAACTAAACAGAAGATCATTAACAAACAATTAATGTTAGTTAAATAAGAACAAATGATTTAAGTTAATTGATTGAATCAATTTATATTACATTTTATTTCTTCTCTTTTATTATCAATGAACAATCACAACAAACAAATGAAACTCTTTACACAATGAGTTTGATCACTTAATGTAATGACCTTATAAACTCTGTGTTCAATAGCCTGACCTTTAACGTAGGTAGCTTAATCACTGCGTACTTTATTGTGCAGTCCTCTAAACTATCCACCTTAATAAGCAGTGTGCTTTAATACACAGTGTCTTTAATGCTTGGGCACTTTATAACAGATGGCGCTTTATTATCTACGCTCATTGTTTGCCTGCACCTTTAATACTTGGGTCTTATAACTGCATGTGCTTTTATATACTATGTTGAAGTATCTGCTACACATTGAATGCGTACCACATATATCATTGTGATTACTTTCACATATATACTTTAAGAAAAGACCACCACCAATTAATAGTGATGGCCTAAACCAACGTACAGAAGAACTAGGAACAAATGAAAATAACAAGAGTTAAATGCCCAATGGCTAATTTAGACTTTAATACTGAGCGCTCAACATTAAAGATTTAGTATATCTTTAATATCTATATTATACCATGAACGCCGTCATAATGCCACTTTACATTACCTAGTATTAATAGAAATTGCTTTTATTTTACCAATCTTTTCAATAAGCTTATTCATCGATGTAACTTCATCTGTATAGATTTGTACACTCTTAACTTTGTTCTGCTGCACTAACTTTATAAATTCTTGCATAATTGGTTTGTCATCCACTTCTATAGACAGTCCATACAGTCCTTTATTGACTACGACAGTTAAATTGCCACGATGTATCGATGCTAGGATATTACTATCTTTATTGTTGTCTAACATCACACATAGCTTGTCATTGTCTTTTAATGCTTGAAATACATTGTTATCTAACTCATATGGTTTAAATGTCTGATAGTTAGGATCTACTGTTTTGGTCGTTCCCATTTCTACAGGTTTATCAGTTGTAAGTGCTTGTACTGTAATTCGATTCTTTTGCTTATTATATTTAACGTTATTATCTGATTGTTTGATTGTTGTTAGCATATACTCACATCCTTACCATTGTTTCTTGCCATAATGATATTTTTGGAACTCATCACGAGAAACGGCATCTAATGCTTTCTCCAGTTGCCATGCATATCCTCTAGGAGTCGTTTGTTCATTGTATTTATCACCATCACCTAAATTAATTTCGTGGGCTAACATTTGGCCTTTATACTGGTTGTGAATGTTACCAGGATTGTTCTTCTCTTGCTTAACATAACGTTCACGAGATATACGACGACCAGCCTCATTTTTATTCTCAATCATTTTACGATACACTTTTACAACATCTTGCAGTTTATCCTGCATCTCTTTCGCTAGTTTTTGATGTTCATCCTTAAATCCTGTCATTTCTTCGTTATATGCCTTATAGAACTCTTTGAATTCTTCATCGGTTACTTTGTAATCATCTGTATTCAATTGTCTATCTACCTCAATTAATTCTTGTTCCAAATCAGCTTGTAGACCTTTTAATTTAGTTGCTTCTGCAAATTCATCATTATTTTGATAATGTGTAATTTTACTATTAAGCTGTTTAATACGATTTGTTAGCTGATGGTACTTCTGTTTAACCTCTTTTGCCTTAACACCCTTATCATAGATTTGATTATCAAAGATATTGATTGTATTGTCTTGTACTGTTTTTACCATAATTAAATGCCTTCTTTCGTTTTTGATTTATTATGCGTTTTACTTCGATAAAATCTTTCTTTTTCCTAGTATGTTTTCTTACCAATGAACTAATATATCTATCCGATACCTTATTCACATTCGCAGGAAGTGTCATCATAATTTTATAAGCAATATTTTGGTGATTCAGCTCATCACCTCTTATATGAATTTATACTCATTTTGTGTATTTTGAATATACTTATATTATACCATAAAAAACGCCTTAAACACATGGTATGACTGGCTTAAAAGCGTTTTTTGCGATGTTTTTTATAGCATTTTTTTACATATTTTATAAAGTGGAAAAAGCTACTGGTAGCCAATGTGGTTTTTTAGTGCCTGCTCTTTTAGGAATTGGTAAATTTATGCTTTTACCATCAATTAGATAATATAAAGGCTGACATGCATCCATATATATTTTTTCTTCAGCCATTAATTCCGTAACAACCTCAATAGCTTCTTTATTCCAATTGATCCATAATATAAGCGTTTCATTATTTGTACAAGTTAAAGTTAGATCGCCTTCATAATTGAAACCATGTTCTTCAAAGACCCTTTCAATTTCTACAAATGATGTTTCTTCATGGCCATCTATATATTCCAATAATTTTTGTTTAATATTATCTTTTGTCATTTTTTGACCTCCTAGTGTTTGGTGTTCCATTTTACTTACCATGTCACACTTTATGGAACGCTGATAAACCTACTCTCCCATGCTTTTAACATTAAGTGTTCCAATGTTCCACTGTTTTTGCCTCATACTTATAGAAAACTTTAAATACTTTTTTTAAAGTTTAGCTTATAATTATTGGAACACCGGAACACTTATAGCATGGCATTTACTCTCTCAATGGATTAGAGGTGTTCCATTAGTGTTCCATTGATGTTCCAATGTTCCAATTCTTTATTAATTTTTATTATTTAATTCTTTAAGCTCTTTATAATATGGTGACATATCCACTTCAAAACCCCATTGCAATCCAACACCATCACCAAATCTTTTACGTTTTTTTGATTGCCCACAATAACGTGAGTTTCTTAAGGCTTCATCTATCTTTCTTAAATGATGTGGTTGTGGTTGATCGTCACGCTGCATCATGACACGCCATACCTCTAAAGCGCATATCTTATCTCGCCATTCGTGTGCACCGGGCTTAAAGTTCGGTAACTCGATAACTGAACCATCGCCGTATAATTTAAATTGGTCTATATCGATATTCTTAATATCTTTTAAATTCCAACGTCTTTGTTCTAATGGAAGATACCAATAATCTGACTGTAACGGACGTTCGAGAAAATCTTCAATCTCACCAACCAAAGCATCTTTTTCAGAATGTTCATTTTGCATTTCTAATGCTGTTTCATCTGCTTCTTTATCAAGTAATAATGCTTTATCAATCGGATTTTCTTCAAAATAAACTTTTGCTTCAGCGTACATTTGCTGTACAACATCTTGAGTTAATTCTTCAAATGGACTTTTTGTTGCTTTTTCTTTATCTGTAGTAACTGGTAAAAAACGGCGATTCCCTGTTTTATCTTTTAAAAATTCATAGTTATTAGTCGTACCAATGAACACACTTTGTCTAGGGTAACGTTGTGCACGTTTACCAAATGATGCTCTATAAATGTCTATTACGGCACTAACAAAACTTTTAATATCTTCGATTGTTGAACTTTGAAAGGCTGATAATTCTTCAATTTCACATATCCATGAACCTTGCAGCTTTTTATAGGCTTCATCACCTTTAAATGTTTTAATTGATTGGTTATACCAATTGCCACCCATCTTACTTGCTACAGTTGATTTGCCTCCACCTTGTTTACCATACAGGATAACCATTGTGTCGAATTTAATTCCGGGTTGGTATATTCTTGCTACGGCACCCATCACCCATTTTTTAGCAACTTCTCTATTATAGTGAGTATCTTCAGCACCTAGATAATCTATAAATAGATTTTTAATGCGCTCTTTACCGTCCCATGGTTTAGATTCAATCATCGATTTAATAGGGTTAACCTTTTGTTTGTAAGCCTCTTTTTCTATTACACTATCCATCGTGTCACGGCTAAACTGAATATTAAATGATTTATCAATATGTGCTATAACATGGGTTGTATCAATATCCGACCAATAATAATTATTGTCTGTTTTAGAACGCCAATAAGGTAATCTTTTTAGTTTTGTGACTTGCTCGAATGTGTCATACTCAACTAAATCTTTTAAATCTTTATCATTTGTTAAAATGATTTCACCATTTGTAGTGCTTTTTTTATAAGCCCCTGTAGACGGGGATATTCTTAAATGGCTTTTCCAATCTGATTGTTCTTCCATTTCTATACGTTGATCTATCAATTCAAACACATCATCTTTATTTACATCTTCTTTTGTTACGCCCAAACAAAAGCCCCCTTTTCTAGTTGTTTTTACTGTCCTTTTTCAGTATTGATTTAAATGTCGTATTTACTTCTTTATCATCTATTGGTGGTGTACACTGTTCTGCCCATGCTAGTGCTAATCCATAAACTAAATTGGCATCGACATACCTGCGTAATAAGTAGCCTATTAATGATGCCAATGTTTGATTGCGTTCACCTTCACCCACACCAAATGCAATATTACGCCAATAAGATGAATCACGTTTTTTATACTGGTTTGAGTAATTGGTGGTGATCGGATTGTCTTTTTGAGAGTTATCGAGATTTCTCGACATTTTAACTAATTCTTCAATCATTATTGCAGGCGCATCATTGTATCTAAAAATGTATACTGCATCTTTATCATTTTTTACTGGTAGTGCCATAGCTTGCGATGGTACAAAACTTGCTTCGTCTACTTTATGACCGATATGATTTGCTAATGCTCTACTATATTTGCGATAGTCATCTGCACTCACAGGCTCATTTAAAGGCACCATCAAGCGTATTCTGGGTTTTTCGGTGGTATGTGAGTGTGTGGTGTGAAATGACCATGAGTGGCCTTCTAATTGCTTAGAAATCGCTTTGTGTAACGATTTGAAGTCCTGCTCACGTATTTCATCATAATCAAGTGCAATTACTGAACGATTAATAATATTGTCGTCTTTACGGTACTTAGGAATTGTTTCATCGTCTTTTACTTCATCTTCAACATCACCATAAAGGACTAAACCACGTTTATATTTATCTGAATTATTCATTGGTATTTGTAATTTATTCAGCCAATCAGACCATTTCCACGTATTAAATTGTCTAAAAGAGTTGGCGTAAAGATTATCGTATTGTATAATAGAAACATCGAAATCATTATCCAATTTTATTTTGTTGAAATTTTTCATCTCTTGTACTCCTTTCAATACAAGAGGTAACCATGTTAAATTGTCTATGCATGATCACCTCATGTATAATTTTAAAATTTCTATGCGTTGTCAGATTCTGTCGCCAAACATTCATCTGATGACGCTATTTCTATATCTAATGCTTTAAAATCTTTGATTAACTTATCAAATTGCTTTAGATACGCTAACATTAACTCAGTTGTATGTTCATGTTGTATACGAGATTCGTTATAACCTATTGCGTAAGTCATCATTTCCTCTTTAGTTGTTAAATCTCTTTTAGTGAACATTTCATCACCATGCCACACATGTGCAGTAATCACGTCATCGATTTTGTCTTTCAATAATTCAAATTCACATATTAAATCTTTTTGATTCCAATTCATTCTAAAACTCCTTTATTTATAAAAATTAATGTAATTTGGTCTGTTTTTCTCGATCGCTTTGATTAACTTTTCAATTTCTAACTTAGCAAGATATAAATTATTTAAATCATCTTCTCGTGAGAAGTAACTGATTTCATCAGCCATGTTGTAATTCTTAACCTGCATTTTCTTCAAGATATTTGTTGCGTATACTGACATCTGAATCATCGTTTCAAAGTCTTGTATCATATCCAAAATATCTAATTCGCCAATATATTTATCATTCACACCTTGACGGTCCATATATGCTTGGATAAGTTGCATCTCATGTACATCTCTATCTTCTTTACTTAAATTTCTATTATTAATGCGCTCACTTATAAGCATGAGTGCAATTTCTCGGCCATATTTGCTTTTAAATTCTCTAACTATTTCCATTTGTGGAATGTTTTCATGGTTTGTCATATTAAAACTCTCCTAACTCAAAATTATTATTTAATTCTTGTACTGCCCATTTCATGATTTCTTCTAAATGTTGTTCTCTATTGATTTCGTACGTAGTTTCTTTACCATCTTCATAAACTGTATGTTCGTATGATTCTTCAGTTTGCATAGCACTTATTTTTAATTGATAAAATACTAAGTTTAAAATTTCTAATTGCGTTTGATTCATTTTACTCAACCTCCATTAATTCTTCGTCATCTAGATATACATCATATTCTTCATCATACTCACCGTGAAATTCATTCATATTAACAAAAATTTTAGCTTCATCTTCAACCGTAAGACCAAACAATAATTCTGCAAAACATTCTTCATAACCTAATTGTTTTAAGGCTTCCACACGGCGAATACCATCAACGATATAAAGTCCATCTTCTCTTGCACTGACAGTGATGAAACCTATAGCCAATCTATTAAAATTTTCCACAATACCATCAGAATTAGGATTGTTTGAAGAACGATAACTATAGTCCACTTTCAAATCATTAATTTTTACTGTTTCAAATTTTTTATTCATTTTATACTTCCTCCAAATTTGTAAATTTAATTCCAACTGCTGAAGCGACAATATATAATGCAAATGCTATAAAGATATCTAGTGCTATGCCAATTAATACAGTAAGTATTGATAGCATTGAAATGTAGATTAGGTATTTCATAATTTTTCTTCCTCTCACGCATGCGGGCGTTTATTGTTTTAATGTTTCTAATACTTCGTCAATATCCTTACGATCGTAATACCATGATTTGCCTTGTCTACGTTTGCGAAGTCCTGCAATTTCCCAGTTAGTAATATCTGCATGTGTACATCGGTACTCTTTCATAACTTCATTCTGTCTTAGCCAACGTTTCTGTGACTGTCTAGCCTTTTCTATAGCTAATTTCTCAGCAAGGCTTACAATATCACTAACAAGTTGTTGACTTGCTTCATTGCTTAGTAATTGGTTCATTTAATTCACCACACTTTCTTTGATTCCAAAAAATTCATTTGGCGTAACTTCAAGATACTCACAGAGTTTCATTACTGTTTTAGTATCTGGGTTTTTAGTTGTTTCCTTATACAACCCGTATAAAGTAGTTTTTGCTATGCCTGTGTCCCTGTTAACTTCAGCAATATTCAACTTTCTTTCAGCAATAAGAATTCTAAAATCGTTTTTCATTTTCTCCACCTCCTCATAAGTCTGTGATATTTTTTTGATATCACTAACTATTTATAGACTACAATGAATTGACACATATGTCAATGCTCAATAATTAAACTTTATACTCAATAATATTTTAGCGATGTTTGTTATTTTATGGTATTCTATGTTTATATTAAAAAATCAAACAGGAAAAGAGGTTCAAATATGATTCAAAGTAAGTTATCAGTGCTGATGGCTGAAAGAGGACTTAAGATATCAGATCTATATGAAGAAACTGGAATATCAAAAACTACGCTAATGGCATTAGCAGAAAACAGTGGTAAAGGAGTACAATTTGATACTATTGATAAGCTTTGTAATTATCTAGATATTACCCCTTGTGAATTCTTTGATTATGCACCGTATATGATAAATATAGATGATGCTGATTTTAGTAGTGGGTCAGAAGAGTTTAATAATATATCTATCACTTTAAAAAAACAGTTCTACAAACGCACCTTTTATATTTCAATTTATGTATTCGATGCTACAGAAAAATTCATAATTTTACCTACTGATGATAAAAATATAGATTTTTATGTAAGAGTAGATTTGGAAGGGTCTGACTCTTATAATAATGAAGATTTTTATTCCTTCTTGTCGGACTTATCTGTAAACTTTAAAACTAATTTAATCAATGAAATTTTGAATAGATCAATTGACAAGCTGTATCAAAACATAGGAAAAAAATTATCAAATGAAAAGGGCTATTTAAGTAAAAATGATAATATCTTAATTCATTTATTCAGTGATACAAAATTTGATATGCTTAAAAAAATAACTTTAAAATAATTAATCATCACACCATGAGGTAGCCAATCCTTAATGGTGTGTCAATCCAATCTCACGCATGCGGGCAAAGAGGAAAGGATTGATTTTATGATTAAGAAATATAAGAAAAAAGACGGTACTAACGCCTATATGTTTGTAGCATATTTAGGCACTGATCCAGTTACTGGAAAGCAAAAACGTACGACTAGACGAGGTTTTAAATCTGAAAGAGAAGCAAAAATTGCAGAAGCTAAGTTGCAAACCGAAGTACAACAAAACGGATTTCTAAATAATGAGATTACAACTTTTAAAGAGGTTTACGAGTTGTGGTTAGAACAATATCAAAATACTGTAAGAGAAAGCACCTATCAGCGTGTACTAACGTTATTTGATACTGCAATACTAGAACACTTTAAAGATATTCCAGTTAAAAAGATTACAATTCCATACTGTCAAAAAGTTATTAATAAGTGGAATAAGAAATATAAGGATATGAAAGCTATTAGAATTTACACATCTAACGTGCTTGATTACGCTGTGAATTTAAAAATCATTGCAGATAATCCGTTCAAACATACAAAGCAACCACGTAAGAAAGAAACTAAACAAGATGATTCATACACGTACTACTCTAGTGAGGAATTACAGACGTTTCTAGGCTTTGTAGAGGATAAACCAATGTATCATACCATGTTCAGAACATTGGCATTCACAGGTTTTAGACGTGGCGAGCTAATGGCTTTAACTTGGGAAGATATCAACTTCGATAAGAAAACTATATCTGTAAATAAAACATGCGCTAGAGGTAAAGACTACAAGCTAGTTATACAAGCACCAAAAACTAAAGCATCATTCAGAACAATCAGTATTGACGATAAAACGTTAGAGATATTAAAGCATTGGAAATCTCAACAACGTATTGAATCATTAAAATTTGGTCACAATACTATGAATAAAAAACAATATGTATTTACCGATGTTACTACAAATAAACTTTTATATCCTGAACACTGTAATAAAGTATTAAATGATATATGTAAAAACAACAATTTTAAACGTATTAAATTACATGGTTTCCGTCATGTTCATTGTTCTCTTTTATTTGAAGCTGGTCTAACTATACAAGAAGTACAAGATAGATTAGGGCATGGTGATATTAAAACTACAATGGATATATACGCACATGTTACTGAAAAACAACGTGATAAAGTTGCCGATAAATTTGCTAATTATATCAATTTTTAGATGTAACGTATTCAAAACGTATTCAAGGCAAAATAAAAAGAGCTAGAAAGTGCATAATAGCAACGTTTCTAACTCTTTTTATATGCTTATATATTATTCCCACTCGATGGTACTTGGGGGCTTAGATGTAATATCATAGACAACACGGTTAACGTGGTCTACTTCATTAACAATTCTGCTTGAAATTTTTTGTAAGACTTCCCAATCAATACGCGCAAAGTCACTTGTCATACCATCAATGGATGTCACTGCGCGAATACCAACAGTATGATCATACGTCCGGTAGTCTCCCATGACACCTACGGATTGAATACCAGGTAACACTGTGAAGTATTGCCATATATCGCGTTCAAGACCTTCTTCACGAATGACTTGTCTTAAAATCGCATCTGATTCGCGTACAATTTCAAGTTTATCTTCTGTAATTTCACCTAGCACACGAATACCTAAACCTGGACCTGGGAAAGGCTGTCTCCATACTAAGTG
Source organism: Staphylococcus sp. GDY8P67P (assembly GCF_017892545.1). Classification (NCBI taxonomy): domain Bacteria; kingdom Bacillati; phylum Bacillota; class Bacilli; order Caryophanales; family Staphylococcaceae; genus Staphylococcus; species Staphylococcus sp. GDY8P67P. The sequence goes on from NZ_JAESLH010000029.1 coordinate 83,764, forward strand.
TTCTGGAATACCTAATTCGATACCTAATTCACGTACCTCATCTTTGAATAATGTATTAATAGGCTCAATTAATTGGAATTCCATATCTTCAGGTAATCCGCCTACATTATGATGTGATTTAATCGTTTGTGCTGTTTTTGTACCTGATTCAATAACGTCTGTATACAAAGTACCTTGCGCTAAGAAATCTACACCTTTTAGCTTAGATGCTTCATCATCAAAGACATAAACGAATTCATTACCAATGATTTTACGTTTTTGTTCCGGATCTGACACACCTTGCAATTTGTTCATAAAACGTTCTTGAGCATCGACACGAATGATGTTCATGTTGAAGCCCTCACCAAATTGTTCCATGACCATGTCGCCTTCACCTTTACGTAATAAACCATGGTCTACGAAAATACATGTTAATTGGTCACCAATCGCTTTGTGTAATAATACAGCAACAACAGATGAGTCTACGCCACCACTCATTGCACATAGCACCTTGCGATCACCAACAAGTTCGCGGATTTTTTCAACTTCAATATCAATAAAGTTTTCCATTGACCATTCACCAGTACATTCACACACACGACGTACGAAGTTACGTAATAAATCGTTACCAAATTCAGTATGACGTACTTCAGGATGGAATTGAACACCATAGATACGGCGTGATTTATCTTCAATTGCTGCATAGTTTGTGCTTGGACTATCTGCAATCACTTCAAAACCTTCTGGGATTTCGATCACTTTATCTGAATGACTCATCCAAACATTTTGTTCTTCAGGAAGTCCGAAAAATAATTCATCCGTTTTCGCATTAATCACTGCTTTACCGTATTCTCTTTCATTGGCACGTTCAACTTTGCCACCTAACAATTTAGTTGTTAATTGCATGCCATAACAAATACCTAGAATAGGAATACCTAAATTGTAAATTTCTGGGTCAATCGTAAAAGAGTTCTCTTCATATACTGAATTTGGTCCTCCTGAAAGGATAATCCCTTTCGGATTCATGCGTTTAATTTCTTCAATGCTGATTTCATGGTCGTGCAGTTCACTATACACACCCATTTCACGTATACGACGTGTAATTAATTGGTTATATTGGCTACCAAAATCTAAAACAAGTATGAGCTCTTGCTCTTTCGCCATTTCCATAACTTTAAATCTCCTTTTAACTTAGAATGAATAATTTGGTGATTCTTTAGTAATTTGCACATCATGTGGGTGACTTTCTGCTAATCCAGCAGTTCCCATACGTGTGAATTGTGCTTCTTCTCTTAATGCTTCTAAGTTTCTTGAACCAGTGTAACCCATACCTGATCTCACACCGCCCATAAGTTGGTAAATCGTATCTTGTAATGGACCTTTATAAGCAATACGACCTTCAATACCTTCAGGCACGAATTTTTTAGGGGCTTTATCTTCTTGGAAGTAACGATCGTTAGAACCACTTTCCATTGCGCCTAATGAACCCATACCTCTGTATACTTTATATTGTCTACCTTGGAATACTTCTGTTGCGCCAGGGCTTTCTTCAGTACCTGCAAGTAAGCTTCCTAACATCACAGCGTGTCCACCAGCTGCCAATGCTTTGATGATGTCTCCTGAGAATTTAATACCACCATCAGCAATAATAGCTTTTCCATGTTTACGTGCTTCTGTTGCACAGTCATACACGGCTGTAATTTGTGGCACACCTACACCAGCAACAACACGAGTCGTACAAATTGAGCCAGGTCCAATACCTACTTTGACAACATCTGCACCAGCTTCGTATAAAGCTTTAGTACCTGCAGCAGTCGCAACGTTTCCGGCAACTAATGTCACTTGTGGGAATTTTTCTTTAATGTGTTTAACCTGTTCTAAAACACCTTTAGAATGTCCATGAGCTGTATCAATAACTAAGGCATCTACACCCGCTTCAACTAATTTTTCAGCGCGAATATCTGTATCTTTTGCAATACCAATCGCTGCACCAACTAGCAATCTGCCAAGTTTGTCTTTAGCAGAATTTGGGAATTCAAGTACTTTTTCAATGTCTTTGATTGTGATTAAACCTTCTAATTTACCATCTTTAACTAACGGTAATTTTTCTATCTTATGTTGCTGTAATAGTTCTTCAGCTTCATCTAAAGTAGTGCCTACAGGTGCTGTAATTAAGTTTTCTTTAGTCATAACATCTGAAATCTTAATAGAAAAATCTTCAATAAAACGTAAATCACGGTTTGTTAAAATACCGACTAATGTTCTTTCTTCTTCATTGTTAACAATAGGTACACCTGAAATACGATATTTGCCCATTAATGCCTCTGCTTCATATACACTTTCTTCTGGCGTTAAGAAGAATGGGTTTGAAATAACACCATTTTCTGAGCGTTTAACTTTTTGAACTTCATCTGCTTGATCTTCAATATTCATATTTTTATGAATGACACCTAGGCCACCTTGTCTAGCCATTGAGATTGCCATTTTAGATTCAGTTACAGTATCCATACCTGCTGAAATAACAGGGATATTTAATTTAATACCTTCTGATAATTGAACGCTCAAGTCTACTTCTTTCGGCAATACATCTGATTCTGCTGGTAACAATAACACATCATCAAAAGTTAAAGATTCTTTTTCAAACTTATTTTCCCACATATGAATACAGCCTCCTAATATTTGTTTTATAGCTCCATTATTCCATAGTTTCTATGTTTTGTTGATTCTTAATGCCGTTAAAAAAGAAATTCAAAACAATTGCTGAAATCGCACCGAGTACAATACCATTTTGAGTTAACCATGCGAATTGGTCTCCTAAAGCTTGAAACGCTTGTGGTACTGCACTTATACCCGTTCCTAGTCCAACTGATACCGCGATTACCAATAAATTATTTTGATTTTTGAAATTAATATTACCTAATATACTAACACCATATGCCATAACCATGCCAAACATTGCTATCATTGCGCCACCTAATACTGGTAGTGGAATCATATTTGCTAAAGCACCTAATTTAGGGATACAACCACAAATAATGAGCAAGATAACCATGCCATAGATAACTTTGTTCTTTTTAGCACCAGATAATGATACTAAGCCTACATTTTGAGAATAAGCGGTATACGGGAATGCATTAAAAATAGATCCTAAGATAATCGCAAGACCTTCAGCTGTATAACCTTTACGAAAATCTTTTCTTTCCAATTTCTTACCTGTAATTTCACTTAATGCATGGTAAACACCTGTTGATTCTATCAGACTGACTAACGCAACAATAAAGAATACTAAAGTTGCGCCAAAATCAAAGCTGAATGTTGAAAATCTAAATGGTTGTGGTAACGAAAACCAATGTGCTTCACCAACTTGTTTCACATCAACAATGCCAAATATTGACGCTAATACTGTACCTACAATTAAGCCAATCAATATGGCAATAGATTTTAAGAAACCTGTTGTAAAACGTTGCACAATTAATATGACTATTAATGTAATTACACCAAGTAAGATGTTTTTGGCATCACCAAAATTTTTAGCACCTTCTCCACCTGCTAAATAATTCATCGCTACTGGCATCAAATTGATACCTATAATTGTAACGACACTACCTGTTACAACTGGTGGAAAGAATTTAACTAAATATGAAAAGAATGGAGCAATGATGACAACCAATATACCTGATAAGAAAAGGGAACCATATAAATCACCTATGCCTTTGGTTTGCCCGATTAAAATCATCGGCGCAACGGCAGTAAATGTACAACCTAAGACGATAGGCAATCCGGTGCCTGTGCCTTTCCAAACTTGTAAAAATGTGGCTACACCACACATAAAAATATCAACAGTGACTAAGAAGGCAATTTGTTCTGGAGTAAAATCTAAGCTTGTCCCTACAATAATTGGTACGAGTATGGCGCCTGCATACATCGCCAATAGATGTTGTAAACTTAAGATAAATGTCTTCATGATTGTTCCTCAACAAATGTCACTTTATTTCCACTTAGAGAAGCAACTTTACATAAAGACGATACTTTCAACCCTGCTGTTTCTAAACGTTCTCTGCCTGGTTGGAAGCTCTTTTCAACTACAATGCCTACACCAACAGTTTCAGCATTGGCTTGTTGAACAATTTCATTTAAGCCTAATGATGCATCACCATTAGCTAAAAAATCATCAACAATTAATACGCGATCATTTTCGTCTAAAAATTCATCTGAAACCACTACAGTACTCGTCGTATTTTTAGTGAATGAATGGATATCAGCTTGATATGTATTTTTCGTTAACGTGCTAGGCTTTGCCTTTTTAGCAAATAAGCATGGTACATCAAAATGCATTGCTGCCATGATTGCTGGTGCAATACCAGATGCTTCAATCGTTAATACTTTAGTAATCCCTTCATTTTTAAATTGATTATAAAACGTTAGTCCTACGTCGTGCATCAGCTTTGCGTCTATTTGATGATTTAAAAACCCATCTACTTTCAAAATCTTCTCATCAATGACGACACCGTCTGCCTCAACTTTCCGTTTTAACAAATCCACTCAAAAAACCTCCTCATTTTTTATACAAAAAAAATCCTAAACTAACTTAGTTTCAGGATCTATGAGTGAACGTGCAATACTATAAAGAACTGATAGCCTTCAACATTCATTTCCCTAATTATGTAGAAATTGAAAACACGACAATTGTTTTAGAAGAATATATTAATCACTTCATTTCCCAAATCAAACTTTAAAACGATTGAAGTTGAATGCTTTGTATTGTATTGGTTACCCATAGTCATGTCGTTAATGGCAACATGGTAGAAACTTCTAGAGCCATATTCTCTAGATTATATGAGTTAGATAAATTATTAACTGATGATAGCAAATTTCGGCATGATTTTCAACACGAATATTATAAGTAAGCGCTTTAAAGAAGGAGATTTATTAATAATCAATTATGTTAGTAACCGCTTTCTTTACTTTTAAATCAAGATTGTCAGATACGCCACTTCATTATATAATAAATATATATTCGTTTTACCTAGTAGTTAATAGGGAAAGTATTAGATAAACAATAGAAAAGTGGACGGAGGGACAGTTAATGGCTGATTTTACAATCGTACAAAGTAAAGACGAAATACTACCAACTATCCAGCAAAAATTGTCAGAAGGATATGTTGAATCTGAAATTTCAGTAATTAGTAAGACAAAACTTCATTTTGACGAATTACATGATTCTGAAGTAAACCTAACAGCAACGAGTGGCTCATTCAGTGACAAAATGGCTAAAATTTTAACTGGCGAAGACGGTGAAGAAACTGTTTTAGCTTATTATGATATTAGCGATGATGATAAAGAGCGTTATAAAAAAGAGATCCTTGATAATAACTATCTCGTGATTGCCACTAAAGATAACTCTTCTCATGAAGAAGTACAAGAAGCAAATGCTGCATATACAAATAGTGCTATTAAAGATAAGCATTACGCAGAAGAAACAGAAGGACCAAAATCCTAATCTACGCTCAAGTAAAGTGTGATTTATACTATTATTTTAATAAGATCACAAAATACTTTAACATAGCTACTTAACATTATAGACTACCTTTATAAGGAGCGAACGCAGGAAATCACTTTGTATTTTGTGGTTTCTGTCTCGCTCCTATTTTATTCCTTTTATAAATGACCCATAGAATATTTTTATAAATTATTTCCACTGATTTCCATTTATTTACTATGTTATAATAAACGCATTATTATTGGGGGGGCATCTATTCATGGATTTTAAGACTATCAAATCAATTGATGATCCATTATTTAAAGCAGCATTAAAACTTTACGATGGGCAATTCGACATTGATTTATCTGAAGATGAACAAATATTTAAACAATCTTTAAAAAATGAACATACCAAAGATGATTATATCTTTTTAGTAGGCTTACAGTCAGATAAAGTTGTTAGCTTAGCAACTGCACACTATGAAGCGACAACAAATTCTGCCTTTTTAATCTATTTAATTGCAAATGACCAACCGGACCACGATGAATTAATTACAAATACTTTGGCACGTATAGAAAAGGAAATTAATTATTTATCCAATCAATTACATGAACACGATGTAAACTTTATTATGCTAGAAGTACCTAAAGAACCAGAACTTGTTTCAGAAGATGAGCAACAAGTGCTCAGTAACAGACGCGAGTTTTTATTTAGCCATGGTTTTGAAAGACAATATGATTTAGATTATCTAGCCCCAAATTTAGACGGATATTCAGAAGGATTGCCTAAAGATTTGTTTATCAAATCTAATATAGAACTGACAAAAGACATATATGGGCCAAGTATTAAATCAAACTATATATTAAAGTATGTATTTGCGAACAGAATTTCTAGAAGTATTATTTACCCATTATTAGAAGAAATGGATTTACGTAAATCATAGTGTACACCACTTGAAATCACTGTTAAAACAGTTTAGACTAACATAGAGGTAAGACTGACGTTTCACTAACCGAAGACAAACGTCCGTATACATAAAATTACTTATGAAAGGACTCATTTCTATGTTAACTAAAGAATTTGCACAACGTGTTGAACTAAGTGAAAAGCAAGTCCGTAAAATCGTTCAACATTTAGAAGAACGCGGTTATCAACTTAGTAAAACCGAATACCGTGGCCGCGAAGCCACAGATTTCCAAGAAGAGGATATTGAACTCTTCCAAGATATTGCTGAAAAAGTGAAGCAGACAAATAGCTATGATTTAGCCTTCGAAGAACTTGAAAAGGAAAAAGATTTTCTACAGGTATTAGTCAAAGAGGATGACAACAACCTACCTTCAGATCAAAATGTGTCTTTACTCGTAGAAGATTTACGTACCGAAATTCAAAATATGCGTGACGAACGCCAAATGCTCGGACAAATGATTAATCAAGTGCACCAACAACAGCAAGAATTGCATAAAATGCAAGATCAAATTACATCTAAACTAGAAGAAAATACAGAATCACTGAAAGCAATTCAATCATCTACAGATGAAATTAAATCTACACAAAGTGTCATTCAGGATTCCCAAAAAGAACAAACAGAACTTGTGAAGTCTAATGTCGAATCTGAACGCGTGCATACAAATCAAAGTTCAATTAATAATGAAGCGAATGCATTCACTGAAAATACAACTGAGCAAGCAAATACGAAAGCAACACCTGAAAAAGCGACTGACACAGCAGATGCTCATACAAATACAGTTTCTGAAAATGTATCAACACAAACTGCCGATGAAGAAATCACACAAATTAGCGAACAACCTTCGACACAATCAGCAAATTCAGAAACTAAAAAGCAAGCTGCCGAAGTAAATTCAGCCGATAAAACAGATGACCAAATTGAACAAGATACACATAAAGAAACGTCTGAAGCTGAACAACAAACAGATCATAACAAAGAAACCGCATCAGCTTCGTCTACTACAAATGAGTCAGACGCACAACAAGCAAACACGTCTCAAGAAACAACGTCATACGCTTCACCACTTGCTAAAGAAGAGCGCAAAGAAGAACGTAAAGGATTTTTCGCACGCCTCTTTAATTTATAAGTTAAAGATGATACCAAAGCCAAAAAGTCTTTGGTTAAAAAAACGTCAATTTCTATTGAAATCGTATAGAAATTGACGTTTTTTGTTTTGCATAAAATTTCACAGTTTGTGATATAGCTATTATTCAAAAATTACAGAGCTATTTTGATTTTACTAAGGTCACTTTAAACTATAATATTACTCGAATCGAAATTCGTATTAAAATATCTACCAGCTTTTCTAAATCAAAAATTTTCCTTAATTTCATCCTGATTGAATTTCTATCTAATTTAGCCACAAACGCCTTGACACCATATTCTGCCTAGATTTATAGCCCTTCTGATTCTGCTTCAAAAATAAAGTCATATAAATTTTATAATTTTTTTGAGTAATTGACTTGAATATTATTCGTTTTGCTACTATCCTTAGTATGCGTATCGGATTTAATAAAATAAATTAAATAAAAGAAAGTGTAGGTCTTGTTTTTATGTTATTAACAATTTTAAACATCATTATTTTTGCGGCCTTCCTTATCGGATTATATGTAATGGCAAGAAGACATGTTTCGTTTCCTAAACGTGTCTTTACAGCTTTAGGCATCGGGATTGTCTTTGGGATTGCTATTCATTTAATTTACGGTGTGGATTCAAAGGTCACTAAACAAACCACAGATTGGTTTAGTATAGTTGGAGATGGCTATATTTCATTCTTACAAATGATTGTTATACCTTTAATATTTATTTCAATCGTTTCCGCATTTACTAAAATTAATATTGGAGAAAAATTTGCTAAAATTGGCATCTATATCTTCATTTTCTTAATTGGGACTGTAGCAATTGCGGCAATTATCGGTATTATCTCAGCACTTGTCTTTGGCTTAGACGCATCTACGATTGATTTAGGTAGTGCCGAAAGCTCAAGAGGTAGTGAAATCGCAAGTCAAGCTAAGGATATGACAGCTAACACGCTACCACAACAAATCTTAGAATTATTACCAAGTAACCCATTCTTAGATTTCACTGGTCAGCGTACAACATCAACAATCGCTGTAGTGATCTTCGCTGCATTTGTTGGCTTTGCCTTCTTACGTGTAATGCGTAAACAACCTGAAAGTGGTCACTTACTTAAACGTGGTATCGATGCCGTTTATAATATCGTAATGGCAATTGTAACGTTTGTATTACGTCTAACTCCATACGGTATTTTAGCTATCATGGCGAATACAATCGCTACAAGTGATTTTGGTGCAATATGGACATTAGGAAAATTTGTAATCGCATCTTACGCGGCATTAATTGTAATGTATATCATTCACTTACTCATTGTAACTGGTATGGGACTGAACCCTGTTACATTTGTTAAGAAAACGTCTGAAGTATTGCTATTTGCATTTACTTCTCGTTCAAGTGCTGGTGCTTTACCACTCAATGTTCAAACTCAAAAAAATCGTTTAGGAGTGCCAGATGGTATTGCAAACTTCTCAGCTTCATTTGGTCTTTCTATTGGTCAAAACGGCTGTGCCGGCATTTATCCAGCAATGTTAGCAATCATGGTAGCACCGGCAGCTGGTGTCGAAGTTAATTTACAATTTATCTTATCTGTCATAGGCATTGTTGTGATTAGTTCATTTGGTGTAGCAGGTGTCGGTGGTGGCGCAACATTCGCATCTATCATTGTATTATCTACATTAAATTTACCTGTTGCATTGGCGGGTGTACTGATTTCAGTAGAACCACTTATCGATATGGGTCGTACTGCATTAAACGTTAACGACTCTATGCTTGCTGGTACAGGTACAGCTAAATTGACAAACAACTTAGATACTGACACTTATCATTCGAAAGAATACGGGGAAATCACAAGTTCATAATAAAAGACATCACTCACTATGAACTTCAGATATTTTTATAAATATAATTAAAGGTTGGAACGCTAGTCGTTCCAACCTTTTTTCATTTCTATACTTTTACTATATTATCAATTCAATTTTAATCATATTACTATTTTTGTCGTTTTATTGTTATCATCAGTTTTACGTAATTATAAATAAAGACAATAATCAAACTTAGCGATAATGATTTCAACAATATGTTGACCCATGTACCGTTCGTAGTTAAGTAATACGTCACGATACTATTTATAACAAACACAATAAAAATAATCCCTAACTTCAGTAACATGTCTCCCACCTCTTTTAATTTAGTTTAGTGGGAAACATGTATTTTTTCAATTTAATTTTTCAATACCTTCAATGGATATATCTTTACTTTTTAAGATTCAACACTTGTTTGTCCAAATATTTTTTTCTTTATTGCTTCTCCAGTTGGCGTTCCAGCTAGACCTCCCAGTCCAGTTTCTCTCAACGATGCCGGCAAGTTGCGTCCTACCCTATCCATCGCCTCTATCACTTCGTCTACTGGAATTCTACTTTTTATTCCAGCTAACGCTAAATCAGCTGAGATTAAACCATTGCCTGAACCAATAGCATTACGCATAACACAAGGTATTTCAACTAACCCTGCCACAGGGTCACAAACTAACCCTAATAAATTACTGATAGCTAATGCCATCGCATGACCACTTTCTTCAGGTGTTCCACCAAATATCTCAACTGCTGCAGCTGCTGCAATTGCTGAGGCTGATCCCACCTCTGCCTGACATCCACCAATAGCACCTGCCACACTTGCATTGTTTGCGATAATTTTGCCACATAGTGCTGCAGCAAATAAAAAGTCAATCATCTGCGCTTCTGTTAAACTGTGTGTTTTTTCTAACTTGAATAATATGCCTGGTATTGTACCTGATGAACCAGCAGTTGGTGTTGCACAAATGATACCCATCGCAGCATTCACTTCATTTGTCGATATTGCACCTTTTAAAGCTTCTACCATATCATGTCCAGATAAAGCATGGTAATCTTCATTATATCGATCTAGTTTCACTGCATCATGTCCAGTATAACCTGTTACACTTTTCACACCATCTCCAGAAAGTCCCTTTTCTAACGCTTCTCTCATAACATCAAGATTTTGTTTCATTAATGCACGAACTTCATCCCTTGAAATCCCTTTTAATTCCATCTCCTCATGAATCATCATTTCAGCAAATGTTGTGTTCTGTGCCACTGCATAATCTATAATTTCTCGCATTGAATGATACATATTGCCACTCCTCTAACAAATATATGAAAAATTTAATTCTTTATATTTCTCACGTAATTTACTTAAACTATCTACATCTAAAGCTTTATTTAAATGTAATGCCAATAAACATTTGTCATTATTAATTGTTTTAATTTCTTCATTAATATCTACTTCAGACTCAATCAAGTCATTAATCAAATGGTTAATTAAAGAAATATTAGCTTCTCCATCTACAACCAAAATAGGCAATGCATGATGCATGAGGATACAAAGCCCATCCACGTGGATACTTTTAATCTTAATTGTACCTCCACCAATTGAAATACCATTAATTTCTACATGCCTTCCATTACCATCTAATTTAATTAATGCGCAGTTCGGATGTTCACCCAAGCTAGCACTTGTTTCTTCTATAATTTCTATATCAATATTTTGTGCTTCCGCAAATGTGATAGCGTCTTTAATTCGCTCATCAAATGTGCTGAAACCCATTGACCCACCAATAATTGCTAAATCTGTTCCGTGACCCTTGTGCGTGGAGGCAAATGATTCATAATAATGAATCACAATCTTTTGAGGTTCAGACTGTAATACTGTTCGCGCAGCATTGCCTATTTTCACTGCACCTGCAGTGTGAGAACTAGATGGGCCCATCATAATAGGACCAATAACATCAAAAGCACTTTGATAATCTTGTTTTCTTGCCATTCTTCTCTCTCCTTAATTGGTCTGTTTTTTCATTCTAGGTAGATTGAAATTCAAGCTAGTCATATTAAATTTATTAATCATTTTTCCTATAACTAGACTTAATAAAATACTAGTAATTGATACCGTAATAATCGTAATCACAGATTTAATCGGGTCATTAAATCCAAACAATACAATAGCACCGGCAATTGGCGTCGCCATACCTGTCACATTGATTACTAATCCACTAAATGTGACGATACATGCGTTTACAACACCAATAAGTGCATTAGTACCATAGAGTTGCAAAGGATACTTCGCAATAATATCTATTTGGGTTAATGGTTCAACTGCAACAGCGAAAGCTTTGGAAGCGTTACCTATTTTTAATTGTTTAAACATAATGAAATTGACAAATGAGCTACCTGTACATGTCAGTGCACCAATCGCCATAGGCAAACCAGTTAGTCCTAATAAGCTTGTTAATACCATGGAACTAAGTGGTGTCATACCTGTAACAGGAATAATAAGACCTAAAATAATTGCTAATACATAAGGATTGTTGTCACCAACAGCTGTCACGGCACTACCAATTTGTTTTAATAAAGCGATAACACCTGGGCTCATAATACTTGCAAGAAGGAAAGAAACAGCAGGAGCAAATAAAATTACAGTTATTAAATCTAAGCCCTCTGGGACTTTTTTTTCTAAAAATTTAATAGCAAATGAAACCAAATAAGCAGCTAAAAAAGCGGGTAATAATTTAAAATCGTGAAGTACTAAACCAACGATTACAGCAAAAACTGGCGAGACACCTAATTTTAAACAAGTAAGAAAACCGACTGCTACACCACTTAAACTACCGGCTAAGTCACCAATTTCCTGCAAAAACTTAATGTCAAAGACGCCACCAATGGCATAACTTAAAAATGCTTGTGGTAAGAATGTTGCACAGGCAGCACCCGACAATGCTTGTAGCCCTTTCTTACCATAAGGTGCAAAATTTAAAAATAACGTCATAGCTAACAATACAATGAGTAGCGTTCCTACACCTAAAATAATATCCATTTCCTCAAACCTCTTTCTATTTTTCATTGATATCTATCATTTTTTTATTTCCAACCACATCATAAAACTTTGTGAAAACACTTACAATGGCAAAAAACAGACTTTTATGAAATATTTGTGAATAAATTCACAAAATAATGAATTTTATATAATATAATAATACATTTGTTATATTGTTTGTTATATTAAGTTAATGAATTTGCGAAAGATAATGAGTTTTCACTAAAATAACCGTTCAATAGCTGCAATAATTTGAACAAATGACTGAATTGGTACTAATATTGTAACTAAGTACTATCATTGTGTAACGAACTCCTAAATAACATAAAACAAAAACCGTCAATTTCTATTATCATTGCAATAGAAATTGACGGTTCTTTTTTAGACCAAAGTATTTATTTTACAAGTACTTAACATATGGACAGTTAAATTTAATGAAACAGTCGATTTAATTTTAAATTTTTCATTTTGATTGTTTTCCTTAACACTGACTGTCTTTGCTTCTATTTTGTTAACAGAAAATTGATCCTCACTTTTAAATATTTATTATCTTGGTTTAAATGGACCCCAAGTAATTTTTTGTTTACTATCTAACGGAATGTTATCAATTGTATTCGAAACATCATCAAACCATTTTAAAAATGCAGGATTTTTGTCTAAATGCGCTTCAGCACTATCTTCGCTAATATCATGTAAATACCACGCCTTACTTTCAAATTCATATTGAATCTGTGAATATGCGAGCCGAGTTAATTTAACACTATCATATAAGCAGTTCACATGCTTCACGAGATTAGGTGCTTGTGAAATTAAACTATTTGATATTGTTCTTTTATGGGTTTGATTATCTAAATCATTCCACATTCTTAACTGGCCATCCATTTGAAAGAATATATCTATCGTAGAATCGTTTTCGTTAAATGAAATAAGAATAAATATACGTTCTGCTGTGTGATCAACGGAATTAATAGCTCCAACAACTAACTTTTGGGCCAATTTCACCCAATAGGCTTGAGCTTCTTGAGGGGTTAGTTTACTGCTAGAAGAATAAATATATTGCTCTTTAGCTTTATGATTTCCATGCGTTTTCTTACCAAAAAATTTGTCAAACATGCTCAACATAACCAACCCCTTTCTATGATATGACCTTTTCATCATAAGTGACACGCAGCAGAAGTTGTCAGTGAATTATTTTTTAATAAAACCTGATTTATTCAATTGTTCTAACATATCTAGTCTCTGCTTAGCACTCATAAAATTAGAAATTTGTTCTGACCACGTTTCAGTACGTTCGCCACTTGTACGGGATTCATAATATTTACTTACAGTTTCATCGTAATCTGCTAATGTTTTACGTTGCGTTTCTTTATCACTGTCATATTTATTGTGATGGAAGATATTTTCAAGTGGTAAACGTGGTTTAGGATCTCCATTTTCGTCATCTGCTGGTAAGCCTAATGCCATACCAAATAATGGGAAAGTATGCTTAGGTAAGTCTAAAATTTCACGCACACGTTCAACATCGTTTCTCAATGACCCTAAATAAACCATGCCATAACCCATGTCCTCAGCTGCAGCAGCAATATTTTGTGCAACTAATGTCGCATCTATCGTACCGACCAACAAACCTTCTGCTGATTCAAATGATGTTGCCATATCTTTTTTAGTATTTTCATTAACGATTGCATGTCTGTAATAATCCATAACAAAGACAAATAAATAACCGTTTTCTACTACATAAGGTTGACCTGACACTTCTTTCAAGTCCTCTTTAACTTCAGGATCATCTATACCAATAATTGAATAAGCCTGTAAATAGCTTGACGTTGAAGCGCTTTGACCCGCTTCAATTAATTTTTTAATATGCTCCTCTGGAATAGGCTCTTGCTTAAAGTTTCTGACTGAATGGTGTTTTTCAATAAGTTGTATACATAATCAGACATGTATTATCCGCTCCTCTTTTGTGTATGTGTCTATAGTATTTAAATGTTAACAAAGCTCACAGTGAATTGCTTGTTATTTGTTTACCCTTTTTTCACTCTTATTAAATGTTATCATCCTATTTAAATGTTGAATATTCCTAAAATATATAAACAAAATAAAACACGAATGTGATGCTTGTGTGCTTCAATTAAATAAATCATCTTGGCACATTATATATGTCAGAAATGGACACAAAAATACTTCTTAAATTTTTTCATATATTGCTATATAACCACAAGTATATTTTCCTTTTGTAATATCTCCTGTTTTAAAAATAATAATATTCAAAATTGAAATGTTTTCCAAAACATAAATGTGGAACAATAATAACAAGGGGGTAATTCATTTGAGTAACAAAAAACAGGAACAATTAAAAAATGTAGAAAAAAACAATGACGATAAAGCAATGACGACGAATAATGGCGTTAAAGTAAGTGAAGATGAAAACACATTAACCGTTGGTGAACGTGGTCCTAGTTTATTAGAAGATTTCCATTTTAGAGAGAAAATTATGCACTTTGACCACGAGCGAATTCCTGAAAGAATCGTACATGCTCGCGGTTTTGGCGCTCACGGTGAATTTCAAGTTTACAAAGATTTATCTGAATACACTTCTGCAGACTTTTTAACACATCCTGAAAAGACTACCCCAGTGTTTGTCAGATTTTCAACTGTCCAAGGATCAAAAGGTTCTCCAGATACAGTAAGAGACGTGCGTGGTTTTGCTACAAAATTCTATACAGATGAAGGTATTTTTGATTTAGTAGGTAACGATATACCTGTTTTCTTTATACAGGACGCTATTAAATTTCCAGATTTAATTCACGCTGTTAAACCTGAACCACACAATGAAATGCCTCAAGGTGGGACTGCTCACGATACATTCTGGGACTTTTTCGCACAAAACCCAGAATCAACGCACACAACGGTTTGGGCTATGAGTGACAGAGGTATCCCTAAAAACTTTAGACAGATTGAAGGATTCGGCATCCATACCTTCCGCTTGGTTAATCGTGATGGTCAATCCTATTTCGTAAAATTTCATTGGAAGCCAGTTCACGGTTTAGAATCATTGGTATGGGATGAGGCACAAATCTTATCCGGTAAAGATATTGACTTCCATCGCAAAGATTTATATGAAGCAATTGAAAAAGGAGACTACCCTGAGTGGGAATTAGGCCTTCAAGTGATTCGACCAGAACAAGAATTTGATTTTGATTTTGATATTTTAGATCCAACAAAAATATGGCCAGAAGATGAAGTTCCAGTTGAAATTGTTGGTAAAATGACGTTAAATCAAAACGTATCTAATGTTTTTGATGAAACGGAACAAGCAGCGTTCCATCCTGGTCATATCGTGCCTGGCATTGATTTCTCTAACGATCCTCTATTACAAGGACGTTTATTCTCATATACGGATACTCAAATATCAAGATTAGGTGGACCAAACTTTAATCAAATACCAATTAATCGACCAGTTAATGAAGTACACAATAACCAAAGAGATGCTATGCATCAAATGAATGTCCATAAAGGACAAACGGCATATCACAACAATGCATTAAACAACAACGATCCCCACACAACACCTAAAGAAGAAGGCGGCTACGAACATTATCAAGAAAAAGTTGAAGGACGTAAAATACAAAAACGTAGTGAAAGCTTTAAAGATTATTACAGCCAAGCTAAACTTTATTTGAATAGTTTAACAAAGCCTGAATTCGACCATACCGTAGATGGATTTTCATTTGAAATTGGTAAATGTAAATCAGCTATAGTTAAACAAAATGCAGTGAATCAACTAAACAAAGTTGATCGCGCATTGACAGAGCGCGTCGCAGCAAACGTAGGCGTTGAAGTGCCAGAAGAAAATGAAGAAGTACAAACTGATGCCAAAGATAGTAAGTTAACAATGGAAAAATTCGATATACCATTACCTGGACATTCTATAGCAGTACTTGTGAACGGTGAGATAAATGAGGAAACATTAAAATCATATGCCAAAACATTTGCCGACAACAAACTCAACTATGCTTTTGTAGGCAAACAACCTAAAGATATCACTAAAGATTTCGGCATAACTGAAACGTATGATACTGCACACCCTACATTATTTGATAGTGTGTTTGTAATTTCAGATGGTGCAGAATTATCACCGGATGCAGAGGCATTTGCAGAACTCACATACAAACACAACAAACCGCTAGTTGTTAATCAAGCCGCATCAGAAAAATTATCAAATGCAAAACTAGACTTGAACGCACCCGGTGTATATATTTCAGATGATGCTCAAACAATTATTCAAGCATTTGAACGCGCAAGATATTGGGACAGATAAGCATATAAAATTAAAATAATATATCCCTACAACGGTATATTTAATGATACAAGCAGACGAGATAGAAATTTTTCATTGTAATTTAATTTCTATCTCGTCTTTTTTATGTGAATATGGGTAAATACTTACTAAACATTTAAAGATTCAATTTACATCAAATTGATCTGATTTCATGCTATATTTATTTCAAAAACACCTTCAAATAGGTGTTTGCAACCTCGAGTTGCACACGAGTAAACGATTAAGTGCGTGACATTACATGGTGATACAGTTAATTTCATATAAAAGGAGTGATAACTATGGAAATTGGACCACGTATCAAAGAACAACGCGAACTCAAAAATTGGTCGCAAGACGAACTTGCTGAAATATTAAATATTTCACGTCAAAGCATTTCAAAATGGGAACTGAATAAAGTCTATCCTAGTATTGATATGTTAATAAAAATGAGCGACCTATTCGACGTCTCATTAGATGAACTCATTAAAGGAGATAAAGCATTAAAAAAGACAATTATTGAAACCTATCAACAACCAGTTTCTAATCAGAAAGATCGTCCTATGAATGTTTGGGAATTTCTATCTAACTTTTGGTGGTTATTCTTCCCTGTAGCGTTTATTATTTGGTGGATGGTACAGTCGTTTGTTTGATTATAAAATTGTTTATTAATATGATTATTTCACTTTTTTCAATGAACAACTCATAAGCTATTTTAAAAACTTAGGAATAGAAATGTAGCTAATAAATTATTTGTTATGCTTCTATTCTTAAGTTTTGAGTAGCATAAACAATTCACTTTTTAAATTCTCCTAAATTCCACAACCTAAAATAATCTCTTTATGTGATTCAATCATTTCATATACACCCATACACCTATTGTTAACATGGAACAATTTAGTAAATATCAAAATGCGGTGATAATGTTTTCCAATAAATCAATATACTTTCTTTAATATTTACTTATCATTACAAGTTCCAAAAACGGTAAATAAGTTCACAAATTTGTGATAATTTTTCATAAGCCTATCATATCAAACTTTCAATGCCTTCCTTCTCAATTCTTATGTTTAGTTGAGAATAGGAAGGCTATTTATATAGTGTGAAAGAAAATACAAATAATGTATATGCTTTCATTTTCTTATGTAGCTTAACTAGTTTTATTGTCTTCTAACACAAATAGCGAGCACGATTTAAATCTATTGTGCTTTAAAGGTACTAATGTTGACGAAACAATAGCTACATGCAATAATAGTAATTGAAAGATTAGAATTATTATAATTAAGAAATTATGATAATCTGATTAAAAATATTTAAATTAACACTAAGTTATTAAATAGGAGGATGTTTTACATGTCTTTAATCAACAAGGAAATTTTACCATTTACAGCTAATGCTTATGATCCAAAGAAAGATGAGTTTTTCGAAGTTTCTGATGAAAACTTAAAAGGTTCTTGGAGTGTAGTTTGCTTCTACCCAGCAGACTTCTCATTCGTATGTCCTACTGAATTAGAAGATTTACAAAATCAGTATGATAAATTACAAGAATTAGGTGTAAACGTATATTCAGTTTCAACGGATACACACTTTGTACACAAAGCTTGGCATGATCATTCTGAAGCAATTAATAAAATTCAATATACAATGATTGGCGATCCTTCACAAACAATCACTCGTAATTTTGATGTATTAGATGAAGAGGTTGGCCTAGCTCAACGTGGTACATTTATCATTGATCCTGATGGTGTTGTTCAAGCAGCTGAAATTAATGCGGACGGTATTGGCCGTGATGCAAGTACATTAGTACACAAAATTAAAGCAGCACAATATGTACGTCAACACCCAGGTGAAGTTTGCCCAGCTAAATGGGAAGAAGGTTCAGAAACATTACAACCTGGTCTTGACTTAGTAGGTAAAATCTAAGGAGGCATTGATTTGAATGCTTAATGATCAGCTAAAATCACAATTACAACAATTACTTCAATTAATGGAAGGTGATGTTGTACTACGCGCAAGTCTTGGTTCAGATGATAAATCGAAAGAACTAAAAGAGTTGCTAGACGAAGTTGCAGCAGCATCATCTCATATCACAATTGAAGAGAAAGACCTAAAACGTACACCAAGCTTTACAGTAGATAAACCTGACGCAGACACAGGGATTACATTTGCTGGTTTACCTATGGGTCACGAATTTAATTCACTTGTATTAGCTTTATTACAAGTCAGTGGTCGCGCACCTAAAGAAGAGCAATCTGTCATAGATCAAATTAAAGCTTTAGATCGCCCACTCAATTTTGAAACTTATATCAGTTTAACGTGTCAAAAATGCCCGGATGTCGTTCAAGCATTGAACTTAATGAGTTTATTAAATCCAAATATCACTCATACAATGATTGACGGTGCTATTTTCAGAGAGGAATCTGAAGATATTATGGCAGTGCCAGCTATCTATTTAGATGGTGAAGAATTTGGCAATGGACGCATGACTGTACAAGATATATTATCTGAACTAGGTAGTAAAGCAGACCCTTCGGAATTCAATGATAAAGATCCTTACGACGTGTTAATCGTTGGTGGTGGACCCGCAAGTGGTAGTGCCGCTATCTATACTGCACGTAAAGGATTACGCACTGGTATTGTTGCAGATCGCATTGGTGGTCAAGTCAACGATACTGCAACAATTGAAAACTTTATTACAGTTAAAGAAACGGATGGTCCTAAGTTCTCCTCTGCACTTGAAGATCATGTAAAGCAATATAATGTAGATACCATGACAGGTGTCAGAGCAAGTGATATTGAAAAAACAGACAATGGTATTATTGTCACTTTAGATAATGACGCTAAATTACAAAGTAAAACCGTGATTATTGCTACAGGTGCACGTTGGCGTAAGCTAGAAGTACCTGGTGAAGAAGCCCTTATCAATAAAGGGGTGGCATTCTGCCCGCACTGTGACGGACCTCTATTTGAAAATAAAAACGTTGCTGTTGTTGGTGGCGGTAACTCAGGTGTAGAAGCTGCAATAGACTTAGCAGGTATTGTAGAACATGTTACACTACTTGAGCGTAACGCTACCCTTAAAGCAGACGACGTATTACAAGAACGTTTAAGCTCTTTACCAAACGTTACAATTATCAAGAACGCACAAACAACTGAAGTTTTAGGTGAAGCTTCAGTGACGGGTCTTAAATATCAAGACAAATCAACTGGTGAAGACCACACTATAGAATTGGAAGGTATATTCGTACAAATCGGATTACTTCCAAATACAGAATGGTTAGATAACTATGTTGAGTTAAACCAAGCAAATGAAATAATCATTGATCGTACAAACGCTACAAGCATCCCAGGTATATTTGCTGCAGGCGATGTTACAGACGATCGTAATAAACAAATCATTATTTCAATGGGCGCTGGTGCAAATGCTGCATTAAATGCATTTGATTATATCATTCGACACTAATCACTTCCCTATTCAAATAGATGATAAAGGAGAACCAAATTTGGTTCTCCTTTTTTTGTTGTTTTCATTTCTAAGGAAAAGCAGTCGAATCTTGTTACACAAATATGAAACGTTTTCGCTCAAAGTTTCAAACTTTGTTCAAAAGATTGTGCGTTTAAGTTTACGACATCTATATCAATCAATAGCTTGAAATGATAGTCTTAGGTTATAATTTCAAAAGCACATCAATTAATATAAATTGGACTATTTTTAAAGGAGCAATACGTTTTATGAAAAAAAGTATACTTATAACATTCGTTCTCATGCTAACTGTCATACTCACAGCATGTGCTAATGAAAATTCAAATGATGATAAACAACACAGTGAAAGACATGCCCCTTCAAATGTCAAAAAAGTTACAGAAAGTAATATCTTTGCTTCTCATAAAAAAGGCGAAAATATAAGCGAAGATGAAATGAACAAAGCGATAAAAAAATATCTAGATGTTAATGCAGATATTCTCGACAATAAATATCTAATACAGTATAAATTAGATAAGCAAACCGGTACGGATACTAAAATCACAGACGCACAAGCCAAAAGATTATCTGATTTATCACACAATGCGATTAAAAACGATGTGCGATTTAAAAACTTTGTCAAGGACAATCATCTGCCTAAAGGTTATAAAGATGACGTGGATCGAATCATTAACTATTTCACTGCGTTAAACACCACGATTAAAGATGCTGATAAACAAATCGAAGAAGTAAATTATCAACCGCAAAACACGCTAAACGTTGTAGACGTATCAGCAGAACATGCAGGAAATGTAAACGGTAAACAACAAGAAAAAATCAAAAAGTTCCTTAAAGATAAAGGTATTAAAAGTGATGCAATAGATAAATAATGTATCATTCATGGTTATTCAACTACTTGAATTTGTGAACATTCTTTGAATAACTATCAAATTCATTTTTATTGATATCAAATAAAGTGCTATGCATTACAAAATGATGACAATACCAATTCCCAGCATTATAAAGCCTTTTAAGCGCTTACTTAAAGTTAAATGATTCATCTTGACTTATATTTGTAAAAAACCTTACATGATTGTAAGGTTTTTTAATATAAAATGACTTTTTTTCTCGGAGATGTATTTGTTATCCTATGTTATAAGATTGAACACAGTAAACGTAGGAGCACAGCCGAAAACTTTATAGGGAGGTTGCACTATGGTAATTACGATTTTACTAGGTGCCATGGCTGCTGTCTTCATAGCTTTTAATCTCTTTGAGAAAAAAGAAACTTATGGCGTAATTTCATATAAATCTATTGCTTTAAGCATTACTTACGTCATACTCGCAGTTATTGTTGGTAGTTTCTTAGACAATATCAACACTATATTCCAAGGATTTCACGATAGCTTAACAGCAGCAAAAAGATATTAACCTGAACTGAGCAAATAAACAGTTCAGGTTTTTTAATACGTCATTTTATCAAAGCTAAAGCTCAATTTCATAAGGTACACAATTATCAATTTGCTTATCTATCACAGATGCTTTATTTTCATAACCTAAGTATACGAAACAACATCTAATTACAACTTGATGAGCAATGATTACAACTGTATCTAAAGATGTATCTAGCTCTTGTTTAAAGAAAGTTTCTACACGTTTTAAAACATCTTCATAACTTTCTCCTTCTGGTGCTTTTTGAGTAAAGCTGTGCCTAAATGAACTGTTTGGACCGCCATTAAAATAAGTTTCAAATTGAGCATTTTGTTCAATTTCACTCACTTTTTCACCCTCAAACTGACCTAAAGAACGTTCTCTCAGTAATGTCGTTACACTAGCTGGAATATCTTTATCAAAAATTGCATTATATGTTTGTCTCGTTCTTGTTAAATCTGACAAATAAATATGATCAATTTTGACTTGATTAAAATGATGTTGTAATAATTGCGCGTCTCGAGCGCCTTTTTCAGTTAATGGAACGTCTAATTGGCCACAAAAATAGTGATTTCCTTCTTTTTTATCGTAATTGGATTTTGATTCACCATGGCGAATTAAGTATAGTTTCATATGTTTGTACTCCTTTGTATTTTTAAATAAGGTAACATTTTTGTTAGATGAAGTATAACTTCTATAATAAAATATTTATTTTTGTTACTTTAAATGTGAGGTGATAAAAATGAATGAACAACCTTTAAATTCAGATACGCAAGGTGGACGTGTTTTAGCTTCTGTAAGTTATTTCAGCATATTTTTTGCTCCAATCATATTACCTATCATCATTTGGATTTTTGCTGATAAACCAGCATCCACGCATGCTGCTAAATCGCTATTCTATCATGTCATCACATATTTAGGACCGATATTTATTATTATCGTTGCAAGTTTAGGTGGCATGATCGTCAATCAACAACATCATACAATTATGGTCATAATGATAATTTTAGGAATTATTTTAATCATATTCACGATTTGGTATACAATTAAAAATATTTATCGTGGCGTCAAAGTATTAATTTCTGAAAGTGCTTATTTTAACCCCTAAGATAAATCATTTACTTTTGAATATTCGATAGACACAAAAACACACTAAAAAAAACAGCTTGGGAAAATATTGTTTCCTCAAGCTGCTTTTTTTGTTAAATCTAGATTAACTACTTTTGCTAAATAATAAATTAAGCGACAGACCAATTAACACTGCACCTACCGTATAGTCAAAAATAGCTTTAATCTTTCTGTTTGCAAAAAGTAATTTAATGTATTGAAAAATATATACACAGAAAATAAACCATAATAAAATAACTGTCGTTACAATCGCGGATAACACCGCTATTTGTGTGGTAACGCCTTCGCCCGCACTTAAAAATTGCGGTAAGATACTTATGTAATAGAGTAATGCTTTTGGATTTAAAATGGTACTAAAGAAACCTTGCCTATATGAACTTAAATAGCTGATTTGTTGTGCTTTCATTTGTGTGATTGAAAAATTCATACTTTGTCGTGCGCTAATAATACTTTTGATACCTAAATATATAAGGTAACAAGCACCCAGTATTTTAATCACTAAAAACACGTAATACATATTTGCCAAAATAAAAATAATACCAAAGACCGCTAGTAGAGAATAAACAACATGGCCTGTCGTTATACCCAATGCTGCCATCGCACCATTACCTTTACCAGAAGTGATTGAATTTTTCATCACGACGAAAAAATCAGGTCCTGGGACGATAATAATCATTAAAGTAATTGTTATAAATGCGGCTAATCCTTCCATTTTCTGCACCTCCACCTTAATTATGTTATCAAGATGCACACTGTATCGCAACACGCGAAACAAATCTTTTATGATTCTGTTATGGTGATGTTCAAATAATATATGAACGAAATCCAAAATTTGGTCAATGGTCAATCATTGAAAGCCGTGAAATGGAAAAATAATTTATGTGGTATAACTCAGTTAATTTTAACTTAATAATTTCAAACCAATGGTGCTACCCAATATAACTAGAATACAAATAATTCGTTTAATATCCGTTGACTCTTTGTAAAAAAGCATACCTAAAACTGCTCCGCCAACAGCACCAATGCCAGTCCATACAGCATATGCAGTACTCATAGGCAACTG
The DNA here is from genome assembly GCF_017892545.1 of Staphylococcus sp. GDY8P67P. Taxonomy (NCBI): domain Bacteria; kingdom Bacillati; phylum Bacillota; class Bacilli; order Caryophanales; family Staphylococcaceae; genus Staphylococcus; species Staphylococcus sp. GDY8P67P. The sequence goes on from NZ_JAESLH010000029.1 coordinate 107,598, forward strand.
TTTCATAGCAATAGATAATGTTAAAAAACTAATTGCAAAGAAAGTTATCATCCAACCAAGCGATTTATATTTGCGACTATGCACATAAGCATTCAAAAATGTAATACCAAGCATTTCAAATATACCTGCACAAATCAATAAAATCCAAGCCATTATGAATGCCCCCTCTCATTTGTCGTCACTAATTTTAAACTAATTACACCAAGCAACAATGTCGTTATTAAAATGATTTTCCCTGGGTTAAATGGTTGATCAAAGAATATAAAATCAGCTAGTGTAACGCCAGTTGTACCAAGTCCTACAAAGACTGCATAAGATGTCCCTACCGGTAATACTTTTGAAGCATCTATAAGTAAGTAAAAACTTAAAAATATAGCAATGACTGTCAATATCCACTCAGATACTGATGAAGCATGAGTTAAGCCAATAACCCATCCCACTTCAAAGAGTGCTGCAATCACAATTTTCAACCAATTCATAACATAATCCTCCTTTAAGATTAAAAAAGCCTGAGAGATAGTCATCTATACTATCTCCCAGGCTTTTATCCTTCCGTGTCACATATTAATATGTGCCTTTCTCTCGGACCGAACCAACACCATCGTTGTGGAACCCTAGAAAGGTTTATTCAATTACTGAAATCGTATCAAATTACACTTCGAACTTCAAGTTAAGATGATTCAGTTTATAATAAATTATATTAATTCTTATAAAGAAAGCATTTTAAATTAATTTTTAAGTCAAAACTCTCTACATTTTATGTATTTTAATGTATAATAAAGATTACATTATAATAATTATAATGTAATGGCGTCGTCAATGAAACTTATTCTCAATTGAGTATTTTGATAAACGGACTAAAACGATTAATAAAAGTGAGGGATTATTATGAAATTATTAAATTACAAAATGCAAAATAATGAACTCGTTGCAACTGTATTATCTGACAAGAAGCAAGTATTCAAATATACGTTTGATGTTAATACACCTGAGTATGAAATTTTAGATGTACTTGAAGAAATCAACCATTACGTTGACAATGGTCATCATCCACTGGGTTGTTCTCTATTGAAAAATTATTCACATGAGGATGTGAGTCACAATATTTTATAATCTAGATTCTCGACCAAAAAGGTGAGTATAGCTGATAGACATTAATCAGTATACTCATCTTTTAATTTTTGATTTGCATATATGGCCATACCTGTTTTTAATTTCCGAAAACCTAATTTTTGATATAATCCTTCAACGCCATGCGTTGAAATTAAATGCACGCAAGACACCTGCCCCAATTGGTTAATCATTCTACATACAATGTCATAACCTATACCCTTATTTTGATAGGACTGATCCACGATAACATCATAAATAGCTGCGTTAAATACACCATCTGATAAGGCTCTCGCTAATCCTATAGCACTACCATTATGCTTTGCCACCACGATATGTGTGCTAGCATTAAAAATTGTCTTAATCTTTTCCTTATTATGCCCCATCCAACCATTCGAGTGATATATTGTTATAAAATCTTCTAAATCATTTGAGTCAAATACATAAGTATCATCTATTTTCATCTCTATCACCCCCTCATCATTTATGTGGATCAATCTATTTTATAACTTACTATACCCTTACATTACATAATCATTTATAATATATTTAACTCATCTGTTAATGTCACATCACATATGATGTGCAAAGAAGGCGTTAATATAAGCAGTTAACAGGGTAAAGAGATAGTAAAGACGTTATTATTTTATCGATACAAGTAAGGAGGGACGCAAAATGTGGATTGTTTCAATATTACTCATTATCGTTGGTATTGTGTTGCTCATCATAAATAACCGTACACCTAAAAAAGAGGGTGTCGGCAAAAAACAAAGTTTAGTTAGCTTTGGTGTGGTCTGTTTAATCATCGGTATTTTCGGACTCATAGGTCAAATTATTAAATCAATTATATAAATCATCATATTAAAAAAGAGCGGGGTCGTAATCCAGTTACACTAGATTACTTAACCCTGCTCTTTTTGATTAGAGACTTTTTAATATTTATTAAAAATATTTGCTTTACATATTGAATAAATCATTAAATGATTCAACCATTGTAGGATGTGTATAAATATTTTCTTTTAATACTTCATAAGATAAATGTTGGTCAATTGCTAATTTTACTAAATTAATAATTTCCTCAGATTGTAAGCCATATAAAGTAGCACCTAATATTTCACTTGTTTCTTTATTAACGACTGCTTTAAACAAACCTCTTGTATCATTGTTTATTTTATGACGCGGAATTGTGTTTACAGGTACTGCATTTTCTAAAATTTGATAACCTTGTGCTTTTGCTTCTTCTGCTGTTAAACCTACACGTGATAATGGTGGATCAATAAATACAGTGTATGGCACAGCACCGCGATTTTCGGTCGTACGTTTGCCATCACCAAACAATTGATCTTTTACAATTCTGAAGTCATCTAATGAAATATACGTGAATTGCATGCCACCTTTAACATCACCTAATGCATAAATATTTGGCACGTTTGTTTGTAAGTTTTGGTTTACTTTGATTTCTCCACGTTCACCAATTTCAACATCTGTATTTTCTAAACCTAAGTCTGTATTTGGTTTACGACCAGTAGCTAACAATACCGCATCCGCTTCATAGCTTCCTTGTGTCGTGTGTACTGTTGTGCCAGATGCATTATCTTCAAAACGCTCTGTATCTGCATTTAATACAAGATTAACACCTTTATTTTCAAGATCTTTTTTAACTTCTGCAACAATATCTTTATCTTCTTTAGGCATGATATCATCATGTTTCTCTAAAACAGTTACTTGTGTATCAAAATTCGCAAACATAGAAGCAAATTCTAATGCAATATAGCCTCCACCCACAATAACTAAACGTTGAGGTTGTGTTGCCAATTCCATAATGCCAGTAGAATCATATAAATGCTTTGATGTTTCTACACCTTCGATGGATGGAATGATTGGTTGTGCACCTGTATTAATCACGATATCTTCTGCAGTAAGTGTTTCTTGTACTTCACCATTTTCATCTAATAATTCTACTTCATTATTAGACTTAAATGCTGCAGTAAAATCTAATACGTTGATATTATTATCATCTGCTAAATTATGATAATTCTTACTGTTTAGTGCATTTACTACATCGGATTTTCTAGAAAAAGCTTGTTCAAATGAACCGTGTGCTAAACCTTCATGCACAAGTGTTTTTGAAGGAATACAACCTATATTAATGCATGTACCACCATACATTTTTTGCGATTTTTCAACTACCGCTACACTTTTTCCTTGGCCAGACGCAAATTTTGCTAAAGTTTTACCACCTTTACCAAATCCAATTATTAATAAATCATACTTTTTCATAATAATCCTCCTTAATCGTTTCATTTAAAACGTCTTTAATCGTTACATTTTGATAATAATTAATTAATAGCTCTTCTTCTTTTTGATGAAACTTAAACATCGTGTTACCAATTTCTCTTGAAACTTCACAGTCACTACCAGCATCTCCAGTAAATAAACGTCCTTCTGAGCGATCTTCTTTAAACATCACAAATAGTTCAGACAAGTTAACATTTGCTGTCATATCATTAGCCTGATACCCTCCAAATTTACCTCTAGAAGTAGCTAAATAATGATGTTGATTTAACTTACGAGTTACCCTGCGTAATTGAGCCGGATTAATACAGATACGTTCCGCTAATTCATTGCTGCTAAAACGCTCATCATCATGTTTTAGCAAAAAAGTCAGTAAATGTACTGCTATATTGAATTCTAAATTCAAAGAAATCACCTTTTATCTTTAATTGAAACTTTTATAATTACATTTAAACATATTAAACCATATCGTGCAAAATTTTTGTTTTGGTATTTGAAAAATATATAAAAAGGATTGAAAGCGTGATCAAAGTTAAACATTGCCATGCTTTCAATCCTAGTTGGATAGTTACAATAATGCACCTCTTATTTTATTGCCATATTCTAAATATGATTTCAGACAACTAAGCATATATACCCAGCCTTCTTTTTGGCCTAATAAGCGTGCTACATCATTTTCTTCTATATCTTTTTCTGTAGTAGTTACAATTGTATGATTATCATCACCATCGAATTGGATTGTTACATGATTATCGCCCCACTTAAATTGAATCATTTCATTTTCAACCATATCTTCTATTAAAATATCGATTTCAGCATGATACTCTTCATATCGTAAGGTAATTGTTTTACCCTCTTCCCAACGTTCAGAACTTGAAGAAAACCAAAATCCTCCTATATAATCTGGATTGACAAAAGCTTCAAACACTTGATCACTAGATACATTGACTTGCATTTTAGTTACTATATCCAAAAAATTCACAACCTTTCTTCTAAAATTAAATATTTTGTAATCATTCAATCATAAAAACACATCACTATGTCTTATTAAGGCATTCAGCGTGATTGACCGAACAGGAAAGACTAACCGCACATGTTAGCGTTGATCATAAATTCATAAACATGGTTATCATAAATGCTCGGTCAGTACATGTTTTATTCTCCACTCCGTCGTTATTACTTTTTCTAAAATATCCAAGCTATTTCATTTTCAATTTAATAATTCACTCTATATCTTTCATACCCTAATATGTAAATTTCATTACAATGTTATTAACATAATTGTAAATAACATATAATCTATGCAGCATTAATAAATTTGTTATACTTTACTAGTCAGTAAATACTTTTGATCAGGAGTTAACGATGAAAAATATTCTAAGCACTTACGTATATTATTTAGTTATGCTTGTTATTGTTGGCATCATACTAGTTAGTCTATACTTTACATACATATGGAACAATAACAAGTCACCCAATCAAGATAAATATCAAAATTTCGCTCAATTAAAATCAGATACAGTGAAACAGCGTGATTGGCAAAGAAATGTTAAAAAAACAAATAATAAAGATATACTTATTACTGCGATACATGGTGGCGGTATAGAACCGGGCACCTCCGAATTAGCTAAAATCATTTCTAAAAAAGGAGACTTTAATTTATATAGCTTTGAAGGCTTACTAAAATCAAGTAACAAACAATTGCATATTACATCTACCAATTTTGACGATCCTAAATTGAAAGAAATGACAAATCGTTCTCAAGAATCTATCTCAATACACGGATTTCAAGGTGATAAAGATATCGTTTATATCGGCGGCCAGGATAAAAAAATGGCGCAATCCATAAAAAAAGAATTAGAAAAAGAAGGGTTTAATGTAGAAAAAAGTCCAAATAATATTAATGGCCGTTCTTCTAAAAATTTCATCAATGAAAATGACTCAGGTTCTGGTGTTCAACTGGAGATATCTACATCTATTAGAAAATCATTTTTCAAAAAAGACAATTTAAACAGAAAGACGAGAGAAAACACGAACAAATACCGAAATTCAATTTATGATTTCGCTGAAGCCGTCACTAAAGGCATTCGTTCACAAACTTAAAAATTAATTTTTTCAGTTTACTTCTATCAATTAACTTGCTTTTTTTAATAATGAGTATAAAATACTCATTATTAAAATGCGAGGGACTTTAAAAATGAGACTATTAAACAAACCATTATATATGTATTTAATGTTGTTTTTATTCACCACAATCGTTGGCACCTTATTATTATATCTACCGGTCACAGGTGTAAAACCTTTAGATTTTGTAGACGCATTTTTTATCTCTGCTAGTGCATTTACAGTTACTGGCCTAGCGACTATAGATATATCTAGTCAATTTAATTGGTTAGGCGATACTATTATTTTATTACTTATTCAAATTGGTGGGTTAGGAATAGTCACGGTAACACTTTTAACGCTGATACTGATGCATCGAAAAATCAGTTTAAGAAACCGTTATTTGATTATGACAACCTGGAACATTGAAACACCTGGTGGCGTCATCAAATTGATTCTTCAATTCGTCGTTTATAGTATCCTTACAGAATTCATTGGAGCAATATGTATCGCACTATCATTTATTCCAAAATATGGCTTTGGTAAAGGGCTATTTTTAAGTGTGTTTACTTCAATTTCTGCTTTTAATAATGCTGGTTTTTCATTATTTAGTGATAATATGATGCGCACTGTTAATGACCCTATAATAACTATAATCGTTCCAATTCTTATCATCATGGGCGGTATTGGACCGCTTGTCTTTTTAGACGTCGCTACAACAAGAAAGTTAAGTAAATTAACCGTACACTCAAAAATAGTATTAACGACATATGTCATACTCATATTTATTGGTTCGGTTGTGTTTTACTTTTTAGAATATAACCATTCTATGATGCATTTATCATTTTTAGAAAAACTTGGCGCTTCATTCTTTCAGTCTGTTACGACACGAACTGCTGGTTTTAACAGTGTCGATATCGGACAAATCACACCACCTACTTCAATATTATTAATGCTTTTAATGTTTATTGGTGGCGCCCCTATCAGTGCTGCAGGTGGTATTAAAGTAACAAGTTTAGTCTTAACGTTATTATTTATAAAAAGTACATTAAAAAACGAACAACACCCTTCTATTTTCAAAAAATCTATACATGACCATACATTAAAAACTGCTGTGGCCATTACATTTTCTGCCGGGACATTCGTTATATTTATCTCATTTATTGTAAGTTATTTGAATTCGGCAATACCTTATTCTAAAGTATTATTTGAAGTGATTTCCGCTTTCGGCACTGTTGGGCTATCGATGAATTTCACGACATTATATGATAGCCCAACGAAAATAGTCATTGTACTCACAATGTTAATAGGTAAAATTGGTATACTTACATTTCTCCAATTATTTATTACTGAAAAAAAGCAAAAATTTTATTATGCTAAAGAAAATGTGCATCTATAAAAAATGAAAACAGACCAGAAATTAGTTTTTAATTTCTGGTCTGTTTCTACTTCACATAAATATTCGTTTCAGTACAATCTAATCAAACCCTCATCACACTATTTTACCCTTCTTAAAATTGTTGATGTTATTGCACAAATCATTGTCACCAATACCAAAATATTCATCATTATCATATGTGTACCAGTTATTTCGAATCCTAAACTAAAGTTACCAGATTGACTGTTGGTAAAACCATTAACAAATATGATCGCTAATACGCTTATCGCACATAAAATACCAATCACATCAAAAAAGAATTTAACATATGGATATTTAATACCTTTAGTTAACATGCGTCTCACCTCAACTAAATTTAAAGTTACGAACTATATATCGTATGCTAACGATTTCCTAATTACGATTACATATAATGTATCACACTATACAAAATCATAAAATAGTTAGAATTGTTGATGCCATGATCAAGTCACTTCAAAATTGTTCTTTACTTTATACCACAAAGCATCATTCATTAACCAATTGTATTCTTTGGGCTAACTTTTTGATTTGTGCATTGTCTGTTGCATTAACTTCAACTGTTTCTACATCTTGCTCAACTGCATTTTTAGTGTCTTGATAAACATCCTCAGGGTTCGAAGATGTGCTTGTCTCCCATCTGTAAGGAATTTTTTTATAAATATTAATAGTTCCATCCCCATTACTACTATATGTTATTGAGCCACCCACTTTCATTGGCGCTTCTAATTTAACAACATCCTCAGGATACTTTGCGCTCTTTTCCGCATTTTCATTTACTGGTGACCCTTTTGGATATTTTTTGACATAAATATTTTTGACATCTTTAATCATACCTAGTTGATGCCAAACACGTGCGTATTCGATCTCTGAAGCACTTAAACCTGTTAAATAACTTGTACTATTATCGTCATTTTTCTTTTTTGAAACATTATCGTTTTTCTTTTTAGCTTTTGAATCTGTATTCTTGTCATTTTCAGCCGTTGAATCTTGAGGTAACGACTGATCCTTTTTTGCTTCACTTTGTTCTGTAGATTGTCGTTCCTCACGCTGGTCATTGTCTTCATCTTGTTTGTTTGTATTACTGCTTTGCTCAACATCATCACTATTTTTTTCGTTGTTACCACATGCTGTCAAAATCACTGATAAATATAACAATGACAGTATTAAAATGATTTTTTTCATTATCTATACCCACCTATGATTTTATATTATTAAAGTAACACGAAACTATGACGCTCACAATTATATTCAAAAATCATTTTTCAATGTATTAAAAAACGAGCATAGTCCATTAAGACTTGCTCGTTTATATGCAATACTTCTATTTTATTTTTAAAATTTGCCCTACTTTCAAACTATTAGAACTCAACTTGTTATCCTTTTTAATTTTATCTACAGTAGTACCTTGATTTTTAGCAACACTGTATAAAGTATCACCTTTTTTAACCGTATATGTCTTAACTAAATATAAAATTTGTCCTTTACTAATATTATCAGACTTTAAATGGTTCCATTTTTTTATGTTTGCTACACTCACTTTACTTCGTTTTGAAATATTATAAAGTGTGTCTCCCTCAACCACTTTATGTGAATCTCCAGTAATAGAATCACTTGATGTGTTAGGATTTTTTAACTTTAATACTTGTCCTACAGAAAGTGTGTTACTCGTTAATTTATTCCATTTCTTAATATTATCTATTGAAACGCCACTTCTTCTCGAAATACTATACAGCGTATCACCTTTTGATACTTTATAAGTGCTACCAGTAATTGCTCCATCACTACTACCACCTGATAGAGATTTATAGTGTTTTTGTACTAAACTGTAAAACTGGTTCATATTATATCCCCATTGTCCGAAATAGCCAATCGGATCTGAATGGTCTGAACCACCCCAATATTGACTTACCGCATTGTGACTTATAATTGTGCCTGTCCCTTGATTATTGTCAGCAAGCGAAGGTTGTAGCCCATTGGCTTTCAACATTTTTGCGGTTAAATATGCTTGGTTATTAACTGATCTTGCAAAACCATCAAATGTGTTTGATCTTGTTAATTCAATTTGATAAAAATATGGATTAGCGTTAGCACCTGCACCCCAAGCTAAATATTGACTTGGCGCAGTCTGCACAATTTTATCGCTACCCGCATACGCATGTACAAATGCACTATTATAATTGTTGTACATGTAATTTACCTCACCATCAATTGTACTGTTTGGATTGGCCGTTTCATGAATTACTACACCGATATATTTGCCAGATTTATAATTATACTTGGGTAAGTTATTCATTCTAGAATCTTGTACGATTTTAGCTGGTTTTATATTATTATTTGCTATGTATGTATTTACATCTTGATATGCTCGATTTGCTGAAAAACTTCTCATTTCAGTATTTTGACGTTCACCATCTTTATTATGTAACTTTAAATCTCCTGGTGTTAATGCATTTTTCAATTGTTGTGGACTCATTTTTTGAGCTTTTTCATAATCAATGGCTTTACTCGTATTTTCTTTATTTTGTGTATCATTTTTCTTTGTATCCTGAGTGCTTTTATTTTCTTGTGCTGCCATTGCAGTTTGTGACAATAATAAACTTGAAACCAACAACAATGAAACACTAAATCTAAACTTCATAACGACATCTCCTTGAATAAAATATTAATCCGTTTACTATTAAGTAGCAAAAAATTTCATTTACAAAACTTCTTTAATTCATTCTATATTAATATTGAATTAATTACAAAATGAAATATTATTTTATACTTCATATTAACGACATTTACCGTTTCTAAAACAAAATTAAAAGCCGTCGCTCACTTGAGCAACGACATTTTATTAAATATCTGTAAAAACACTAGACAGTATCGCAATCAAAGCCACCACTAACACAAGTACTAAAATGGAATCAATTTTTCTTTGATTACGTTGGTTCATAGGTTTTCTGAACTCTTTTAATGCTTTAAAACCTGCGATTAAAACAATAATTAAACAGACTAAATGAAATAACAAGGCAAACACAGCCATCACAATCACCCCAAGTCATATGAATAAGATTTTCAAACCGTATCACTACAAAAACCTAAAAATCTCTTATGAAAAGGTCATATTATTTATTTATCCATACCCTTTCTACTTATTAAACTAACGAGCACTTTTATTTTCTATTTAAAAATGTCAAAAACATTTGACATTTAAGCACATATTTTTTTATGTTGAAAATGAAAAATTTTCTACTCATGGAGGCATCATTATGAAATTATTCATCATTTTTATTGTTGTTTTATTATTTACAGTCAGCTGGACGATACTGTCACATAAATTTTTACCTTCAGAGATATCTGACCAAGCTAATCATCAATATGACGAAAGGCAAAGTAAAATATTCACAGAAGTACTTGCTAGAACTTGCGTTTGGACAATACACGCCCTACTCTTAACATTTATATTGTGTATAATTAATGTATGGGACTTTAATCACAGCTTTTTTTCAACTTATCCAGAGCTATCCGTCATTATCATTATTTTCATATTAACGATTATGAACTATTTTTACGTAAAACGTAAATATACATAAAAAGGAAGATAAAATGAAAAACAAAATCAAATATTATCGCAAGCAGAAGGCCATTTCCCAATTAAAACTTAGTCAAGCACTTGGCGTTTCTAGACAAACCATTAATGCGATTGAAAATAATAAATATGATCCATCATTATCTTTAGCATTTAAACTGGCATCAATGCTCGATACTACCGTTGATGATTTGTTTAGCTAATTAGCATTGATGCTAATACGTATCGCAAAATGTTTCCACTGACTTACCAAACGATTAAAATAACTTATCTAACATCATGTCCGGCACAATTTCTATAATACTTTATTTACTTGCTCTAAAATAGCATCGTTGGCTTTAAACATAATTATTTCAATATCAATTGATAAAAAGCTAAATCTAACCATCTGTCAAATTTATAACCGACACTTTTTATAGTTCCACATAATTCAAAACCATATTTTTCATGCAATTTAATGCTAGCAGTATTTGATGCGTCAATACCTGCAACAATTGTCTTATAATTTCTGTTTTTAATTTCTTCAATTAATTTAACTAAAAGTTGTGAAGCTACACCTTCATTTCTAGTTTCTGGGTCAACATAAATCGAATGTTCTACAGTATATTGATACGCTGGCCAATTTCTAAACGCACCATATGTTGCAAATCCAACAACTTGGCCATCTTTTAAATATACAAAAATGGGTTCAGCTTGCTCTAATTTTGTATGAAACCAAGTTTCTCTTTCTTCAATGGTTACTGGCTCATATGTATAAACTGCAGTCGTATTTAATATTGCATGATTATATATACTTAAAATCGATTGTAAATCTGATTGACGTGCTTGTCGTATCATATCGTTTCACCTCTATTTCATTGTATATTCAAAGCATATCTACAGCAAATCTATGTCATAAAACATAACAAAAACACTCACCATAACCCTAAAGTTATCTAATGAGTGTTTTTCATAAATATATTTATATATGCACAAAGCACAAATAGTATTATTTATTAATAAATTGTAATTCATAAAGTTCTTTTTCATCATACGTATTAAATCTATCTAATTTACCATTTAACATGATTGTTTTTACTTTTCTACTAACGTTATGATAATAATTAATTCTAATATTTAAATTAGATTCATAACCATTATTTTGAATGGTACTTTGCAATTCATCAAAAACATCTTTATTAATTGGTAATAAATAACCTTCTTTACTTGGTAATATACTTACATATTTCTTTTGAATTACGTTATCTTCATTAAGAATAATTTCAATCTTAATATCTTTTGCTGCTCCGCCACCTAGATTAAAAATTTTCAAATAATCTTGGTGTTCAACAGAATCAGAACTTGTATTAACCATTTGTAATTGATTATCTTTATCTAAAGAAAGTAAAATTTGATTAAATCCAAGCGCAGGAATAAAACTTATTTTCATTTGGTACAGTTGTATTGAAACTGAAACAAAATAAAATAGTGCCATTATAAAAGTTCCAATAGAACCAATAGCTGAAATAATGTTTATCATACTAAACCACCTTTATATTATCATTGAGAGATGGTCGTTGATTATCGTAATATTTTCACAAAAAAGATCATAATTTCTACCCGTTATAATAAAAATTTTTTCTAACTTTTTGTAAGTCGATTTATCTTAATTATTTTTTTCTTAGCGCACTAATAATAAGTGAAGCGATAAATATAAATACAATTGAGCCAATCAATGCAGGGAAAATTGGTACGCCGCCCCATACTGGGCCCCAAGTACCAAGCAATCTACTACCAATCGCAGAACCAATTAGACCAGCAACAATATTACCAATGATACCTCCTGGAATATCTTTACCTACGATAGCACCTGCAATCCAGCCGATAAGGCCACCTACAATGATCATTATTATAAAACTCATATGCATAAACTCCTTTTTATTTGTATATTTTTAAACACATGAATATTACGATAATCAACATGAAAATACAATACCACAGTTACTTTATTTACGTAAATGGTAATCAATGTTTTTAAATACAAAAAGACCCCTAATAAAAGGGGCCTTATAACGGGAGTTATGAATCTTCTGCATGCCCAAGGGCACACAGAAAACCCATCTCCTCATTTTCGCACACCCGTGGGCATGCAAAACTAATTATAAAACTACGTGACAGTAATGTAAATCTTAAATTTGTAACATGTGCTTGATTTCATCTTATAATTTTATTTTTTCATTTAATGCAATAAGGGATTATAACTATAATGATAGACAGCTATATTATAAACTTATCTATATGTATCATTGAATTTGATAACTTTCAAAACATTGATTTGATGCAGTTTTTTGTTTCAAAGCACTATACTTTTTACCTAAATATAGCGCTAGAAAGAGATTGATTTATAAAAAGATGGCTAATATCTTCAAAATCATTCCAAATCTTCTTTTCAAATAACACAAAAATATGATGTATGACTTTATTCATTATTATGTTTTTCTTTGATCATTTCAGAAGGTACTGCAAATACAAATAGTAAAATAAATAATATCAATGCTAAATGAGGAATATCTTCAAGAAAATACCATCTTAAATTCCAATCAAACATCATATTCGCATATTTAACAATATACTTACTAAACAATAAAATAACGCATATCCATACTAAAACATCTAAAATCTTAGTGATAAGTTTCATGTATAGCCCCCTTATAAGTTATAAAAAATAAACGCTATAATTACAATAAAGAGAAAATCAAAAATGATTTTCTTGATATTTTTTTCCATAACGTGTGGTATCGCACCTATGATCAAACTTAGTATAATAAGTATACCAGACCCGTTAACAATATAGTCCAGAAATTTCCATTCAAAGATCAAAGCTAGAATCAATGAGGCAAATACTAAGATCAAAGCTACTATGCCAAAAGTGTTTGCTATAACTTCTATTGTCTTATATTTTTTCTTATTATTTTCATGATTCATAAAATGCCTCCCAAATGCAATATGAACATTCATTTTAAAATACTTAAGATTAGTATTTATGTTTTTTAAATTTCTATGAGTGGACTATAAAGGTAGAAAGCACTTTAGTTAAGCCTTTTAACGGTTACTTTTCTTTGAAATTTCAATACTTTTATAAAGCAAAAAGCCTGCATTTAAAACAGTTATTATTGCAAAAATCACGGTAAGAAAAACATTAAGATGATTGAATGTACCAAAAGCAAATAATAATACTAAAATTATATTCATAAAATTAGCAATGATAAAACTCATATCCATATTATTTCTCAAATTTCTCACTCCTGTTGAACTAATACTTTTAGAAAAATATTTCACTCGTATTTACATAAATTTATATATTGAGTTAATTTATTAATAATGTGCTGAATTATCCAAATGTCTCTATATTTCTTTAATACACTATCTACACTTAGTAATTATCTTCTCTTTTAGCTCTTAATGCCTTAATCATGTAATAGATATTTACTGTAGTCACAATTAAAGCACCAACGCCAACTGTAATAGAATTATTGTAAAATGAATAAACAGCAAATATGAGCGCACCTATAAATATAACAAATGAAACAATTATCTCAATATTATTCCACATATAAATACCCCTTTTTGTTATAATATTATTTCAATGCTAACATACTTTTTATAAAGTATATGTTGCATCCATCAAAAAGTAAAAATTTTAAATTCATATATATGATTTAAGCAATATGACACTTAAATACATTAAAGTTATTCGAATAAACAGCAACACACCCAAAGTATTCTAGGAGTTGACATAATTTGAATAGATTAATTGATGATATGGGTTTTTGGTATGAAGGACATACACTATCTTATCCTTTAATATTTGCAGATTGCACAGTTACATATAGCATTATGGAATTAAAAGTACTTTTAGAATATTATCAAAAAGATTCATGGTGGAAAAATTATACTATTGCACTCATGGATTTCGAGTCAAAATACAATAATGCTGGGTAGTTCATTACAAATTTTTGAATCCAAATTTTAAAAATAGAGAATCAATATCTAAGGGGCGAAGAAAGTGAATAAGAGAATAGCTATACACCATACAATTAATATCATTTTAATGATAACACTCATAATTTTTAATTATACAAACATTAGTGGATTTACCACTTCATTAATATTAGCAGTACTCTTTATGGGTAATGCAATTTTATTAATACGGGCTAGTACGAAAAAAATAGAAAAAGATGGCGTTACGATAGATGATTATAACAAGAAGTAATATAACTTTACGAGGAGTGTTATGATGCAATTTGGCAAATATAAAATTGATGAATTTTACCTAATTGTGATTGGCGGATTTTTAATAACATCTATTTTTGTACCATTCATGCTCATTTCAGTGGTGTTAATGGTTATTTTAGGATTAGAAAAAGAAACATAGTATATAAAAGGAGATTGGTATAATGGAATTCAATAATTGGACAGTTACAATTAATGGCAAAGGATCATATAATATAGTCAGAGACGAAGATACACTAGTTATTTTAGAAAACTATCAACACGTTGCCCTATATTTAAAATTGGAAAATGATGCTATAAAAGTTAAATCACTAAGTTATGGAAATGATGTATCGTTTAATGTTGATACAAGAGAAATCATTGTAAATGTTATAAATTTATTAGATGATGACAATTAATCTAAATCATCACTACGCAAACTTCAACAATAATGAAATTATAGAAAGTTCACTTAAAAAACTTAAAACACTGTTAAATAGCTTTTATAAGCAATTTAATATGATTTATTATGCATATCCTTACCTTTATTATCAAAGTTATGCCTTTTTTCCTTAATATTACGTATGTTTTATATCAAACTTTATTAAATAAATTTATTTATACCTTTTTATTATTAATCAAGGAATCAAAGTGTAAACAATAGTAACTAGAACCACCACAACAAGAATTATAACATTTGTTATTCCTACCTTTTTAAGTTTTTCTTGATATTCATTATCAGACATTTCATTTTTCTTTTTACTCAAAATATAATAAAAAGTAAAAATAGAATAACCAATAAAAATCACGAGTGAAATCACAACTAAAATTAAAAATATAATTTTTAGTATATCCATTTTATTCATCTCCTAATAATAATTTATCCATCTTTCAAATTGATTATCTGTTTTTTTAGTTCAATCATAGTATTGTACTTTTCATTAGGTTCCACTTCAGACAATAATACATCTAGTGACCTATCATATATGCTCTTAGCTTTAGATTCGTCTTCTTGAGCCATCATACTATATAAATATCCAATTTCTTCAACTAAATTTGCACTTTTATTTAAATAGATAAGTTTTTCTTTATTAGCATCATGATCAATTAAACCATCTCTAATACCGTATTTAATTGCATAATAAAGTAAAATAGCTGAATAAAATTATGTATATAAAAACCAAATAAACACAGTCTTTCATTTTTCAAATTTATGTGTTCTGTTACTCATTAATTTTTATTATTTTTCTTATTTAAATAAATGGCTAAAAATGCAATTCCGATGCAAAACCACATTCCCAATATTGAAAACCAAATTGTCATCGTAAATTCAGTCCTTCTTCTTAGTTTTATTATCTTTCTTGTAATAAATCTTATTCAAAAAAAGTGATATCTGCTAAATAGCTACCTCCAATAACATCTACAATAAATGATGCGATAGTTGCAAACACCTTTCTAAGAAATTTCATATAAAAGTCCTAATAAATATTGTTTTAAATATGATTTCATACTAACATACCCTAGATTAAATTTATGTTGTGTAAAATTAGTCTGTATTTCAATTGTAAAGTTATGAGATCTTCCTAAAAGTCACATTACAATTCCTTTATAAAACGAATCATATCCCTACACAATATGCCATTTTCATAAATTTTTTCATTATAATTTCTATCATAAAATCCTACATCTATATTACGCATTCTAAAACCCATTTTTTGATAAAATATAATTTGCCCAATACTAGAATTACCTGTTCCAACCTCGATATTTTTGTAACCATTCTTCTTGGCATATTCAAAAGGATTTGCTAACAACTTTTTACCAATCCCCATTTTCTGTTTAGATTCTAGTACTGCTATGTTAACTAATTCAATTTTATCTTGATTAATTTTTTGTAATACATAGCACCCTAAAACTTCATTATTTTCTTTATATACAAAGCATTCTCCTTTTTTTAAATAATTTAAAATTAAATTTTTTGATGGGTCTGCCAGCAAAAGAAGTTCAATCGGTGCTTCACCTACAGATTTCAGCTTTTCAATCATAATGATCACTCTTTCAAAACGTTATTTTTTGTGCTTTTTAAATATAATACGAAAACACCCATCAGAAATTATACTGATGGGTGGAAATAGCTAATTTTCTTTTTTTGAATTTTCTTTAAATCTTTTTTTAATATCCTTAATCAAGGAGCCACTACCTGCAAAGTTAGAAAATGTATTCATTACAAATATTAATATTTTTCCAATTATGTCCATACAGCATTCCCCTTTACTATATAGATACCTTATTTCCCCATAAAATAATCACACATTTAGTATGAATATTACTTTATTTTTTAAGTGAACATTATCTTCTATTTTGTTGCTTCTAAGATATTGCTAATTAATTTCATGTATCTCTGTTCTATTGCTTTTATATACAAAATTTATTAACTCTCAAACTCTACGAATTTTTAGATACAACCCCTTATCAATATTTCTGCTAATGGTGAGTTATTTATATAACTGAAAGAAGAGAATATAAAATTTTTCTTAAATATTCTTCACAAATTGCTGCTAATACTATTACTGGTATCACTACAAATATATAGATTTTAATTGTATTATAAAGTGATTTTATTATTGATGTTCTTTCACCATTCTTTTTAAATAGCTCTCTGATTTTACTTCGAATTGATTTATTTAGTTGAAACAATACACTTGCAAATATACAGAAACCTAAAATTTCTAGTGTAGTATGAGGAAATACAGATATGATATTGGCTATAGCTTTATAAAAATCAATTTTTAATAAAATACCAATCACAATACCTGGCAATACAGAACTATATATCAAATTAAAGAAATATAAAAATTGAATAGGTATTAGTGAAAGCAGGAACATTTGTAGTGGAACTATAAAACCATTATTTACGATATATATAATAACTGCACCTAGTCCTGAAGATTGTTTAACAGAACGAGATATATCGTTATCTATACCTTTAATCATTGCTTCCACATTCATATCGATACTATATGTAATTACAATTGTTAAGATCATTATACTCAGACTAAATAAAAATATTTTTAAAGTTCTAATAATAAAACCTTTATCAATAACAAACATAGACTTCTCCTTGCATTTTGTGTAGTTCACAACCAAACACAAACTAACATATTAGAAATATGAACAACCTACAGCAGCACGTATTGATGTTTAGAATTGTATTATACATATAACTCATTTCTTTTTTTCATCCATAAAATACAATGACAGTAAAGCAAAGAAAGCACTAACAATCCATAATCCAGAAATATAAAATAAAATAGCTGTTAACCCAGAGAAAGTAATCTTTAAAATTTTCAAATCTTTTTTCTTCATAATTTTCCACCTTTTTTTAAACCTTCTCCTACAAAAACAGATCCTACAAACCCTATTAACCCATTAATCAAAGATGGCCAAAAATTCATATCTCCCATATAAAAGGAAACTAAAAAAATTAATCCTCCAGTCACTATACAAATTATCCATTGACTTAATTTCATAGACTAAAATACTCCCTTCTAGAAACCTTTATTTCAGTTTATTTAATCTTATTCAGAATATAAATATAAAAAATAGGTCAAGTACATAGATGTTTATCCTACATACCACTCCTCATATCAAAAGTATTGGGTTACATACTTCTATTCATAAACCTTTACGTTTAATTTGTCTGTATACAAAGATGATTGCAACCATTAAAGTTATGCTATCAAGTACCTTTATAAAAATTGAGCCAAACTCTAAAATTTCAATTTTAAAAATTGCACCTATTATAGGTAAGAAAATATTAAAACCTATTAATACTAATAAAATTGCTAATATTACTTGTTGTGATTTAGGCAATACAAACACCTTCATTTCTTATTATATAAAAGCTAAATATTAATATTAAGAGAAACCCACTCCACAAATCTATGGAGTAGGCTAAATATTTATTTAAATTGCCTTAGTGTAAAGAAATATTAAACAGAAGTATTTTCATTACTTTTTATTATTAGAGTTAGAAGAAAATAAAAATGCACCAAAAAATAATAATGGGAATATGGCAAATAAACGTATGTTAAAAGAATTATCATCAAAAATAATTGGCAAAGAAATATAAATTATAAATGTTATTACTAAAAATATTAGATAAATTTTTTTATTATTACTCATATGTAAAACCTACAAAACAATTGCTATAAATGCTCTAGCAACAACATATGCAAATTGTTTATTAAAACCAAAGTTATTAGTTAACCCATTCGCTATGCCATCTGCTAAGTTGCCTTCAAAACCTGTTAAAATATCACAAAATTTATTGATACTTTGATAATGGAACATAACGAGTTTAGTACCAGTTGTATTTTCTATTTTCTTTACCAATTTATTCCATGCCTTTTCACCGACTTTATTTACAGTAGCTCTAATTGCTTGAGCTCCTGCTTTTGCAGTCATTGTAGCTTTTCCTCTTTCAGCTACACCATCTCTATAATTTTTCACTTGGCCTTTTAGCCTGTCAGCAACTGCCGGATCTTTAAAATCACTTTTACTATTATCAATCTCTTTTAATAGTGCATCACCAATCGCTTTTCTTTGATTCATTTCTTTATCTATTTCACTTCTAGTTTCAGCATTCGCCTTACCAGAATCAATAGTAAAATATACAGGACCAGATAAAATCGCAGTAGCTACACTAGCAGTTAATATTTTTTTAATTTGCTTATTCAATGTTAAATCTCCTTTTATATAATAATTCTCCCAAATTACTATATAAATAACATCCCCAAAATAAGTTTAACAAAATTAAAGTTCATTTCAATTAAGGTAGTGTAAAAATAATTTTTTGTTGTGTATGAACGATAGCTCCTCAACATCTATAAACCTCTAACACTACATCCATTAAACGGTAATAATACAATATCATCCCAAGAACTAACGTTCATTTTTTACATTGTTAACAATTAGTTGTTTCCATGCTATTCTTATACAAAAAGGTGATTAATAATGAGCTTACCTGTTGCGATAATATTAGGAATCATCATTATACCTATTTACGCTTATTTTTGGGCATCCATATATCGTTGGGAAAATAATAGAAGAGTAAGACGTAACAATTTTAAACCTATGACTAAAAAGTTATTCTATTGGAATTTATTAGTACATGGTATTTTTGCTGCAATTTTCGTTATTATTGTAATCTACTTAAGTTATTTTAAATAAGTTACTTTAAAACCATATTATTAATTAAACAAGATGTTTCTATAAATACTAACTTTTTGGAATGATCTTTTGATAAACTTGAGCTATTACATTTTTTGATATTGGCAATTATTATTTTTTTTACTAATGCAATCGGACTTTTTTTATTTTGGTTATCTAGTCTTATTCTAATAATAGACAGATGCTCCATTTTAGTGCATTAACTCGTAAATTAACAAAATGCTAGAAAAGTTTTGTTGACCTCTTCAATTTTATGGATTGTAAAATTAAAAGATCAAACAAAAATTCAATAAATCGTACCCAATACTTACATAAAGGAGCGTTATTATGGATATACTTATAGGAATCATAATCAAAATAATAGATATAATTGTAGCTATAGTAAGCATATTTGAACAGGAAACATCAAAGTTATTGAGTAAGATGTTTAGACGCAAGGATAAGAAAGTCGATGAGAAAAAAGAATAGCAGCAATAACTGTGTCCTATCATACGTACGCAAAATATAATAATACCTATTACGTTTACAAAGGGGTATCGCTGTGGAGTACATTATAGGTATAGTAATTAAAGCAATAAGTTTCATATTAAGTACAATGCTCGATGGTTACTTGTATTTTAAGGAGTTCATTAAAGAGAGAAAAAAGAATAAGGATTAACCATTTACTACGTGTCTTTTCACACTAACGTCCTATTTTATGGTTGCGAGATACATAATGAAATTTTAATTAAATAGCGTTGAAAGGGGAGTAGGTAATGAACAAGCCATTGTATATACATCACATAATTAATCTTGTCCTATTGATACTCCTATTAATATTAGATTATTTCAATACTATTAATTTGACTGTGGCAATATTACTTATCCTTTTAATTTTAATAAATTCTACTTTATTACTAATTGTTTCCAGAAAAAAAGAAGATAAAATGATACACAAAAATTCTAAAACGTTCAAATCAGAAGACTTATCATCTTTACCTATAATTATATTTTTTATCATTTTATCAATTCATAATATATTAACTAAAGATAGTATAATCTTTTTGAGCTTTTCAATACTCAGTTTAATTGTTTTTATACTTATTCTAATATTAGAAATCAAATCATATTTAAAACGCAGAAGAAATGATAAGGATAGTAAATAAAGGGAGGGATATTATGAAAATAGGTAAATGCAAATACGATTACAACTATTTAATTATGTCCATACCACTTTTAGTAGTATCTATATTTGTACCAGCAGTTTTTGTAGTATTTGTAATTTGCTTAATATACGGATTTGAGAAGCGTAAATAGGAGGAATATTATTAGATTCGGTAAATATAAAGTAGATGAAACGTACTTTGTTTTCGCAATGACATTTCTAGTATTATCTATTACCACAATGCCTTTATTTTTGGTTATTAGTATATCTTTTTTAGCATTTAGCTTTAAGAAAGAGAAGTAGTAAATAACAAGGAGGAATTAAAGAATGCAGTTTAATAATTGGAATGTCACTATAAATGGAAAAGGTTCACATGATGTCGTTGTTAATGACGATACATTATTAATTTTACAAGGATTTCAACGCGTTGAAATAGCGTTGAAAATAAAAATGATTCCATGCAAATAAAATCTTTAGGCTACAGCGAAGATGTAAGTATCAACCCTGTTACAAAAGAGATAACTGTTAATGTCGCTAATTTATTGGAAGATGACGAATAGTTCTGAAAAAAATGAACAAGTCAAAGTTTGATTTATTAAATGACAAATGATTTTCTTCATGGGTAAATCGTCTCCTTTTATTATTTTTATATGTAGAGATAACAAATGAATCTACTACAAGAATTATATTATTAATTGGTTTGTTTTTAATTATGTATTTTGGAAGTTAGAATTTTCACATCCTGCCTTTTTCGATCCAAACGCACAAAAAATACCCCGCAAGCCTTAGCCTACGGGGTTTTCAGATACAATATCTATTATTGTTCTTCTTTAACATATGGTAATAATGCCATATGACGTGCACGTTTAATAGCTAAAGTCAACATACGTTGATATTTAGCTGAAGTACCTGTTACACGACGTGGTAAAATTTTACCGCGTTCTGAGATAAAACGTTTTAATAATTCTGTATCTTTATAGTCGATGTGTGTAATTCCGTTTGCTGTGAAATAACAAACTTTTTTACGACGACGTCCGCCTCTTCTTGGTCCACCTGCCATGGTAACTGCCTCCTTTTAAAATTTTTTAGTTTTATACGTTCATTATAATTAGAATGGTAAATCATCATCACTAATATCAATAGGGCCGTTTGCATTTGCAAATGGGTTATCTGATTGATTATTGTTTGATGGATTATTGTTGTTATTGTTTTGATAAGAAGACGTATTTTGCCCGGATTGTTGTCCACCAAAATTTTGGAAATTATTATTTCCTTCTTGAGCATGACGCTGATTTTGGTTTTTAGGTTCAAGGAATTGAACGCTATCACAGACAACTTCAGTTACAAATATACGACGACCTTCTTGGTTTTCGTAGCTACGTGATTGAATGCGACCGTCAACGCCAGCTAGACTACCTTTGAATAAGTAGTTATTTACATTTTCTGCTTGTTTTCTAAAAACAACGCAGTTAATAAAATCAGCTTCGCGTTCCCCTTGCGCATTTGTAAACGTACGATTTACTGCTAGAGTAAAAGTCGCAACACTCACGCCTGAGGGTGTTGTTCTATATTCTGGATCTTTCGTTAAACGACCGACTAAAACAACTCTATTTATCATTTAAACGACCCCCATTTATTATTTTCTTGTCTTATCTTCGTCTTCACGAATTACGATATAACGGATGATATCGTCTGTGATTTTAGCTAAACGTTGGAATTCGTCAGTCGCTTCATTGTCTTCAGTTTGGATACGTACGATGTTGTAGTAACCTTCACTGAAATCATTAATTTCATAAGCTAAACGACGTTTGCCCCAATCTTTAGTTTCTAAAACCTCTGATCCGTGAGAAGCTAAGATACCGTTGAAACGTTCAACAACAGCTTTTTTAGCATCTTCTTCAATGTTCGGACGAACGATGTACATAACTTCATATGTTCTCATTTTATAATTGCACCTCCTTGTGGTCTATGCGGCTCACCATCTTTGTGCTAAGCAAGGAATAATTTTCATTACTCACAATTAAGAATTATAGCACAGAGCTTTACATTTTACAATGATTATCAGACGTTCAAAATGACATTTTTATCTCATGTTTCATATGAAACATTTCATTACCTCAGCATCCTACAACTTGCAAATTCACTCGATATTCCATCTAACTCATAAAATATTATATTCCTTTTTAAATGATTATAAATAAATTTAAAAGTTATTTCAGATAAACTTGATAAATCATTTTAATTCTAATAGCATATCATATACGTTCTTGATTTATATCATTAAAATCAAAGGACATGTTTACATAATTCAAAATTAATCAAAGGAGATTTATATGACTTCAGTTATTAAAAAAGGATTGCTGTCCATGAGTGTCCTATTTGCAACTACAATAACATTTAATACTGTACATGCAACTGAAAATACAGCAAGCGAAAAAGGAACCATGGGATATGGCTATCAAAAGTATATTGAAAAACACCCTGAAGAAAAAAATAATGAAACTCAAGAAAGTGCCTTTCGTTCAAACCCCAATACAATCGCTACTGGTGAAAGGGTCTTAGATATTTCCGAATGGCAAGGTAAGCTTTCAGCACAACAAGTCAAAGATTTAAAAGCAAATTATGATTTCATTATTATTCGTGCACAATATGGTTCTGAAAAAGTCGATGCAACATTAGAACATAACTCAAATTTATTAGATAAATATAACTTGGACTTTGGTGTTTATTCTTATAGTATGTACGAAAATCCTGATGATGCCAGATATGAAGCGCAAACTTTATACAATCGTGCACCTAAAGCCAGTTTTTATATCAATGATTTTGAAGAAAATACTGTGACATCGGGTACCGCTGATGAAAGTACAACTGCCTGGTATGACAAAATGCGTAGCCTTGCTGGAGATAAAAAAATCTTATTTTATTCATATGAAAACTTTATGAAAGAACATGCTTCAGAATCAGTGGGACAATATGATGGTTATTGGCTCGCTAACTATAACCAAGAGCAACCAACACAAGAACATGTGTTATGGCAATATACAGATAGCTATGCTTCACCTGAATTAAACCAAAATGTCGATGCAAATTATACGGGACCTGGTGTAGACACATCATGGTTTACATCTTAAGTTTTTCATCGCAGCATTCATAATGCTATTTTGATAAGTAAAACTTAGTACAACTAATGTCATGTCACTTTTACCTTTAACCAATATTCGTATCACCGTTTGTATTTATTCATACATCAAGGATTAAGAAGTATATATAGTTAAAATTTTAACTTTATGCCAATTAAATTTAACGAAAAAATTTCTATGAACAAAATGAACATTCAAGACTCCCGGCATACTTACTTTCCAAATTTCTGAAAAAAGCTTACGTGTTACCATATTAAGTAACACGTAAGCTTTTATTTTATACATTAAATCTAAAGTGAACGATGTCTCCATCTTTCATAATGTATTCTTTACCTTCTAATCTTTGTTTTCCAGCTTCTTTAGCACCATTTTCACCATTAAATTCTACATAATCATCGTAGCTCGTTACTTCTGCACGTATGAAACCACGTTCAAAGTCAGTATGAATAATCCCTGCACATTGTGGTGCTGTCATACCTTTTATGAATGTCCAAGCACGTACTTCTTGTACACCCGCTGTAAAATAAGTTGCCAAACCTAATAAGTCATAAGTTGTGCGAATTAAACGATCTAAACCAGGCTCTTCAATGCCTAAATCTTCTAAGAACATTGCTCTATCATCATCATCCAATGTAGCAATTTCTTCTTCAATCTTAGCACTGATAACAATGACTTCTGAGCTTTCTTTTTCAGCATATTCACGAATAGCTTGAACTTTTTCATTATCTTCATCGCCAATTTCGTCTTCTCCGACATTAGCAATATATAACATTTCTTTAGATGTTAATAATTGTGCTTGGTTTACATATTTTTGGTCTTCTTCCGTAAAATCTAAACTTCTTACTGGATTACCTTCTTCTAAAGCTTCTTTAATTCTTGATAAAATGCGAACTTCATTAACCGCATCTTTATCTTTTTGTCTTGCCATTTTTTCTAATTTTGGTAGACGTTTTTCAACTGATTCCAAATCCGCCAATACAAGTTCCATATTGATAACTTCAATATCATCAATAGGATTAACACGGCCAGAAACATGCGTCACATTATCATCATCGAATGCACGTACGACTTGGCAAATTGCATCAACTTCACGAATGTGAGATAGGAATTTATTTCCTAACCCTTCACCTTTTGAAGCTCCTTTAACAATCCCTGCAATATCAGTGAATTCAAAAGTTGTTGGGATTGTTTTCTTTGGTTGTACCATATCTGTCAATACATCTAATCTATGATCTGGAACTTCGACAATCCCCACGTTAGGATCAATCGTTGCGAATGGATAATTCGCTGCGAGCGCACCCGCTTTAGTAATTGCATTGAAAAGTGTTGACTTCCCTACGTTTGGAAGCCCAACGATACCTGCTGTTAGAGCCATTTATTCATTCTCCTTATTTTTCCGTATCTTGATGAGATACTAATATTTTTTTCATTTTTTTATTAAACGTTTGTCGTGGAATCATAATGCTTCTTTGACAATTTTCACATTTTATTCGGATATCTGCGCCTACACGAATGATTTTAAAGCGATTCGTACCACAGGCGTGTTGCTTTTTCATCTCTACAATGTCATTTAAACCGTAATTTGATGTCATTCTGTCACTCCTCCGAATATTTAAGCGTTATTTTGTTGATTAGGGTCATATTGTAACATCATCGGCTTAGGTGTTTTAATCTCTTTTTGCTTAAACAATTTCAATATCTCTTTTCTTAAAATACGCGCTCCGGAAGCACCCTCACCTGGTATTGTTTCAGCAGACACACTCAATACAATTTCATCTCGACTGATTGAATTGATACCAACGACTTGTGGTGTAGAGATAAACAAATAATAATTTGTTTGTATAGATTGAAAATAGTCTGTGAGTACATTTTCTACTTGATCAATATCTTCCTCTACCGAAACTGGTATTTCGACAATTGCTTCACCATTGGTCACTGAATAATTTGTAATCTCACCCATACTGCCGTTTGGTAATGTCGTTAATTCACCTGTAATTGTATTTATTTTTGTCGATCTTAAACCTATGACTTTAACTGTACCTTCTGCAACAGTTGTACCACCGTTATTTATTTTAACATAATCTCCTACATCAAATTGATTTTCGAATATAATGAAGAAACCAGTGATAATATCTTTAACAACGGTTTGTGCACCAAAACCAACTGCTAAACCAACAACCCCAGCACTTGCGATAATACCTTCAACACTGATACCAAACTTGCTTAAAATGGTTGTTAACACTATAAACCATACCACATACGATACGATATTTTGAACTAATGATATTAATGTTGCTGAACGTTTTTTATTCGCTTTTTTGCCTTTATTTTGTATTTTGAAAAATTGCTCTATTCCTTTATTAATAAAACGCAATACTATCCACGCTACAATGATATATATCACAATCATAATGAGATTTGAAAGTAGCGTTTGATATGTTTCCGGTTTAGTTAAAGGTTCTATTAAGGAATACATAATACTTTTTATTTGATCCAATCATATTTCCTCCCTTAGTCAAAGACTCTTCTCATTTTATTATAATTATTTAAACTGTTAAACACATCCAACTTCCGACTAAATTTTAAATTTGCAAAACAAATAAGCAGATCATTTGAAGTATATATCTGATTTCATTTACATAGAATGCATACTACAACTTATAGGATAATAATCAGAAGACACCATACTATCATTACTCTCTTTATACTATCAATTTTTAAATATAGTTTATATAATTTTCATGTTTAATTAAATTTAAATTATGTAATTTAAAAAAGACAAAAGAAAAAGAACCATAATTTAAAATTATGATTCTCTATTTCTCAGTAAGTCATATTACTATAAATACACCTTGAAATAAAGGATTTTTCAGTTTTTAGTCATCACTTTCATCAATCATTTTCTTTATTCGGCTATTTTTTTCTCAAGATTATCGTATAGTTTAAATATCATAACACGTTCACCTGTTTTAGAACTCAAATCAGTATGAAAGCCTTTGACTGCTTCACCAGTAACTGAAAAAACAATTTCATCAAGTGCCTCTATACCAGATTCTACAAGCTTAGATCTGGTACGTTTAATTGTTAATAATCCTTCATGTGTCTCACAAACTTTATATTCAGCTTGTGTTAACACACCCTGCAAACTAACAATAATCATATCACGCAAAATATCAGTTTTCACAGACAGTGAACCACGACCAAGGAAGTCTTTTTCCCATTGTGTAATTGCTTTGCTGATTTCAGACTCATAGGTACCTTTAGTTGTTTTCATGTCGAATGCATCTCCCATAGAATCAAAATTAATTGTCGTATTATTTAATAATGCTAACATTATCATTTTTATATACTTTTCTCCATAGTTATATGCAATTACCCAGAAAATAATATAACTATCGCTTACTTCTTCTGTCCTTTAAGAAATCAGAAAAACGTTTTTTAAGTTAATCAACTGACCAATGTTGCCAATCACCAAATTCATCAATACTTGCCAATTTAAGCCAACCATTGTGCACCTTTTGATAAAAATCATATTGCTCATTTAATAGCTGCTTAATATAAGCATTGGGCGCATGCACGACGATGAGTAGTCTAATCGGAGAATGATATATTTTATTGTCTGCCGACATTACAGATTGCCAAGGTAGACCCGTCAACAAATCGCTCGCATTACCTTGCATAACGCCTATACCTGCCGTAATAGTCTGTGTTGTTTTACTACCGCTACCATAATAATGAGGTGCAACAGTTGAGGCATAATACTGTAGATTAATCCAGTGTGCCACGGTAGCTGGACCACTAATGATATTCGCTAAAAGGCTCCCATCATTATCTTGTTTCCAATCATAATTGTGTAAAAAGGCACGCCCTTTTAAGTCGCTGTTTTTTGTTAAATCACGTGAACCTATAATAAATGAAGCGTTTCTCGCTAAGCCCCATTCTGGTCTAATCTCGCTCCAATCATTTGTTAAGCGATGCACTTCTTTGATTGGGTCTTGTTTTAAGATGTGATTGTCTGGTAATGCTTTCAATCGTTGTTCATTTGCGCGATAAGTAATGTCAGGCATTGCGGCTTGAATTTGATTTAAAGCATTTTGTCCAGCTTTTGACATTGTTGGTACGTATATCCATTTTAATTCATCTGTAGATGTTTGGTGCTCCGCTGCCGCAAAAATAGTATCTTCTGGAATGACAATACCTCGCTCATTTAATGCCGTTCTAACTTCAGTCGAGTTACAAAGCTGTGCTAATACCTTCGCGTTAAATCCACTGGCTGCACCACCACATGCACCACAATCAAGTGAAGAAGCATAAGGATTATTCGCACTTTGACTGCCGTGTCCACACAATACGATTAATGGGGCAAACTCTAATTCCAAACCCATTAAACGCAACGCTTGTTGGACATAGTCCACTTTTTCTTCATTTGTAAAACCAACTGGTATACCTTCTTCATTAATATTGCAATGATCTAATGATAACGTTGTATCATTCGGTTTTTGTAACCAACCATCATAAAATTTTCGTATCAATTTACCGATAGGTCTCGGTGCGAAACTTCTTGAAAACATTTGAAGCGTTAACCAAGGGCCACTTAGCTCTGGTAAAAGTAAGCTCGGTAAAGCATTTTGTTTCATCTTTTTAAATGTATACGTTATCGATTTGAGTATGTGTTGATGCTGGCGAAAAGATGTAGGTTCTTGCTCATGCGTGTATTCTTTAATTTTATGTTGCGGTTGATTCATCACAGGTAAAGATGGGTGACTGTGGGATTGTCCCAGTTCTTCTTTGACAATGGGGAGTCCAAAAAACCCAGCAACACCGATTGTCTCAAATGCACCAGCCGCTTCTATTTGTCGACGAAAAGGTTCCGAGCGTACATCTATACAAAATGCCATTTGTACTTGTGGCTTTTGGCTTTCTTGCTCATTATCTTGGTTTGTGGTCACGGTCGCTTCTAATTGATGCTCATATGTTGCTTCCCAAGCCGTTAATAAAATTTGTCTGCGACCATGTTTTTTAAATTGTAATGCAAAATTTATATAAGCATTTTTTTCGGATTCAGATAATTGTTGCCATTGTTCACTGGTAAATATTCCAATATCAAGCCAATGCTCTGCTAATTCATCGTATTCATATGTTATTGAATTTTCTGGTAAATTCACGGGTAAATATGGCTCAACAATTGCCCATTCTATACCAAGACGAATAGCTAAATATGACAATAACATTTGATCATCATTAGACGTTTGTTCATCTTGCCATAGCATCATACCAGCCCATCCAGGTAAAGATAGCAAATGATTTTCCAAATATGTTTGATACTGTGCTTCAGCAATGTCTAACTTTTGTAGGACCATATGAATGAGCGCTTCAGCTTGACTTGGCAGTGTTTTCAACCGTGCGCGTTGTTGCTTGGTCAATGCTGGATCATGTTGTGCCAAACGTTGCCATGCAAAGAATAGACCTTTTTCTCTGTTAGGCATCGTCCATCCGGATTGTGCATCATCTAAATATAATTTGCACCATTTAATAACGTGATAATCTACAATATCTATCAATCGTCTACCATCTTTATCCATAAGATAGGTGCTCACTAATGGCACTGTATGAGTTTCATCATCTAAATTTATTGTTTCATTGTGTTGATTCACTTGTTTTTTGTTTTCAGAATAACGCGTTACGTCTACAATATTAGACAAATCTAACATTGCTCTAGCATATCTTTCAGCAAATTGTCTATCTATCGAGAGCATCGATTGATTTAGCCATGTTTGTAACTTAAATTCAATCATATCTTTATCAATTTCATCACGTTGATATGCTTGTTCAAACATATGCATTGTAGGATAGATATCTACGTCACGGACATTTGTTAACCATTGCGCCACATCTTGAAATGCATTCCGTTCTAAATTTGACCAAGGGTTTCTTGCAGCAAACACAGAAATAGGTGATAAAGGAACGATAACTCGGCTCGCTTTAGCAATTATTTGATCGATATTATCTTTATGTTGACTTTGGTTTGTCACTGCTTTATGTTTCCCCATTTTAGTGTCCTCCTTTTGACAAATAAGATTTTAAATAATTAGGATGACGTTCAACCGTTTCAATTTTTGCATCTCCTAAACGAACTATCCACATATACAAAATTGAAAATACGACAGAAGATCGGTGACGTGCTACCCACGTACTAATTAAGCTACCGAGCAATAAAATGAATGCTACGGCAATAACGATAAAAGCGGGTGGCTGCACGCTATGAATTGTCAAAGTATGTAATGCATCTGAAAAATAATGATGTACCACAAAATAAACTGCACCAACAACAATGAGTATCGACATACCCATGACACGCCCGAAATTACCTTCACCAAAAGCTACCAACTGTGTCCACGAGACAGATAAGGACCATGCTAAGATGAGACCACTTACCAGACGATAACTTTCTTCTGGTGCACTCAACCAAAAACCTAATCCAATTAGAAACGCTAAAATACGACCACTGACTATCCATACATAAGACATTCTTTCATTTGCACGACTCGGGACACTAAAATGACGCACTGCCGACCCAGAACGTAGAAACAAAGTCGCTTTAAATAAGCCATGTAAAATCAAGTGAATGATCGCAGGAATATATGCACCTAATGCACATTGAATTAGCATGAAGCCCATTTGGCCTATTGTAGAACCGACCAATAATCTTTTATAATCCACATGGACTAAACTAATACCTGCACCGAGTAATACTGAAATACTTGCGAAAATTAATAAAACAATAGATGCGATATCGCCGCTAAAGATACCTGAAAATCTGGTTAACATAATACCACCAGCATTAACGATACCAGCATGCATAATCGCAGAAACCGGTGTAGGTGCTGCTACAGATTCAATTAACCAACGTTGAAACGGCCATTGTGCCGCTGGAATCATAACAGCTAGTACAATGAGTAAATTAATGCCAAATTGTGCCAAACCACTAATCATGGATAGATGTGCTTCATTTAAGGCTACAGAATAATGCCATTCACCTGTCGATAATCCAATCCACAAAACAGCACTGATTAACGCAACCCAACTTAACAAGAATAATTTTCCTGTAACTTTTGCTGCCTCACGTGTAACTTTCCAGGCACTTGTTAAACTGATTAAAATCGTAAGTCCTAATAGAGTACATCCCCAACTGATTACCATCATTCTCATATCCGCAGTTAACCAAGCAAATGATGCAAAGGTAGTCGTGAAAGTAAATAAAGTGAAGTATTTTTTATAGCTCTTATCACCAGCTAGATAACGAATACAGTAACGTTGGATAATCACACCAATAACGAGGACAAAACCAACCATGAGCCAAGATAATACGTCAGAACGCCATATACCTACCTCTATATTTTTCTGTGACAATATAAGACCTAAGCTAGCTACAATTGCTGGCAATGCTACAATATAAATATGTATTCGAGCATATTTAGTCGGTACTTTTTTTATTAAGAAAAAGAGACTACTTAAAATTGAAATAGTTAAAGTTAGAAATAATAATGTTAGAAAAATATGCGCGTCAATCATGATCAATCACCTTACCTTCTGTAATACGACATTTAAATTTATAATAGTAATACAACACTTGATTTAAAATTACATTTTCCACGAAAAAAAGCCGACAATTAATAATAAATCCATACTGACTTATTATCATTGTCGGCTTCATTACAACGCACTTATGACGAGTGTTTTGCTTTGCTACCTATTATATATATATTCATTTATTTGAGAATTTGCTTATTCTACATTTTATGCAGTAAGACGTACAATTCCTTATATTCACCACTATTTATTCACTTTTTCAATTTGCCAATACTTTTATTAACAACTTGCTAAAGCTTTAATTATGTAGAAAAACATAGAAAAGTATGCCTAAATTTTTAACTTTTAATATTAATAAGATATAACGATTATTCGTGTTTGTCAAGGTAGACAGTAGGTTAAGCCGTGTTGTTTATAACTCTTTATACTTAAATGCTTGCTTCGAAGCAATAAATGAAAGCGCCATAACAATTAAGCCAATCACTGCAAAAATACCACCGTACCACAAGTTTTTACTTATTTCTTCTATAAGATTACCTGTCCCAGATAATATGGCCATACCTACAAAATAATAAACAAAGAATAAAATAACTACGATAATGGATACAATCATAAATATGACATTTGATTTTTCTGCCCCCATTTTAAAAGTAAATGGGAAAATAAGCGAATACAACGCGATAAATCCTGTACCAAGTAACGCTGAATTCACACCACTTACTATACTCCCCGCAACAATTGCATTAATCACAAGTGATACCACCATACCTGTTAATGCTAATAAGCTATAAAATGCAAAATGACTACTCACATAAGTATTTCTGCTATAGGGTAATGTAGAAACAAAATACATCCACTTTGAGTCTTTTTCATTTTTTAAATTATCTGTTGCTGGTGATACTAAAAATATCATAGGCATGAAACTAGCCATTATTGGATTTGTAAAAGAGAAAAACAAACAAATTGGAATACTTAACAATAAATATATGTAAATTGATTTTTGATTTGTAAAATAATAACTCATTAAGTAACCTTTCATGCTAATTCTCCTCTCATTAATATTTTTGTGGCATCATCAATATTTTTTAATGGCTGTGCTAAATCTATATCTTTGTTTTGATTTACAAGTGCTTTTCCTGTACCTTTATGTATGCGATACGCAACAACATTACTGTGATTAACATCGAATTCTCCTTCTTCAAATGAAACAATGCCATAATCATTTAATAATGTATCTTTGTGCTCTTGTAATAAAATACGCCCATTTTTCATAAATACTAATTTATCTGCAAGCGTCTCAATATCTTCCGAAATATGAGATGAAATTAAAATACCATTACCTTTATCAACAAAATCTTCAAGTATTTCTAACACTTCCTCACGTCCAGAAACATCCATTCCTGCCGTAGCCTCGTCTAAAATTAAAAGTTTACTATCATGAGATAGTGCAATAGATATTGAGATTTTCATGCTCATACCACGGGAAAAAGTTTTAATCTGACGTTCTTTCGGTAATTCAAAATTCTCCAGCATTTCAAAAAAATGCTGTTCATCCCATGTGCGATAAATATTAGAAAATACTTTACTAATTTGTTTTGCATTAAGTTTATTAGGCAGTCGAAGATCATCAAATACAACGCCTAGATGTTCTTTATACGCATAATCATCACGAGAAATTGGCGTATCAAAAAATTGAATGTCTCCAGCATCTGCAAATCGATTTCCCACCAATGTATTAATTAACGTAGATTTACCAGAACCGTTTTTCCCAACAAGCCCTACCACTGTATTGGGTTCAATCGATAGATTAATCTGATTTAAATTAAAATCTGAATCAACGTAAGTTTTGTTTAAATTTTGTACATTGAGCAAATACTCCATAATAATCCCCCTTTTTTGATAAAAGCTTAACCTTTTACATGAAATCACTTTCTAAATTAACATAATACACCTAGCTGGATTACACAATACATTTCCTTAAAATATTTATTTTTATTATTTTTAATTAAATATATATCTAAATGCACAATCACTGGAAACATTAACTGATAATTACATTTATATGGCAAAGCATCTCAAAAGTCGACACTAGCAGATCTCGTAAATTTCATGTTTCCATCTGATAGACATAAATTTTGTTCCTGTATGAACATATTTTTAAAACAAGTAGTGAATCAAGATTGAAATCTGATGTATTTAAAATGACTGTAGCCCCTACTGCATCGAGAAAAACTAGGGTTGAATGGGATAAAAGGCTGAGACAATTCTTTTGCCCCAGCCTATTGCATGTCATATTTATACTTGAGCTATAAATGTTTATGCTTTTTGCAGCCAACTTGTATCGCATAAAATGACGAAACCTTTTTATAAAAGCGAATGGCTCTTTTTATATCTTTTTTAAATACTACTTAATTATATCGATCAATTCTTTCTTCGCAGCTGAACGCGCTGGAATCCAACCAAATACGATACCGATCAATGTAGAAACACCTACAGCAATGAGCACTGAGCTTAGACTAACCGCACTCTTAATATAATCTGGTGTTACTGCATCTACTAGACTTGCGACAAGTATGCCTATGATTAGACCTATGATACCGCCAATCACACAAAGTACAACACTTTCTACCAAGAATTGGACTTCAATGTCTCGCGCTTTTGCACCAAATGCACGACGTATCGCAATTTCTTCTGTACGCTCAGTAACTGAAATGTACATCACATTCATAACTCCAATACCAGCGATAAATAGTGAAATACCTGCAACAGCAGCTACAAAGTAAGTAATACCATCAAATACTTTGTTGATATTTTTCATGAATTCTTCCATATCTGTATAACTATAGTTTCCATCGCCTGCGCCTGAACCTTTTTTATTCAATTCTTTAGCGACTTTGTCAGCGACTTCTTTCTTATCAGCGCCATCTACTAATGATAATTGAAGTGATGGAAAATCTTGCGTTAACTGCCCCATATACCTATTAAATGTATTGGAAGGCATATGAACAGCTGATGGGTTCATCGCATCGTTTACAATGCCTACAACTTCGAAACCTTGATTATCAATGTATAATGTTTTACCTATAGCTTCATTATTGAATACATCTTTGGCAATTTTGTCATCAACGGTAACAACTTTTTTATTTAGTTCATTACCATCTTCATTAAAACCTTTGCCTTTTTCTGGGCTAGTCATTTCTTTTTTCTTTAAAATACTAACGTCGCCTTTTTTCTGGGCATTTGTCATTTTTGCAGAATAACCTTGATCGTCACTTTCTTTGATTTTTGCATCTGTAACACCATTCACTTGTTTAGCAATATCCAAATCTGACTGGCTAAAAGGATTATCTTTCGCACCTTCACCACTACTCGTCATATAGTTTACTGTAGCAGAATCTTTGCCTGCTCCTGTATCTTCAAATTGCTCTGACGCTGTTTGTTTAAACCCATTACCTAACGACATAATCGTAATAACAGCAGCAATACCAATGATGATACCAATCATAGTAAAAATATTACGTCGCTTATTCTTTAAAATGGATTTGAATGAAATGGCGATGATGTTCGATAAATTCTTCATTCAACCACCTCTTCTCTTTGTACACGACCATCTAGTATATGAATAATACGATCTGCCTTATCCGCTACTTTGCGATCATGTGTTACGAGAATCATCGTTGTGCGATGTTCTTTATTTAATTTCATAAACAAATCAATAATATCTTCAGACGTTTTTGAATCAAGTGCCCCTGTAGGTTCGTCAGCAATGATAAATTTCGGGTTATTGATGATTGCACGAGCAATGGCTACACGTTGTTGTTGCCCTCCTGATAATTTGTTAGGTACTAAATTTTCTTTATCATATAGTCCCACATCGTGTAATGTATTGATCACTTTTTCTTTACGTGCTTGAGACCCCAGTCCTGCATAAACTAAAGGAATACTTACATTTTCCAATATCGTATTGTTTTGAATTAATTTAAAGTTTTGGAAAACAAACCCTACTGTTTTATTTCTAATTTCTGCCAATTCGTTATCTGAACTTTTTTTATAATTCTCGCTATTAAACAAATAATCGCCTTCATAACCTCGGTCAATAAAACCTAATATGTTGATGAGTGTACTTTTACCAGAACCTGAAGGCCCCATAATTGCTATGAATTCTCCTTCTTTAATGTTGATATTGATGTCTTTCAAAATGTGATTTTCTTCATCACCGTTTTTGAAATGTCTATTGATATCTACAAGTTCTATCATGATGACACCTCAACTTTGTCTCCATCATTCATAGATTTTTTAGGGTTTTTAATTAGTTTGTCACCTTTTTTCAGACCCTCTTTTACAAATATTTCACCGTTGACTTTATCAATTTTAATATCACGTTTTTCAACTTTATTGTTTTTACCTAGTACAAAAACATTATTGTCTTTAGTTAACACTGATTTTGGTAACTTGATTGCATCTAATGGCACTTCAACTTCCATAGAATAACCTGCACGTACAGGAATATCTATATCGCTAATGACGATTGTATATTTAGATGAATCTGAGTCACTGCCACCGCTCGGGTCCGAAACTGGATTAGAAGCTTGAGCACCACCATCTTCTTCACTACCTGAACTAGCTGCTGCTCCGCCTCCAGATTTACTTAAACTTTCTTCATAACTTTTTGGCAACTCTGAAATTTTCTTGATTTCACCTTTACCTTTTTTACCAGTACTTGTTACT
The DNA here is from genome assembly GCF_017892545.1 of Staphylococcus sp. GDY8P67P. NCBI lineage: Bacteria > Bacillati > Bacillota > Bacilli > Caryophanales > Staphylococcaceae > Staphylococcus > Staphylococcus sp. GDY8P67P. Next base: position 144,185 of record NZ_JAESLH010000029.1, read on the forward strand.
TTAACGTCTACTTTGTCGCCTTCTTTAATCTTTCCTAGATCAAATTCAGTCACTGTTGCTTTGATTTGTGGTTCATCTGCAACAAGTTGTAGAATAGGCTCTCCATCAGAGACATTTTCTCTATTTTGAATATCAATTTTACCGTCAAAAGCAGCATAAATACTGTCGTTCACTTGACGATCATACTGGTTAAGTTGTTGTTGTGCTTCCGCTCTTTCATTTTCATCTTTGGCGTTGTCCACTTTATCAACTAACTGCTGGCGTTTATTATTATTAATTTCATAATTGATGAGTGGGTCACCTTGTTTAACTGATTGACCATCATCAACTTGTGTACTTACGTACGTTCCCAATTGACTGTTATTATTATATGTTTTAACTGATTTAGGTGAAGCTTTACCTTCTAAATTGAGCGGACTTTCTTTCTCCACTTTATATGTATCATAACCATCCTTTTTATCTGAGCTACTATTTGCTTGCCTTAAAATTAATGCAATTGCAATTAATACGATAACGACAATAACACCGATAATCCACATCCACTTTTTCTTCAATGCTAAAACACTCCTTTAAATTATTATTCATTTTAGATACTATCATAATCACACAACAAAAAATATAATGCATAACATTATTTTATATACAATATTTTTTGATAAATATATACCTAACAATATTGTAATATCAGTAATAGTAATCGAAAAGATTTTATTTTTTTAATTTTATTTAAAGTTTTTCTTAAAAGTGTTTTAAAATATTGTAGGTAATGTTATGCTTTGGAAAATAATATATATAGGGGGCAAGGGATTCATGGAAAATTCTAACTTACCATTCGCACAACATTTTTCAAAATTACGCGAACAACCTAAATGGGGACTCAAATTAATCATTGCATTCGTAGTCATTGCACTCTCAACAACTGTTAGCGCATTATCTATCGATTACAATGAAATTTATCAAGATGCAGGTGCAAGTACTCAAGATATGGGTAATATGCAAACGATTGGTTTAATTGGTGGCATCATCACTGGTTTAATTGGTGGCATTTTTGGTATTGGTATTACATTTTTAATCTTTTTAGTTATTTCTAAAATAATGAAATCTGATGCAACCGCAAAACCTATCTTTTCTGCAACATTAAGTTTTACTATAATTACTGGCATCGTAGGTTTAATTGTTGCATTAATCCAATGGATTGCTGGTTTATCTCCTACTGATTATAATATTGCAAGCTTAAATGTCTTTGATAAAGGCAACCAAATGTTAGGCGCATTTAACTTACAAACACTAATCGGCGCATATGTATTTGGCATTATGCTCTTTGCGACGAATCGTTTGTCTAAAAAAGCTTCAATTATTTGGGCAATTGCATACATCATTGTATCAATTGGATTTGCCTTAATAGGAGCAAGTTTCCAATAATACATATATTTGCTAAAAAACATGGAACATTCCGTTCCATGTTTTTATTTTGATATAACACTACTCACACACAAAACAAGCGCCCATCATTATTATTGTCAGTATGATAGGCGCTTGCTTTCAAATGAATCAACATTGATTTATAAATATTTTTCTTTTTCCGCTTCTCTTAATTCAATTCGTCTAATTTTACCTGAGTTAGTCTTAGGTAAATCATCTACAAATTCAATTGCTCTCGGATATTTATAAGGTGCTACGTCTTGTTTAACGAAATTTTGTAATTCCTTAACAACTGCTTCATCACCTGTAACGTTATCTTGTAAGATGACAAAAGCTTTGACGATATTCCCTCTGATTTCATGTGGACTCGCTACGACTGCACATTCTTTTACGTATGGATGTTTTGTCAATGAATCTTCTACTTCAAATGGTCCGATAGTATAGCCAGAACTAATGATAATATCATCTCTTCTACCTTCAAACCAGAAATAACCGTCCGCGTCCATTTTTGCTAAATCACCAGTAATAAAGTACTCGCCAATTTGTGGATTTGCAGTACGTGCTTCATCTTTATAATAGCCTTTAAATAAAGCAGGTAAGTCTAACGGCACTGCAATATTGCCTATTTCATTGGGTTGTGCAGGATTACCATCCTCATCGATAACCGTAACATAACTGCCTGGGATAGCTTTACCCATTGATCCAGGACGTCCTTCTGTATCCTTTAAGAAACCGATTAATAATGTACTTTCTGTCTGGCCATAGCCGTCTCTAACAGTTAAGTTAAAGTTTTGTTGAAATTTATCAACAACTTCTCTATTTAATGGTTCCCCAGCAGATACAGCACTATGTAAATGTGACAAATTATAATTTGTTAAATTAGGGGATTTTGCCATTAAACGATATTCAGTTGGCGTACAGCAAAGCACATTGATTTGATACGTTTCTAGTAATTCGAGGTATTTCTCAGCATTAAATTTACCATTATAAACAAATGCCGTTGCGCCTGAACCCATGATTGATAAAAATGGACTCCATACCCATTTTTGCCAGCCCGGTGCTGCTGTCGCCCATACGATATCATCTTCAGTTATGCTTAACCAATGCTTCGGAGCCATCTGTAAATGTGCATAGCCCCAACCATGAGAATGTACCACTGCTTTCGGATTACCTGTTGTGCCTGATGTATATGATAATAAAGCAATATCTTCTCTTGAAGTTGCTTCTATATCAAGTGTATCTGAAGCATCAGTTTGCGCTTCTTCAACGTTAATCCAATGATCAACCTTACTGCCAACGATAAATTTAAGTAAGGAGTCATATTCTTGAACGCCTTTGAACTCTTCGATACTATCGCCTGTGGCTACAACTGCCTTAATTTCACCATGCGTTATACGATATTGTAAATCTTTAGTACGCAACATTTCAGAACTAGGTACAATGATAATACCTAATTTCCACGCGGCTAAATATACTTCATATGTCTCAATCGCACGAGGCATCATGATTAATAATTTATCACCTTTTTTCAGACCATATTTTAAAAATACATGGCCAATTTTGTTTGCATTTTTTATCAGTTGGTTATACGTTATATCTCGTTCTTTACCAGTTTGATCATTAAAAATAATCGCTTTTTTTGACGGATCATTTGCATATTTTTCAATTTCGCTAACTATATTATATGTTTCTGGAGCAATTAAATCTGCATTATTCATTGGTTACTCTCCTTATTTCGGTAATTAATTTTACAATATACATGACAATATCAAGTTGTATTTTGATTATTCAGAAAATAGCATTGCGTTCACATTCATTTTGTAATGAACTACAACTTAGCACATACTTGATTAGTTCATATATCTTTATCATTGTATCATTATAACAAATGATACTTTAATATACTTGATACAAGCATTTTTATATTGTGTTTCAACTTTAGTTTCTGTGGTATAAAATTTATAGCAAATAATATATGAGGTGGTATTCGTATTATGAATTTTAAAGATTGGGAAAATGAAAAAGACACACTACATTTACTATCACAGATATTAGGTAAATATAAATTAGAAGCAAGTTATCAAGAGCCCCAGTGGTCACACGTGACGCTAAATATAGATGTCCAAGGCTTTTCAACTGGTATGTTAAGTTATGAAACACATACATTTTCGCTAAGCGTTAACCTGATACAACACCACATTGAAGTCGTCGTTGATCAAAACGTGCATGGCATTACCTTAAAAAATGGAAGAACTATACAATATTATTATAACGAAATTGAAAAACTGTTAAACCAGTCAGATATTCATTTAAAAATCAATACTTTACCACAGGAAGTAGCAAACCCGATACCATTTGAAAATGACATAGAACATCATCATTATGATGATAAAATTGCCAAAAAAGCATTAGCATTAATGAAATTCGCCTATCATGCTGAAGCAAACTTCGTTAATGGGCTAAGAGTTAGAAAATCTAAACCAGGTTTATTTTGGGGGACTTTTGATATTTCTTGTATGATCGTCAAAGACCAACCAGCACCATTTGAAGATGATAGCAAGGTTATTGAACGTGCAGCTTTTGATGAAGAAATGATTGAATTTGGCTTTTGGTTTGGTGATGATCAGTTTGAAGGACCAACCTTCTTTGTCTTGCCATATCCTTTTGCAGATCAGCCATTTGATACTGACGATCGATTTCCTAAAGATAGTTATTTCGATAAACAATTAATGGAATATCTGATTGAATACCAACAACATCATGACATTGATACAATCACTCAATTTTTCAAAGCATCTTATCTTAAATTCGCAGATTTTTTAAATTGGAATAATGTCGATTATGTTTTTTCTCCTTTAAAAATGAAACCAAACCATTTAAATAATAGATAATCATTTTTAACTAAATACAGTTACTTTTAATAAAATCGAGGGTATGAGACGTCAATCATGTCTCACCCTCATTTATATTTTTATACAACTTTTGATGTATAACAGAGTGGAATTAATATATACTCAACTTAAGAAATCCCTTTCATGACAATATTTCAAACTTATCACAGATAAATTTGAAAAAATAAGTTCAACTTTTAGATTTACGACGATTCGAGTGCTATAATAATTAGATGTGTAATTTGTTAAGAAAGAAGTGAGTATATTGACAGAAACTGGAAACTTCCATGTTGAAAAAAGAATACCTCTGTTTATCGTACTATTATCAGGGGCTTTTATAACAATTTTAAACCAAACTTTACTTGGAACGGCATTACCACCAATAATGAAAGATCTCCAGGTCTCAGAAAGTACAGTACAATGGTTACAATCTATATTTATGTTAGTAAACGGAATTATGATTCCTGTAACTGCATTTTTAATTGAACGCTTTACATCGAGGCAGTTATTCTTAACTGCAATGAGTATTTTTGCAGCCGGTACGTTGTTATGTGCAGTTGGTATTGACTTTTCAATGCTATTAATCGGACGTGTCCTACAAGCAGCAGGCGCAGGTATCATGATGCCACTAATGCAAACAATACTATTTTTAACTTTCCCTAAAGAAAAACGCGGTACAGCAATGGGTCTATTTGGACTTGTTATCGCATTTGCTCCAGCTATTGGACCTACTTTATCAGGTATCTTAGTCGAACACCTCACATGGAGAAGTGTCTTCTATGTTGTATTCCCTATCGCGATTATTATTATTATTGCTTCTATATTCCTATTGAAGAACGTTACAGAAACAACACATCCAAAACTAGATATTGCTTCAGTTATCTTATCTACACTCGGATTTGGTGGCTTACTATATAGTTTCAGTTCTGTTGGTGAAGCAGGTTGGACTAGTGTTCAATTTATTGCACCACTCATCGTTGGTATCGTTTCACTCGTTATATTTATTCGCCGTCAATTAAATTTAAAAGAACCTATGCTTGAGTTTAGAGTATTTAATTACGGAATTTATACGTTAGGTACGATACTAAGTATGTTTGTATTTGGTGTGCTGATTGCAACAAATATCATCTTGCCACTTTATATGCAAAATATGCTACAATACTCAGCCTTAAAATCTGGTTTAGTATTACTACCAGGTGCAATTATTATGGGTATGATGAACCCAATAACTGGTTACTTATTCGATAAATTTGGAGGTAAATGGCTCGCTCGAATCGGTTTATTCGTACTAGTTGTTTCAACATTACCATTTACAATGTTAACAGAGCATACAACATTTACGTATCTCGCTACTTCAAATGCATTGAGAATGGTTTCAATTGCTATGGTTATGATGCCGATGACGACATTAGCAATAAACCAACTGCCAAATGAGCTAATCGCACATGGTACTGCCATGAATAACACTTTCAGACAAATGGCTGGTGCTATTGGTACTGCAGTCTTTATTACTTTAATGTCAGTTTCAGCAATACCTCAAGATGGTATTACCGGTATTATTCACGGTGTTAACGTAACATTTATCGTTGCTACAGTTATATCAGCTATTGGATTACTACTATCATTTAAACTTACGGACGATAGCAAACCAAAACGTCGTACCTTATAAACATGCGTAAATAACAATACAATGTTTAGACTATCGATATTATTGATAAAAAACGTCAATTTCTACCTTAATAGAAATTGACGTTTTTGTTTATGATAAATCTCAGCATTTAAGTTTTTCAAAACATGAGCTGCATTGCATTTTTGTTTGCTTACAACCTTAAAGCAATGTCTTTCTCCTTCAAAATTTTACAATAGTCCTCTAACTCTTGAATCAGTAACAATTAAATACACTTTGCCGTCATCCATATCACTTTTAAAAGATGCGATTTCACCTTCATCTACGCCTAGCCCAATCAATTTTCTTTTCAATGCATCTCTTTCAGAATCATTTTCTTTTTTTATATCTATTCCTAAAATACTCGTATCTTCTACAATTTTATCAGTTCGAGATTTATCCAATGATAATACATAAATGTCCTGATTACCGATACCTTTATCCTGTAATGCTGCAACATCTACTTCTAATTCACTATCATTCTTATAAGCTTTAACTACTGGTTTCATAAGAAAGACCTCCTCTTAAAATGTCCTTCATCATCATTCACAAGTTCATATTAATTATTACGCTTTAGACTGAATCATTAACTGATCGAAACGTTCTTTTGTCATATAAAAATAGGTGTTCTCTAAAATTTTATCAAATAAGTCTTCTCTTTCATCCTCTTCTTTTAGGGTGAAGTTCGTCTCGACATCTTCCTGATTTGCTTCGTCGACAAAAATAACTTGTTCATTTTTTACATCTAACGTTTTACGATGATAAATTAGCTCTAAATGATCATTTTTCCGGTGAATTGCTTCAATATTTTCAATTTTATACGCACTATGAATAAAATCAATCACTCGTTTCTCTCTATAACGTTTATGCTTTTGATCTTTAAAATCTTTAGCAAAACGTTGTTTCACTAGTAAATAAATTATAATGATTACAGCTATAATTAATAGAAAAATTAACGTGCTCATCAGAATGTCCCCCTTATCACTAACCCCTTAGTTGTGTTATTACGATATTATGCATAATTTTCCCATTTTGCATATTCTTAAACATGCCAAAAGCTTTTATCACAGTCATTAAAGCTATTTTATTTTATAGACATTTAACGAAAAAGCAATGATAAAAATTACATACAATACAACGCAAACCAACACTTTACATCCATCTATAATTTAAAATGCCTTAGTGATAATTATAATGGAAAAGAAAAACATTTATTTATGCAAAAATATGAACCCCCTTCAGCTATTAACTGCCAGAGAGGATTCATATTTTCATTTATTGTTGATGATACCGAAGATGTAGTGATTCAATTTTAGGCGACAAGGCTTCGAAAGGTCCTTCAACATTCGCATCTCTAATTACGCTTTCAATAGGTAAATTTTTAAAAGGTGCCGGCGCAACATTGATAGCTTCCAACCATTGACTCAATTGTTTTGAGGAACTCACATATACAATTTTATCTAAACCAACGAGTGCATGTGCAGTCGCACACATCGGGCAATGCTCTCCTGATGTAAAAACAATTGTATGCTTTCTTTCTTCAGGCGTAAGATGAGTTGCTGCCCATTTTGCAATCGCAATTTCAGGGTGTTCAGTCGCATCTCCGCTACTGATTCTATTATAATCTTCAAATAAAACATTACCTTCAACATCCACTAATAGTGAGCCAAAAGGTTCATTACCATAGTTTAACGCTTCCTCGGCAAGCTCGATTGACCTATTTAAATATTTTTCATAATTCAATTAAATGCCCCCTCCTCCATCATCATATGTATTAATCAAAAATTAATTTATAGATTAGCATTTAGCTTAACAAATTATTCGATTTTATCTAGTTTTCCGCTTACATGACTATTGTAATTAAGTGATTGAATCATAACTGAAATGACTAATAAACTCCCCATAGTATCAGTAAAATAATGGGCGCCCACGTAAATACGGGAAATTATGATTGAAGCTACTAAAATAATTGCTATACAATATAATATTTTATTCCTTTTTATTAATAATATTAGACTTACCAATATGCACACACTTAAAACATGCATACTGGGAAAACTATAACCTTCAAAATATGCGGTTGGTCTCGGTCGTTGAATGACATATTTCATAAACGTACCTATTAAAAATACTGAAAAGCACCAAAAGCCATACCACAAAAATTTAAATTTATGATAGAAAAACAAACCAGCTAAAACACATATTGTTAAAATCAAACAAATTTTAGGGTCAAAAATAACTGAAACAAAATAGAGATATCGTTTTATAATATCTGCGTTTAAATATGTATGTAACATATTATATACAGTTTGGTCTACGGGTTTTGCTATACCTATTGCAATACTAATCAATATAGCAATAAGCAAAATAACTGGCGATGTAATTTTTAAAATATGCTTCATTTTACAGTATCCTTTCTTTCGTTGTTAATTCTTCTAGCCACTGCTAAGAGTGCACCAAACGCTATGCTGATACTCAACATGGAAGAACCACCATAACTCAATAACGGCAAAGTCACACCAGTTAATGGAATAATACCAGACACACCAGCTAAATTAATAAAAACTTGCATAAATATGTAACTAACCACGCCAACACATATCAATTTATAAAACTGATTATTTGTTTTATTCGCATAAATAAGCCCTTTTACTAAGAGATAACCATAAATTGTAAGTGTGAATAGTACGCCAAGTAGTCCTAACTCTTCTGAAATAACAGTAAATATGAAATCAGTGTGCGGTTCTGGTAAATACCCTAACTTGGCTATCCCATTGCCTAAACCTTTACCCGTCAGTCCACCATTGCCAATCGAGGTTAAGGCACTCGTTAATTGATAACCATCATTATCTTCATATTTAAACGGATCTAACATCACTTTTATCCTTTTTAGTCTATATAAATTTTTAGAATCAAAAATCAGTGTATAAATTCCATAAATAACTAATGGCACGAGTGTAATTCCCATAATTTGAAATTTAATTTTATTTTTTATATCTGAGTATATTAAAATACAACCAATAATAGCAACTGTTAGTAACGTTCCACCTAGATCTCCTTGCATCAACACAAGCAATAAACCAATACCTAATATGGCAAGTGGCGGTAACATATGCTTTAATTGGTAATCTTTGTGACTCCTCACACGTTGATTAATAATGTAAGAAAGATAAAAAATCGAAGCTAATTTCAAAAATTCCGAGGATTGTAAACTAAATATTCCTAAATTAATCCAGTTTCTTGAACCATTAATCTCTTTCCCTATCAAAATTGTAATTAATAGCAAGCATAAGGTGCCAATAACCATCAATTTTTGTATATGAGCACTTTTAAAGAAATTTATATTTATGCACAATGCAATAAATATAACGACTACAATACCCATAATCAAAAAGATAAATTGTCTTTTCATAAAATAATTACTTTCAATTGAAACGCCACCAGTTAAAGCGCCTTTAGATGCCGATACCATGCTCGCACTATATATCATGACGACACCTAAAATGCCTAGTATAATAAAACTAATTAGCATCCCATAATCTAGACCTTTTAACCGTTGCTTAATCATTCTTAAAATATTCTTCATTTCTGCACCTCATTATAAACGTCCACCACCTAGTAAACCAGATATAACAAGCATGCTCAATCAGACTTTAGGCTTACCTAATTTAATATGTTATTCGTATATTATGTATTTCTATTTAAATATTTTATCTATACATAAAATGAACAAATTTACTTTTTAAAAAGTATCAATTAATTATCTATAATTTTAAATTACACGAGATAACTGTAAACGTATTGATTTGAAAAGATTATGTCCATTATGCTAAACTCTATTATAGATTTTAAAAGTCTTTAATAACTTTAAAATCTATAATATGGAAATCTACATTAAAGGATGACAAATTTGAATCAATCTCAATTTAATCAAATAGCCCGAAATTATGACAATAACGAAAGAATAAAGCTCGCTAAAACGATCTCTTCCGAATTAAATTTATTATTTAACAAAGGTACGTATGATTCATTATTAGATTATGGTGGCGGCACTGGCCTTGTCACATTCGATATCGAACATAATTTCAATCACATCACTGTTTTAGATGCTTCACCGAAAATGGTTGGAATATGTAATACCAAAATTAAAACATTAAATAAAACTAACATTGCAGCCATTGAAGGTGACTTGCTCGCTTCGAACAATATACTGCTTCATCAAACTTATGATGTGATATTGCTTTCTCTTGTATTACTTCATAGTGGGAATTACATGGCATTACTACAACAGTTAGTCACGCAATTAAATAGTAATGGCTTACTTATCATAGTAGACTTCGATAAAAACGAAAATGTTAATCATCCGAATATCTATAATGGGTTCGAACAAAAAGATATCCAAAAATCACTACACACAATAGGACTTTCGAATATAGACAGCCATACTTTTTATCAAGGCAAAAATATATTTATGAACAAAGATGCCAGTCTCTTTTTAGCTTCTGGACAGTTAACGTAATCTCCTAAAAATGTATAATCATACAAATTTAAATGTATAATTTTTGTATAGTTATGCAATACAAACACGAATTTCCTTCCCAATGAATTGAACAACAAAAAAAACTACTGCTTTCTAACACTTTATGTGTAAAACAGTAGTTTTTCTTAAGTATATATTTAATTGAAAATATGTCTATTAACCAAAGAATCCAGCGATGAAGTCTGCACCTTTAGCTACTACATCTGCGATGCTAGTTCCCATATTTACCCAGTCGTGATCTAAACCTGATTTTACTGCATTTGAAATTGCTTCTACGATACCTGACATAATGTAAGCACTCCTTTAAATTGATTTAATTTGTTATTTAAAAATTACGCGAAAGTGTCAACTAAAGTTTTGATTAATTTAATGATACCACCGATAATATCTGCAATCATCATGTCAATACACCCCTTTACTTGTTTGTGTAATTACATTGTATGCTAATTAATAATTAAAATGTTAAATTTTTCTCAATTCGTTTAATTAAGTTCCTAACTGTCTTAATTTAATAATAAAAGTACAGTTAGGCAAAATACTTATGTATATGGATATCACTTTTAGAGATATCAACCATCTCTTTTTGTAATTTTACACCTAGAACTATTGCTATTAGACTTGAAAGAAATACTTGCCAAATGATTAAATTTGTTTCAATTAAGGAGAGATGGAAATGGGAAAACATTACGATGTCATCGTTGTCGGAGCTGGCTCTATGGGTATGTCAGCTGGATACTATTTAGCAAAAAGTGGGTGGAATACACTAATGATAGATGCTTTTGATCCACCACATGAAAATGGAAGTCATAGTGGTGATACAAGATTAATAAGACATGCTTGTGGAGAAGGTTTATCGTATGTCCCCATTGCTTTGAGAGCACAAGAACTTTGGAATGAACTTCAAAAACAAACAAATGAACGTATATTTTTAAATACAGGTGTTATTACTTTTGGTCCTAGTGATTCATTATTTGTACAAACTGCAATCAATGGTGCTCGGCAATATAATCTAAATACTGAAACTTTATCTGCTAAACAAATTAACGAAACTTGGCCAGGTATTACAATACCTGATGGCCAAATTGGTTGCTATGAACCTGAAGCAGGTGTGCTATTTTCTCAAAATTGTATTCGCGCTTTTAAGCGACTCGCTCTAAATCATGGTGCCGAATTAAAAATCAATTCGCCAGTGATGCATATTGATATTCTTAATGACTCAGTAGAAGTTCAGACCCCCTCTGAAACAGTTACAGCAAATAAATTAATTATTACTGGTGGTGCTTGGAATAAAAAAATTCTAGATGATTTAGATTTAAAACTACAACTTCAACCTTCTAGACAAACGATAGCATGGTTTGATTTCAATGATATTTTATACAAGTCAGATGGATTTCCAGGCTTTTTTGCCGACGTTCCGAGTGGTGTATATTATGGATTCCCTTCTATTGATGGTACTGGTTTAAAAATAGGACGTTATGATAACGGAGACCCTATTGATCCAACTTATTACAATAAATCATTCGGGTCTTATGTAAAAGATGAAAAAGATATTAGTGGTTTTTTGAACGCATATATGCAACAAGCTAATGGAAATATCAATGTAGGTAAAACTTGCATGTTCACCAATACATTAGATGAGCATTTTGTGATAGACAAACATCCCAAATACGAACATATTGTCATTGCTGCTGGTTTTTCAGGACATGGCTATAAATTTTCAAGTGCCGTCGGAGAAATATTATATGAATTAGCCACTAAAGGTAAGTCCAAACAAGATATATCACTATTTAAAATAACACGTCCAAGTTTACAGCCTGAAAATAAAGAAAAAGTTTTTAATAAAGCAAGGGGGGTTTAAACATGACACAATCAAATTTAGAATTCTTACAATCGCTCATCAATGTCGATAGCACCAACCCACCTGCTAACGAAAATAACGTTGTACAAATTTTTAAACAACGGTGTGCATCTCGTAATATTCCTTTTGACATTACACATTTAAGTGACAAAAGAAGTAATTTTTTAGTAACTTTAAAATCTGAGCATCCAAACGCTAGCAAACTCTTATTATCTGGCCATACCGACACTGTAAAAATAGGCGCACAAAAATGGGATTATGATCCTTTTAAAGGCGATATTGCTCATGGAAAATTATATGGAAGAGGAACAACAGATATGAAAAGTGGTTTAGCTGCTTTATATCTTGCTTTAGAATCTTTGATTGAGGAAAACTATGAATTCAAAAAAGATATTGAATTTTTAGCCACTGCAGGAGAGGAAGTAGATTCAATCGGTGCGGAACATTATGTCAAAAACGCAAATATGGATAATGTATCTGCTATCATCATAGCAGAACCCACGACTGAGAAAGTTGCAATTGGACATAAAGGAGCATTATGGATAGAAGTCACTTTGACTGGAAAAACTGCACACGGCGCAATGCCAGAACAAGGTATTAATGCAGTTGAGGGCATAAACAAAGTCATTCAATTGGTAAATGATTTAAAAGACGAATGGTCAGAAGAAACAGCAGCTTTAGGTAAGAGTAGCATCTCAGCAAATATGGTTAACGGTGGCATTCAAACGAACGTGATACCCGACAAATGTACATTAAATGTTGATATACGAACAGTTACACCTAATATTCATGACAAACTATACAAGCAATTTAATCAACGCTTAACTCAGATATTTGCTGATAGTAACTCTCCAAAAGTAAACACAAAAATATTGCTTGACCGGGCGACTGTTTTAACGGATGTCGATGCTGAAATTATTCAAAAAGCCTTAGATATTTCGGAAGAAAATGATATTACTGGAATGGCTTATTATACCGATGGATCCGTGCTAAATCCTAACAGCGACATTCCCACATTAATTTATGGGCCAGGAATAGAAACATTAGCACATCAACCCAACGAATATGTAGAAATAGCAGCTTTTGAACGATCTATAGACTTTTTCAAAGCATTAATTAAAAAATATGCAACATAATTAGACTGCCGTCATAGTGACGGCAGTACTTTTTTCTGCATAAAAGAAATTGTTTCATGTATAATAGCCTCAAACGAAAACTCAGGTGATATTATGGAAATCAAAGACTTTAAAATTTTTCAAAGCGTTAGTCAACATCAAAGTATCAGTAAGGCTGCTAAATCACTAAATTATGTTCAATCTCATGTTACATTTCGCATAAAACAACTAGAACAAGAACTCAACACACAACTTTTTTTACGTCATAATAAAGGTACAACTTTGACGAAAGATGGTGAAAAATTCCAAATATATGTTGAAAAAATTTTAGCCACATTAAATGAAATAGAACATGATTTTGATAAACAAGAAACATCTAGTGGCAAAATTGATATTGGGATTGTCGAAACTATTACTAAATTACCGATGTTATTATCTATGTTTCGGAAAAATTCGCCACACGTTTCTCTTTCACTACATACCGATGTTACTGCCAATATTTCTAAAAAAATAGTCAATCAAAACTTAGATTGTGGATTTGTCACTGGTTTCAAACATCATCATCATATAAATAAAGTGGAGTTATTTAAGGAAAAACTTGTATTAATCTCCGGTACAGAGATGACCCAATTAGAAGACATAACATCCGCAGTATTTTTGGTATTTAAAAATGGCTGTAATTATAGAAGAAATCTTGAAGCCTGGTTAAAATCCGAAAATATTAAAAAGCCATTACTTGTAGAATTCGGCACTATGGAAACAATTATCGGTAGTGTAAAATCAGGTGTCGGCATTAGTTTAGTTCCGAAATCATCGGTACAAAATGATTTGGAAAACGGCTCATTATATAGCTATGAATTGCCAGACAAATATAGTAATATCTCGACAGACTTTATTTGGAATAGAAATTATCATTTAAGTCTTGCTATGACTCATTTTATTCAAACTATCAAATCTTTTGCATATCAATACTAAAATAAACAGTAGTGTATACGCGTTATGACATTGACTGAAGCACTTGCCTTTTTTCTGCTTCAGTTAAAAAGGCATATTGAACGGCACGCTTATTAATATATTTAATCTGCTTTTTATTGATTAACTGATGTTTTAATAGCAACGTATATTCTTCATTTAATGAAGTTTGTGTCACCATACGATTGTCTGTATTGATAATAAAAGGTATATCATTTTTTAATAAGTAGGGAATATTGATTTGTGACAACGTCTCTATAGCTTTAGTTTGCAAATTACTTTTAGGACATATTTCTAATAATACATCCTTCGCTTTAACTTCATTTAATATTGCTTCATCTAAATTAGCAGCAACACCATGACCGATACGTTTAGCACCTATTTTGATTGACTCTAAAACATTATGTATACATCCACACTCACCTGCATGGAGTGTTAAATTCATACCTTTTTCTAACCCATATTGAATGGTATCTTGTATTTCATGTGGTGGAAATCCTACTTCAGGACCCGCAAAATCAATACCACATATTTTTTCACTGTTATATACAGACACATCATCAAATAATTGTTTATTCACAGACGCTGCATGTTGCCTCATTGCGCAAATCAGTAAATTCACTTTCATATGTAATGTATCTTGTACAATATTAACGCCCGCTTCTACTGATTTTAGTACATCTAAAAGGGTCATCCCCTGTTCCATATGCAACAATGGTGCAAAGCGAATTTCTATATATTTAACATTATCCTCATAAGCTTGTTGCGCAACATTTACAATTGCACGCTTAAGACTATCTGCTGTTTGCAATACTTTTAATACTTCATCAAAACACTTCAAATACGACGCTAAACTTTCACAATCCTCTTGCACCGTGAGACGATCCTCGTTTAGATGTACGCCTTGTTCTTGAGCCAATTGTCGAATTAAATGTTTGCTGACTGAACCATCTAAATGACAATGTAATTCTATTTTAGGAATCTCCTTTATACTTTGATTCATTTTAGTAAACTTCCCTACCTTTATATTGTGTTCATTACTTTTAAAATGCTAATCAGATAAATTTGATTTATTTAATATAACACTTTAATTTTCACATTTCTATAAAATATATGAGTATGATTCAATACTGTTTACTTACCTACAAAACACCTTATAGTAAGCCTTTTTAAAAGTTGATACGCGCATTAACATTTAAAAACAGGGTGAAACCAACCTCGTGATTTGATTTCATAACCCTGTTTATCAATGCATTCATAATTTATAATTGGTTATAATGACCTAGTATTATCATTGATATACCTATGCCAATAAAGGATACTACCATAATTGAGATCATTATTTTTAATTCTATAAGAAAGTGTTTTCTATTTTGACCTAAACGCACAAGTAACAATCCACTCAACATTACTAAAATAAATATAATAAATAATATTATGGCAATGATATTTAATATCTCCATTCGATTGCCCCTTCAGCTTTTTATTATTAAAGTTAAATGCTATCGATATACTGATGTTGTTGTAAATAATCCATAATTTTAGATACTGATGCTTCAACAGAGAGGGTTTCTGTATCTAATACAATCTCTGGTTGTGTAGGCGCTTCATATGGCGCATTTACGCCAGTAAATTCTGCAATTTCACCATTTCTTACTTTTTTATATAAACCTTTAGGGTCTCTATTTTCACATTCTGATAGACTACATTGCGTATAAACTTCTATAAAATCATCTGTATCTAATAATTGGCGCACCGCTTCTCTATCTGATTTATAAGGAGAAATAAAAGCAGTAACTGTTATCAAACCTGCATCTACCATCAATTTACTAACTTCCCCTATACGCCGTATGTTTTCCTTACGATCTTCAGGTGAAAATCCTAGATTCCGATTCAATCCATGTCTAACATTATCTCCATCCAAACGATATGTATGGATTTGATGGTTAAATAGTGCTTTTTCGAGTTCTACGGATATCGTTGATTTTCCTGAGCCTGAAAGTCCTGTAAACCAAATGACTGCACTCTTATGTTGATTACGCTGTAACCTTTCATCTTTGGTAACCTCTGATGCGTGCCATGTTATATTTTTAGATTCTCCCATTACTATGTCTACACTCCTTTTATTTCTGTTCTTTCAATCCATTTATAAGAACTTGAGCCACTTCAGGTCTTGAAAATTCTTTCGGTAACGTTTCTCCGTTTTTCAATTTTTCACGAACTTTCGTACCACTCAAATGTAAATGTGCTGAAGCATCATGTGGACACGTTTTTGCTGTAGCCATGTTTTCACATGTTTTACAATAAAAGGCATGTTCAAATTTTAATATTTGTATACCCAATTCTGCTTCGTATCTAGCAATCAGTTCTTGCGCTTCATACGTGCCATAATAATCACCTACGCCTGCATGGTCACGCCCTACAATAAAGTGTGTACATCCATAGTTTTTACGTACTGTAGCATGTAATATCGCTTCTCTAGGCCCTGCATATCTCATTGCGGCAGGATAAATAACTAAACGCGTTTTATTTTCCGGGTAATAATTTTCCAATATAACCTGATAGCTTTCCATACGTACTGATGCTGGAATATCATCAGATTTTGTTTCACCTACTAAAGGATTCAACAATAAGCCATCTACTGCTTCTAGAGCAGCCTTTTGAATATACTCATGTGCGCGATGTACTGGGTTTCTAGTTTGAAAACCTACTACTGTTTGCCATCCTAAGTCTGTAAAGAGTTGTCTTGTTTCTTTAGGATCCAAATGATAATCTACAAATTCGTCGTGTTTAGGTCTATTTAATAAATAAATTGGGCCTGCGAGATAGACGTCCCCTTTTTCATAGACCTTTTTGACACCAGGATGATCAACATCCGTCGTTCCATATACAAGTTGCGCTTCTTTTTGTTTGTCATACGTGTACTTTTCTTCTAAGTCAATCACACCATATAAAACACCATCTTCCCCATACAAAGCCACACGAGAGCCAATATTCAAATTTTGAGATTGCGCTGTTGTCACAGGTAATGTAATCGGAATACTCCAAACCAAACCATTATCTAAATGTAAGTGTTCTACCACGTTGGTATAATCGTTTTTATTCATAAAGCCTGTCAGTGGACTGAAGCCACCTATTGCAATTAATTCCAAATCTGATAAACTCCACGGATTTAAAGTGATAGATGCGAGTGTTTCAGCTTCTTTAAGCAATTGTTCTCGCTCTGCGCCGTAGACCTCCCTATTGATAAGTGCACCACCATGAGGTTGGATGGTAGATTGTTCTTTTTCGTTTATTAATGACATGTTGTCACACTCCTTAATGAATTAATCTAATTTATTTACATTGGTTTCATCTTTAAAAGTAGCAAACGGTAATTTATTATTTTGGTATAAAGCATATAAAATTAATCCGAACCAAATCACAATCAATGCAATTTTTATTGCGATTGATAAAGCGTGATTGATTTCAACAACACTAATCAGTGAATTTGTATTTGTGAAAATAATCAATCCACTCACACACACAGCTAATATATTCATCGGTAACAGTCTGACTAACCATGCTGCAAACGGTGCAGCAATCATACCACCGACACTTAATGACACGACAAGCCACCAATTAATTTGACTCCAACCAAGAAAAATAATAAAGCTTAGCGACGCAGATACTGTCACGAAAAACTCACTTGCCGATACCGTACCAATCGCATACCTAGGTTCCAATTTCTTTTGAGCAAGTATTAATGGCGTATTAACCGGTCCCCAGCCTCCACCACCAATTGAATCTAAAAATCCTGCCACGGCGCCTTGTGGTATTAATACAAAGCGGGATGTTTGTTCATTCGTTTTTGATAATGGTTTTTCTTTAGTAAATAAAAATTGGTATAAAATATAGAGTCCCATTGATAATAGAAATACAGCGATAAATGGTTTAATAAAGTCACTGTGTATATGACTTAATATAGCAGCACCAATAAAAGCTGTTATCGCTCCAGGAATCGCTAATTTAATCATAGTAGGTTTATGTACGTTTTCAAATTTCCAATGCGACGTTCCTGACGCTGCTGTAGTAGCAATTTCTGAAAAATGTATTGTAGCTGAGACTATTGCCGGTGCTACACCAAATGTCAATAATATTGAAGAAGATGATGCGCCAAATCCCATGCCTAATGAACCGTCAATTAATTGAGCGAGAAAACCAGCCAGTGCAAAAACAAATAACTTATACATATGATGTCCCCTTTCCTTTCAATTTACTTCAGCGCTGATAACCACTTTCTAACTTCATTTTGCTTACTTATTTTTAAATATTTATCATTTAAAATTTGCTTCAAAAACCGTTCTTTTTCCTCCGATGAAAGTGAGCTACGTTTAACTTGCTGTCTACATTCATATAGGAAATCTACATAATCACCATATGCGCTATTAAAATGTTGTTGTAACTCAGCTAAAATTTGACTGGCCAGCTTAGGACTGGCACCTTGTGTTGAAACGCTGATCGTTAACTTACCACGTCGCAATATACTTGGTATCAATACATCACCTGCTAACGCTTGACCTGCCATATTAATTAATGCCTTGTCTGGCTTTGCTTGTAATATAGACTGGTTTACATTTGTATCATTCGTCGCAGCAATAATTAAATCTGCATCTTGCACATCACTGCTTTCAAATATTTTATTCCGCCACTGAATCTCTTGTTTATCAACTAATTGTTTTAAGTTATTAGTGAGCGTGGGGCTAATAATTTGAATTAGTTTTGTATATGTTTTTAAAAGATTGATACGTCTTTCTGCTATTTTTCCGCCACCTATAACAACGATTTGTTTTTGCGAAATATCAACCATTAAAGGGATGTAAGACATAATGTCACTCCTCAGATAAGGTACTTTCAACTTTGATAAAATGACTAAACTGTATCAAATGTCTCTTCCACACGTTCTTTTAATGCAATTTGTAATGTCTCATGATGACTCAGATGCGCTGCTAAAATAATGTCACTTTTAAATTGGTAAGCACTCACAACATTAGCGATGTGTTGGTCTAAAATACCTGTAAACCAGATATACGGTAAAATAAATATTTGCGAATGACCTTCATTTACTAATCGGTCCAGTGCATCTTCAAATAACGGTTCACAAGCTGCTAAATAGCACACTTCTATACTTTTAGAGGGGAACATTTCTGATAATTGTGACTTTATTACCGAAAAATCTTGCTTTGTTTGCGGATTATAACTTCCTCTACCAATAACTAATAATTTAGCGTCAGCATGAGGTGTGATTTTACGTTCTTCTAAACGTTGTTTAAGCACTTCCGTTAATCGTTTTTGTACGCCTAAAGGTTTACCATAATTAATTTTCACATTGGGAAATTGTGCTTTCATACGTTCAATTTCTTCAGGTATATCTTTGTAGTAATGTCCTGCGCTAAGTAGCAATACAGGTACCACTGAAATTTCTGTTGCACCTTGGTGCACTAATTTCCTAAAACCTTCAGATATATCCGGGTCTACAAGTTCTAAAAAACATGTTTCTTGTAAAGGAATATTAATTTTTGTTTGTACACGCGCAATCAATGACGTTGCTTCTTCGACTGCTTCTGCTACACGACTACCATGACTGACATATAAAACGCCTTGCATATCATAACCCCTCCAACAACTATGATGTGAGTTGTGTTAATAATTCATTTTTATATGTTTCTTCAAACCAACTGATTCGGTTACGTAATTTCACGACTTCACCCACAATAATCATAGCTGGATTTTCAATCTCTTTTGCACCGTGGACAATGGTTTCTAATGTGCCTACAACGGTTTTTTGTAATTTAGATGTACCCATATGTACAAGTGCTACTGGCGTATTTTTATTACGTCCATTTTTAGTTAATAACTCAACAATTTCTGGCAGCTTTTTAACTCCCATATAGATACATAACGTTTCCGGCCCTAAAGCTAGATGTCTCCAGTATTCATCCTTGTCAATTTCTTTATTGATAACACCCGTAACAAATGCAACTGAAGAGCTATAGTCTCGATGCGTTACAGGGATACCTGCGTATGCAGGTGCTGCGATACCTGCAGTAATACCTGGTACGATTTCAAATGATATATCATTTGTGGCTAATACTTCTGCTTCCTCGCCACCTCTGCCATACACGAATGGGTCTCCACCTTTCAAACGTGTAATCGTGTGTCCTTCTAGTGCTAAATCGACAAGTAATTGGTTAGTATCTACTTGCGACACTGATTTATGGTTAGGATTTTTACCACAATATATTAACTTAGCAGTTATAGATGCATAATCTAATAACTCAGGGTTAACTAAACGGTCGTATAAAATAATGTCAGCCGTTTCAATCGCTTTTTTACCTTTAACTGTAATTAAATCCGGATCACCAGGGCCCGCACCTACTAAAAATACTTTTCCCATCCTAACACCACTTTCTTAATTGATTAACTGTGGAATAATTGACCGTCTGTAACTGCTTCAACAATACCTGCCCTGACGACAAAATCACCAAAACGTTCACCAACAGTTCTTTCTTGTGCATATTGCAATAAAATAGGCCTTAAACTTTCTAATATTTCCGCTTCATCAATATTTTCTTTATACAACTTATTTAAACGATCACCAGCGAAACCACCACCTAGGTACATATTGTACTTACCTGGTGCTTTTCCAATAAATGCAATTTCAGCTAATGCTGGACGTGCACAACCGTTAGGACATCCCGTCATTCTAATGGTTATTTCTTCTTCGTTTAAGCCTGCTTCATCTAACAGACTTTCTATTTTCGTTATTAGCGAAGGTAGGTACCGTTCAGATTCTGCCATTGCTAAACCACAAGTAGGAAAAGCGACACAAGCCATAGAATTTTTCCGCAATCCCGTATAATGTTCGCCATCTGTTAAACCATATCGCTTTATCAGCGCTTCAATTTCTGGCTTTTTCTGTGTTTCAACATTCGCAATTACTAAATTTTGGTTAGGCGAAAGTCTAAAATCTCCAGTATGCACTTCAGCAATCGCTCTTAACGCTGTTTTCAATTGATATTCTTCTGTATCTTTAACACGGCCATTTTGAATAAATAATGTGAAATGATGTTTGCCACTGCCTTCAGTCCAACCATATCGATCACCATTATCTTCAAAGTGAAATGCACGCTTAGGCTCTAGTTCCCAACCTAATCGACGATTGAGCTCATCCGTAATCCATGTTACGCCTTTACGATCCACCGTATATTTAAAACGTGCATTTGTTCTCTCTTCACGATTTCCATGGTCTCTCTGAATTGTCAGGATTTTTTCACAAACATCGATGACCTGTGATTTTGGAAAATAGCCAATCAAACGTCCAACTTGTGGATATGTCGCAGTATTTCCATGTTTCATTCCCATGCCACCACCAACTGTAAGATTAAATCCAACTAATTCACCATCTTCAATAATCGAAATTAACCCAATATCTTGAGAAAATACATCGATATCATTAGAAGGTGGGACTGCAATACCAATTTTAAATTTACGTGGTAAATAGGTTTTACCATACAGTGGCTCTGGTTCTTGATCACTTGTATCTAACACTTTTTCTCCGTCTAACCAAATTTCGTGATAAGCTTGTGTTTTAGGTGAAAGATGACGGCTAATATCACTTGCAATCTGATTAATTTCCGCATGCACATCAGATTGATAGGGGTTAGGGTTACACATTACATTTCTATTAACATCGCCACATGCTGCTAACGTGTCTAATAAAGATTGATTGATATCAAACATTGTTTGCTTTAAGTTTCTTTTCAAAACCCCATGGAATTGAAACGCTTGTCTTGTTGTTAATTTAATCGTTTGATTTGCATATTGGTTCGCAATATCATCCATCGCAATCCATTGTTCTGGAGTCGAAGCACCACCTGGCGCACGCACTCTTATCATGAAACTGTATGCAGGCTCTAATTTTTGTCTACGGCGTTCGTCGCGAAGATCTCTATCATCTTGCATATAACTTCCATGAAACTTTAATAATTTAGTATCTTCTTCTGAAATCGCACCTGTAATTCTATCTGCTAACCCTTCAACAATTGTGCCGCGAAGGTAATTACTATTAGCTTTGATACGTTCCATCTCATCAAGTTTTTGAGAAAAATTTAAATTTGATTCTGTCACGTGATCAACTCCTTTTTTAATAAACGTCTCTTTGATATCGTTTGTCTTGTTTCATCTGTGTCAAATAAGTCTCAGCTTCTTCATCTGACATATTACCTTCTTTAACTAAAACCTGATGTATCGCTTTGTGTACATCTTTAGCCATATTTTGTTCGTCACCACATACATATAATGCTGCACCGTTTTTCAACCATTCATAAAAAGTTTTACTTTGTTCTTCAATTTTGTGTTGAACATAAATTTTTTCTTCTGTATCCCTTGAAAATGCCAAGTCCAACTTACTAAGAACGCCTTCTTTAAGCCAATCTTGCCACTCTGTTTGATATAAAAAGTCTGTTGTAAAATGCTGTTCACCAAAGAATAACCATGTTTGTCCTGATAAATCTAATTCTTCACGTGCTTGTAAATAAGATCTAAAAGGCGCGACACCTGTGCCGGGTCCAATCATAATGACAGGTGTAGCTTCATCGAATGGAAATTTAAAATTCGGATTTTTCTTTAGATAGACAGATATAGATGTACCAGGTTCCATACGTTCAGCTAATTGAATTGAACAAACACCTTGACGTTCACGTTGATGCGCTTGATACCTTACAGCGCCCACGGTGATATGAACTTCATCAGGATTTGCTTCATAACTGCTTGCTATAGAATATTCTCTAGGAGGCAGTTTTCTTAAAAATTGGTACAACACTTCAGGCTCGAGTTTTTCAGGTCTAAAGTCTTGAATTAAGTCAATTAAATCTCGACCATATACATAAGATTTAATCCAATCTTGATCTATAACATTTTCTGCCAATGTTTTATTTCCAAACAGCTCAGCTGCTTTTTGTAATAACGGCTTTGTTAATTTAGTGATTTCAAAATGGTGCTGTAGTGCCTCTTTTACTGTAAGTACATCACCTTTGTCATTGATTGGTACTTCTGTTTGAGCATCCCAATCTAATTGATTCAGTAACGTTTCTACCAGTTTTTCATCATTTTCTGGAATCACTACCAAGCAATCACCTGGCTCGTAGTCTTCACCATAATCTTCAAATTGTAATTCAATATGTCTAACCTCTTTATTAGAACCTCTACCATTCAAGTTAATATTTTCTAATATTTCAGCTTCATATGGTTGTGTTTTTGAATACCTTTTGTCATTTGTCAATGGTACAGTGTTCGTTG
This sequence comes from Staphylococcus sp. GDY8P67P, assembly GCF_017892545.1. Lineage (NCBI taxonomy): Bacteria > Bacillati > Bacillota > Bacilli > Caryophanales > Staphylococcaceae > Staphylococcus > Staphylococcus sp. GDY8P67P. The sequence goes on from NZ_JAESLH010000029.1 coordinate 167,988, forward strand.
TTGTCACTTTTTCCTCGCTCAATGAAGCATCACTTAACTGTTCGATAATGTGATCCATCCAGGATTCAGCCGTATCATCAAAATCCAAGTCACAATCTTGTCTATCCACCAAGCGGGAAGCACCTAAATCTTCTAGACGTGCATCAAAGTCTTTACCTGTTTGACAGAAGAACTCATACGACGCGTCCCCGAGTGATAAAACTGAATAGCGTACACCTTCCAACTGAGGCGCTTTTCTTCCATGTAAAAATTCATGAAAGCTAATGGCATTATCGGGTGGGTTTCCTTCCCCATGAGTAGAAGAAATAATAAATAAATCTTCTACTTTTTTTAAATCCTTAGTTTTGTAATCACCCATTGCACTCAATTTCACATTGAAATTAAGTTCGACAAGACGATCAGCTAATTTTTCAGCTAAACCTTGTGCATTACCAGTTTCTGAACCATATAAAACAGTGATATGTCTCTCACTATTTGAAGTAGATTCTTTATTCAATACAAACTGAGCTACTTCCGATGGTGTTTCTTGTTTTGTAGTAACACTCTGTAAATTTGCAGTTAAATAACCGCTTAACCAAACTTGCTGCTCAATCGTAAGATTTTGAATAATTTGGTTTAGTTGTGTAGCTTGATTTTCATCAAATGGACTATTTATTACAGATAAGTTCACAACCATTTCACCTCATTTTAATTTTTTATTTAACAATCATTTATCTAAAATCACTCAACAGTTGATTCCATAACTTTTCACGGGTAATTGTAACTATCACTATAAGATTGATTTGATGACCAATCTTTAGTTATATCTATCCGATTGGAATACTAAGGATTAATAGCAAAAAAATTTTTTAACTATAAAGATGTTTAATCTGTAGTATGAAGACCGCATTCTGTTTTATTTGAATTTGTCCATCTGCCTGCTCTTGAATCTCCTGATCCTTCAACAGCTGTAGTACATGGTATACACCCTATACTTGGATAGTTAAAATCGTGTAATTCGTTATAATGCAATTCATATTTTTTAATATATTGCCAAACATCTTCCCATGTCCAATGTATCAACGGACATATTTTTACTGACTGAAAGCGTTCGTCTTTATTTATAAACTGAGTATTTTCACGACTGGGCGATTGTGCTCTACGTAATCCAGAAATCCAAGCAGTAGCACCAGACAAAACATCTTCCAATGGTTTGATTTTTCTAATATAACAACATTGGTTTGGATTATTTTTCCAAAGTGCAGGATTATATTGTGATGCTTGTTCTTCCAAAGTTAATTCAGGTTTCTTAAGTTTAATTCGTAGTTCTGGATAACGTTTTTGAACACGATCAATTAGATCGTATGTTTCTTGAAAGTGAAGACCTGTGTCTAAAAATACAATTTGGGCATCTTTCTTAACACTATAAATCAAATCAATTAATATCATGCCTTCCGCACCAAAACTGCAAGCATAAATAACTGAATCACCATAGGTTTGATAAGCCCAAGCGACGATTTCACGCGCACCTTTTGTTTCATCATCAATATCAATTGACTCAAAGACGTTTGCGTTAAAATGCGCATATGTAACTTTTGGTTCAAACATTAATTTATTCGCCCCCTCATAACATTCATAAATATATTATAATTAGAGTTATTTTTAATTTAGAATAATTTGAAAATAATTATGATTTACACTTTACTCATTGTAAATTTTTATGTCAAGTGTATATTTGAACACACGAATCAGGTATATTTTTTATTAAATTTGTAAACAAAGTGCATAGCTATAGTGTTTTTAGCACTTCTGATTTTTAATTTATTTTATTTTTATAACAACCTTGTTATATTGGATTATCGCCTTTGCTATAACCTTTTCAAATTTTTCTGAAATTTTTTGCTTTTTTTATTCTTGATTGTATTTTAAAACAGTCCGAAACATAAATCCTAGAAAAATAGCACACAGATGATTTAATTTATACATCTGCGTGCCTCTTTGTTATTCAATACTTGTGGCATATTGTTGGTTCGTTTGCTTAGGGCACAGATTTAATCTGTAGTCTTCAGCCTGTTCTGATACCTCCAGCGTCTCACCAAAAATACAATATATTTATATGTAATTTTACATTAAATTATTTTTAAAAATAAGCCCTATATCAACTCAAGTAGTGAATCAATGAGATAACCATAATTAAAATAATATAGAAATTGCCCTTTTTTCACTTGTCCAAGAACTTTATGTCCCAGCGTCTCACTCATTTCTTTTTGTAAATATAAATAAAACTAAACGCGGACAAACAAAACATACTCTATTTGATTAAGTCATATATTTTATAAAGCAAAGGTCTGATTGGTTTAATAAAATCTCCAATGTACTCTTCTACATGTGCATTAAAACCTGCTTTAAACTTTTGTACACCAGCATCTTCAGCATTTTCACTGAAATCTCCAGTTATGCCATAAAAGTTATAACGCTGGATATTATGCGCCTTCGCAAACTTGATCATTTCCCATTGCAATCTATAGGCACCCATATATGTATTGTATTTAGGGTTAGAGCCGCTTGAAAGATAATAAACTTCATAGTCGTTGTAAATATAAAGCGCTGCTGCTAAATCCAATATAGTGCCATCAGTTTTGATTAATGCTTCTGTTTCAGTTATTTTTCTTTTTTGTGCTTTTATTTGTTGTAATCCTTGATCATATTTATTTTTACTTTTTTTCGAGTTAGGATTGTTTTCTAAGCTTTCTTTCGTATTTTCTAAGTCCTTATTCAACTTTTCTAATTGCTTATTTTGCTTTACTAATAATTCTGACAAATCGATATATGCTAATTTTAACATGCTATTATCATGATAAATATTTTGCATTTCTTCAAAATATTGCTGATCTCTAAACTTAAATCCATGTTTTTCTTCAGCCATTTTAAATAATTTAAAAAATCTACTTGTCTCCTCAATAGCCAGTGTACTTACGCGCACGTCCATTTCGTATGTTTTCTTAATATTTCTACGCGTTTGGTAATCCATTTCTTTAAGCAAGTCATCTTCTGTTTTATCTTTTAAATCCAAAACTGATAACCAACGAATTTGACTTATTTGAGAATATCCTACCGTATATCCTTGATGTTTATAACCTATATCTTCCATAGTCTTGATAAGTGGTTTATTGTTATAGCTTTCTAATATTTCGCCTTGCGCATTTCTTATATTTTCTAATATGTATGGATCGGTTAAAACATATAAGCACCGATGCTTTTTCAAATACTTCGTTAAACTTTTATAGAAAAATCTTACTAACTGATAATCAGAAAAGTCTAAAACAGGACCACGATGTGTATAAAAATATTTAAAAAATTTGAAGGAACGTGCTTCTGTTAAAAGACATGCTGCTATGACGTTATCTTCATTATCTTTAACACCTACAATATGCACATCATTTTTATGTTGGTTTCTGTAACGAAAATGGTTAGCACTTTGGGTATAATGTGCCGCGTGGTTATGAATAAAGTTTTCAAATTCATCAATGTTTAAGTGAGTGAAATACATTGTAAACCTACTTTCTATTTGAATTTATAATGCATTGAACAATATATATCATAAAAAAAGCCAAGCTCTTGAAAGGCTTGGTAAATGATTTAACGGAGGGAGAAGGATTCGAACCAACGCAAGCAAGATGCTTCTAATTAATATTAACTATTAATTTCCCTTAAGCCAGACTTGGGTATCCCTCCAAAATTTTATTTCTTTAATTATATTGTACTACTTCTTTATAATAATTAAAAGTATTGTCCGAAACATATTAAACATTTTTTCTCATTGTAGATATATATATAAAGTGCAATCTTTTCAAAACAACGTAAAAAAGAACAAGTAACGCCTCTTACGTTACTTGTTCCATCTTTAATATCATACATTATCATTTTCAATAAGTGTTATCAGTTTTTCTAAAAAATGAATTGTATTATTTGTTTTAGTGTTAAAATGATCCGACATAAAATTTAATAACCCTTCATTTTCAGTAGTTACCTGAATCTTATACTTTATCTCTTTTGATTGTATCAACATTTGTTTATAATCTTGAACTTTGCTTTCTAAGATATTAATTACTTTTTGCTTATCTACAAATTTGAGATAAGCAATACCAACATACATTTCATTAATTTCTTTAGCGTTCTCGAATAACTTATATATCAATTTAGGCAAAGTTTGTTTACCTTTTTCAGTAATTTGAAATACTTGTTTATCTGGACGATTTTCTTCTTTAATTGTCTCCACTATTTCTACAAGGCCTTTTTTGGATAATGCTTCAAAATTATAATAAAGCTTACTTTCTGTTAGTCCGCTCATTTTATCAAAAGGTATAGGTTCTGATAGCTGTTTTTTTAATAAATAAGGGTAACTGTTTTTTTCCATTAATTTCCCTAATATAAATATTTGGATAGACATTATTAAAGGCTCCTTTTTTCTTAATACCTTTATTTTAACAGAACTAAAGAAGGTGTTAATAGTTTGCAAGCGTTTCGTTAGTATTTTTATAATTCTCAAAAACGATATCGGATTCTTTTTTATAAAGAACAGTAACGATAACAATATTAACGAACATAGCAACGACACCTACAGCTGCCATAGATAAAATATAAGGTGTTTGTGGTATGCTTCCAAAAATGTTTGCAAAGTGACCCTGAACTGAATAATACATTGGGGAAATATGACTCATCCAGTTATAAACTGTAGGCATCATATCACGACTCATTGTTGCCCCATTAGCAATTGTTTGTATGAGTAAAATAGGAATATTTAAAATCATACCTGCCTGTCCTATTAAGAATACGACGATTGCTGTAAAGTTAAAGGAAACCCAATAATTCAATACTAATTGACCAAAAATACTTAAGAATTTATCAGCTTCTAAATCATTGACTAAATAAGCAATACCTAAAGAAATGACAGAAGAAGCTAATCCAATGATTAGAGCTGTTAGTTGCACATAGATAAACAACTTAGTTTTACTAGCTCTGTGTCTGTTTTCTTTAAATGCACTAACTAATTGCATCGCTCCAATCATTGCGCCTACATATCCAGCTAAAGTTAAAAACATAGGTAACATTTTAAAATTCATGCTTGATGGCATTTTATTTATATGATTAATGTTACCAGAATAAGAAGCGTTGATTTGCTTAATTAAACCGTCCATTTGTTCATCAGGTATTTTTGCTTGTTTTAATACACCTTCAGTTGTTTGATTAGAAAATTGCTTGCTAAGCTGACTATTAATTTCACTTCCAATTGAATCCATAGATTGACTAATCATTGTTGGAGAAGCATCATTTACTTTAAAATCTAGCCCTGGTGTACCCTTTTCAGATTTTAAATTACTTGAAAAATCTCGAGGTATATGAATTACAAGATTCAATTCATTATGCTCCAACTGATTATTTGCTTTCGAATTAGAAATATCTTTTTTTATATGATCGAACGGTAAACTGTTGTTCAATTGTTTTGATATTTGGTTACCATAATCTCCGTTGTCATCGTTAACGATTGCAATAGGTAATTTATCAATATTACCTGGCATCGCTTTGTAACCAGGTAAAAAGATGGCCAACATCACTAATCCATAAAAAATCCCCATAAATATTGCGCCAATTGCCCCTTTTGATTTTAAAAAATCACTAAATTTCATCTTAATTATCCTTTCTAACACGCATATATAGTTTTATAAAAGTACTTTTAACAAAGTACTTTGTTTATACTACTCTCTTGAATTAAATAGGTCAATAATATAAACCTAAAATTTTCATTATTTTTACAAAGCGTTATAAGGCGGCAACTTAATGACTGTTTTTATACATACAATTTATGCTCATATGGTTTTATGAATTGGGAAATTTTACTTAATTGGCAGCATGTCTTTGTATTTTTAATATATTTGAAAAATATTTGCGCAACATAAAATAAAAAACCCCCGACTAAACTATTAGTCGAGGTTATTATTTAAAAAATATGAAAAGTCTCCAGATAAATAAAATGAGCTATCTGTTTTATGATTTATTTTTTAATTTATATAAAATGTGTAAAACGCGTTACACTATACTGAAAAACTCAATCTTGGAATGAATGTTTCGTAGTGAATTTGGTCCATTGGCACTTCTAATTTTTGTAATTCTTGAATCATAGCTTTTAAGAATGAATTACCACCACATACATAAACTTCTGTTTCACCATCAAGGTATTGTTTTAATTGTTCAGCGTCTATAAATCCGTCTTGATTACGGAAATGTTTATCAAATTGTGTTACTGAAGATTGTGCTGTGATTGCTTCTAAATTTTCTTCGAATGCTACGTTTTGAGCATCTGATGTTGATTGAAGGAATGTTGAAGTTAAATCAGCATCAACCGCTTCTTTATACATTGAAACAAGAGGTGTCACGCCTACACCAGAGCCTATGAATAATTGTTTATGATCTTTGTTTGCCAATCCAAATCCACCAACTGGCGCAGATAAAAATAGAGTATCTCCCACTTTGACTTCATCATGTAGTACTGTAGATACTTCACCTTCATGTTCTTCCGTAACGTCTCTACGTACACCGAATGTTAAGAAATCTTTGTCACCATCTACAATGGAATAATGTCTTTTAGCTCTGTAAGGCAACTTATCACTAGATATATCTACTGTAATATATTGTCCAGGTACAAATTGACTTAAATCAATGTCGTCTGATGTTACTGTGAAAGATTTAATGATTTCGGTTTCATCAGTGATATTGGTTACAGTAAATGGTTTAAAGCCATCCCAAGCCATTTTACTGTAAACTTCTTTTTCTAAACCAATAAATGCATCAGCAATTTCTCCATATGCTTTAATCCAAGTTTGGATAATAGGATCTTCTTCTTTTAAGCCAGTCACTTGTTGAATTGCCCAAATCAAATTTTCACCAACGATTGGATAATGCTCAGCTTTTACTTGTAAAGCACAATGTTTGTAAACCACAGGCATAATTGCGGGAACAATTGGTGATAAGTCATCTATATTTTCTGCCGCCGCTAATACTGCCATCGCTAATGCAGAAGATTGTAATCCTCTTTTTTGATTGGTCTGGTTAAACATATTCTTCAATTCAGGATGTTGTTCGAATAATTTTTTATAGAAAGTTGATGTTATTGTCTGTCCTTTATCTTTCAATAATGGTATCGTTTCTCTTATTGTTTTTATTTCTTCGTGATTTAACATAAAACCCCTCCTAGTCATTCCTTCACTTCCATTATTGAACTACATTATTTTGCTTACAAGCAAATGTGTTTAATTTCACATAAATTTCACATTCGATATTCATTAATTTGTAACTATTTTTTGATTAATGATTTTTAAAAAAGATAATATATTGAAAAATATCGCTCATTTTTATTCACTATATAATCTAAAATAAAATATATTATATTGATAATTCATTTTTGCAAACTTAAAAACCACATGCACCTGGTGGTATATCAGTTCGCATGTGGTTTTAGGTTTGTTATTTATTATTATTACTTAATTCAAACGATGGGTAAAATTTCTTGTTTTAATTATATTTCTCATTCAATTGGTGTATTAATCTTCTGAACTCAGTTTCAGATTTAAATTCAAAAGTGATGTAACCTTTTTTATTTTTGTTAGATATCGTTACAGCTGAACCATATTGTTCTTTTAGCTGTCGCTCTTGTTGTTGTATAAACTTAGGTTTTTTAGTTGTATGCGACTTATCTTTAATAGATTTTTTATCTTCAGTGTTTTCATTTACATATTGTTCTAATGTACGTACACTCCAAGACTCCTGGTAGGCTTGCTTAGCTATGCTTTTCATCTTTTGCTTATCTTTTATCGCTAATAGCGTGCGTCCATGTGCGCCTGATAGTTTGTTATCTTTGACCATTTGAGTAATGTCCTTAGGCAATTGTAGTAAACGCAACATGTTGGCAATATATGGTCTAGATTTACTTAATCGCTGTGCCACTTCTTGCTGTGTTAGCGCTAACTCATCCATTAATTTACGATAACTTTCTGCTTCCTCAATCGCATTTAAATCTTCGCGTTGTAGATTTTCAATCACAGCGAGTTCCATCATATCTTCATCAGATAGCACTTTAACGATGGCGGGTATTGTCGTTGATCCTGCTAGTTTTGATGCTCGAAAACGTCGCTCACCTACTACAATGTTATAACCAGATATTGTTTTTCGTAACACGATAGGCTGTAAAATACCATGTAGTTTTATCGACTCAGCCAAATCTTCCAAACGTTCTTGATCAAATGATTTCCTAGGTTGATAAGGATTAGGTTTAATGCTATTGAGTGCTATTTCTTTTACGTGCGCATTGTGATCTACTTTGAGTCGTTCATCTATATCATCATTCATTGTTTACACCTACTTTCTTAAATAAAAATGACCTTTTTAGTTAAACATAGTATATCATCACTACAGCAATGAAAAATATCATTTTAAATTATCGGTTAAATCAAAATTTTCAGATAAGTTATTGACAAAAGTTATTTTAATGTGTAATCTAAGTGATAACAAATTTGAAATAGCAACACACAGTAATAAGGAAAGTAGAACTTACACTGCTGACACAGAGAGTCTTCACTTGCTGAAAGGAGACACAGAAAGAAAGTTTGAAAATGGCCTTTGAGTGTTGATGCCAATATGAGGTGTCAACGGGATCGCCCGTTATAGCGATACAGTATTAACATTTTGCTTAATGGCGTACTGGATTATTCCAAGCGTTGTATATGTCGTTAATACTCATTTCACTTTCAGTGGCAGTGAGTTTTTTTATTTGATCATATTACGGTAGCGCACGTTCAGTACAAGTAATGAATGCAATTTGGCGTACTGGATAAGGTTACTTTAGTGATAAAGTAACAAACAAAGGTGGTACCGCGAGCTAAGCTTTCGTCCTTTACATCCGATTGATTCGGGTTTAAAGGACGGAAGCTTTTTTTATTTTTAAAGGAGGTTATCTGTATTATGAAAAATACTGAGTTATCACAAATCGCACTGACACAAGATGCAACAGGAGCGATTGCAAATCCAATTTATTTATCAACAGCATATCAGCACCCTCATTTAGGAACATCGACGGGTTTTGATTATACAAGAACTAAAAACCCAACACGTTCAGCTTTTGAAGAATCATTTGCTAAGTTAGAACGTGGTACTGCTTCATTTGCTACTGCAAGTGGCATGGCAGCCATACAATTAATATGTAATTTATTTAAAGCTGGCGATGAAATACTCGTTTCATTCGACCTTTATGGTGGCACATTTAGACTATTTGATTTTTATGAGCAACAATACGGTGTACATTTCAAATATGTTGATTTCTTAAACTATGAAACTGTTAAAGAAAGCATTACAGAAAATACTAAAGCGCTATTTATAGAAACGATTTCAAATCCACAAATGCAAGAAGTAGACGTTGATCCATATTATATTTTAAGCAAAAAGCATCGCTTACTAACGATTATAGACAACACTTTTTTAACACCATATCTCTCAACACCACTTGAAGATGGTGCAGATATTGTACTACATTCTGCTACGAAATACATAGGTGGGCATAATGATGTACTTGCTGGTGTCGTGACGGTTAAAGATGAAAATTTAGCTGAAAAATTAGGTGAATTTCATAACATGATTGGTGCAACTTTATCACCTTTTGATAGCTACTTACTACAACGTGGTTTAAAAACATTACATTTAAGAATGGACCGTTCAGAATATAATGCTCAATTATTAGCCAAACGATGTTGTAACTTAACAGGCATTGACCAGGTCTTATATTGCGGTCGAACGGGAATGATGAGTCTACGCTTAAATAAAAATTATAAAGCCGATAAATTTTTAGAAAACTTAAAAGTATGTATTTTTGCAGAAAGCTTAGGTGGAACAGAAACTTTTATCACATTTCCTTATACACAAACACACGTTGACATGCCAGACGAAGAAAAAGAAAAGCGAGGCATTGATGAACATTTACTGAGATTATCCATCGGCGTTGAAGATTACGCAGACATTGAACAAGACATTATACAAGCATTAGAAAAATCTAAAGAAAGTGTGATTATATGAGTTTATCTAAAGAAACAGAAGTAATATTTGATGCACAAAGAGGTGTTGATTACGATTCAGCTAATCCACCATTATATGCATCTTCGACATTTCATCAAAAAGTTTTAGGTGGTGACGCCAAATATGATTATGCGCGAAGTGGCAACCCTAATCGTGCTTTGTTAGAAGAAAAATTAGCAGCACTTGAAGGGGGCGATTACGCATTTGCTTATGCATCAGGTATTGCAGCCATTTCAGCTGTACTACTCACATTAAATGCAGGTGATCATGTCATTCTCCCAGATGATGTCTATGGTGGTACTTTTAGATTAACAGAACAAATTTTGACACGCTTTAATATTCAATTTACCACGGTAGACACAACACAGTTACAAGAAATTGAAGAAGCGATTCAATCAAATACAAAACTGGTTTATATTGAAACACCATCTAATCCATTATTTAAAATCACTGATATTAAAGGCGTCTCTCGTATCACACAACAACACGAACTATTACTCGCTGTTGACAATACATTTATGACACCACTTGGTCAGTCACCTTTAGCTTTAGGTGCAGATATCGTCGTACATAGTGCTACAAAATTCTTGGGTGGTCATAGTGATATCATTGCTGGCGCTGCTATCACAAATAATAAAGCAGTAGCAGACGCACTTTATCTATTGCAAAACGGTACAGGAACTGCATTGTCTGCACATGATTGCTGGACGTTAGCACAGCATTTAAAAACGTTGTCTGTACGTTTCAATCAATCTGTTGAGAATGCACAAAAAGTTTATGATTTCTTAACGCAGCGCGAAGAAATTGCAGAAGTCTATTACCCAGGAAATGACAAGTTACATTTATCTCAAGCAAAACATGGTGGTGCTGTTTTAGGCTTAAGACTTAAAGATGAATCAAAAGCGCAAGCTTTTGTAGATGCGCTCACGCTACCACTTGTATCTGTCAGTTTAGGTGGCGTTGAGACGATTTTATCCCACCCTGCTACTATGTCTCATGCTGCTGTACCAAAAGAAGTTCGTGAAGCACGCAATATTACATTTGGATTATTTAGATTAAGTGTAGGCTTAGAAAATGCTGACGAATTAATTGCTGATTTAAACTACGCACTGAAGGAGGCCTTCAATGAGTCAACTCATCAACAAACTGAAACAGAACATTTTAGTCGCTGATGGTGCAATGGGAACCATTCTATATTCTGATGGTTTAGATACTTGTCCAGAAGCATATAATTTAACCCATCCTGACAAAATAGAACGGATTCATCGCTCCTACATTGAATCTGGTGCAGATATTATTCAGACCAATACTTATGGTGCAAATTTTGAAAAATTAAAAGTATTTGGTTTAGAACACAAGGTTAAAGAAATACACAAAGCCGCAGTACAAATTGCCAAAAGAGCAGCTAATGATGAAACATTTATATTAGGTACTGTAGGTGGATTCAGAGGTGTGAAACAGGAAGATTTAGGTTTAGAAACCATTCAATATCATACCGAGATCCAAGTAGATACTTTAGTTGAAGAAGGCGTCGACGGTTTACTTTTCGAAACCTATTATGATTTAGAAGAGCTGACCAACATTATTACAGCTACAAAACGCAAACATCATATTCCTATTATTGCTCAATTAACAGCATTAAACACAAATTACTTGAGAGATGGTACGGAAATTAATACAGCTTTACAACGCGTTGTCGACAGTGGTGCTGATATCGTTGGACTCAATTGTCACCATGGTCCTCACCACATGCAACAATCATTTTCACATATTGAATTACCTGACAATGCCTATTTATCTTGCTATCCCAATGCAAGTTTATTAGATATTGAAAATAGTCGATTTAAATATAGTGACAATGCCGAATACTTCGGTAAAGTGGCAGAGCAGTTGATCAAAGAAGGCGTTAGGATTATCGGGGGTTGTTGCGGGACTACACCAGAACATATTCAATACATTAAGTCCTCTGTAGCCAATCTCAAACCGGTATCCAGTAAAAATGTAATACCTATTAAAAAATATAATAGTCCTTCACATAACAATGTACAACAACAAAACTTAACAACGAAAGTCAAAGCACGTCCCACTATTATAGTAGAATTGGATACGCCAAAACACTTAGATACAGAAACATTTTTCAGAAATATCAAAAAACTTGATGATGCTCATATTGATGCGGTGACCTTAGCAGATAACTCTTTAGCTACTGTGCGTATCAGTAATGTCGCAGCAGCAAGTATCATCAAACAACAATATAATATTGAACCGCTCGTTCACATCACGTGTCGCGATCGTAACCTCATTGGACTACAATCACATTTATTAGGCCTATCCTTACTGAATGTAAATGAAATACTAGCCATTACAGGGGATCCATCAAAAATTGGTCATTTACCCGGCGCAACTAATGTTTACGATGTGAACTCCAAAGGTTTAACAGAAATTGCATTACGCTTTAACGAAGGTATTAACACAGATGGTGATGCGCTGAAGACGAAAACGAACTTCAACATCGCAGGTGCTTTTGATCCAAATGTTCGAAAACTCGAAGGGTCAGTCAAACGTGCTGAGAAAAAGATAGAGAGTGGCACACACTACTTTATCACACAGCCAGTCTATAGCACCGAAAAAATCGAAGAAATATATGAAGCAACCAAACATTTAGACGTACCATTCTTTATTGGCATTATGCCAGTCACTAGCTATAATAACGCACTATTTTTACACAACGAAGTGCCTGGAATCAAACTATCCGAAGACATTTTAGAACAATTTGAAGCTGTTAAAGACGATAAAGAAAAAACGAAAGCATTAAGCCTTAAACTTTCTAAGGAACTTATAGATACCGTCCATAAATATTTTAACGGCTTATATTTAATTACACCGTTCCAGAAAGTCGATTACACTTTAGCACTCGCATCATATTCACAATCAATTACTTCAAGTAAACAGGAGGCAATATTATGACAATTCAAACATCAAATTTAGGTTTCCCAAGATTAGGCAGAAAAAGAGAGTGGAAAAAAGCAATAGAAAGTTACTGGGCTAATAAAATAGATGCCCCTACATTAAATCAACAATTAACAGACTTGCATAAAGAGAATTTATTACTACAAAAGAACTATAATCTAACGAGTATCCCTGTCGGAGATTTCTCTCTTTATGACCATATTCTTGATACATCATTATTATTCAATATTATTCCAGAACGTTTCCAAGGCAGAGCATTAGACAACGATTTATTGTTCGACATTGCCAGAGGTAATAAAGAACATGTTGCAAGTGCATTGATCAAATGGTTCAACACAAATTATCATTATATTGTACCTGAATGGGACAACGTAGAGCCAAAATTAAATGACAATGTATTATTAGAGCGCTTCAAATATGCACAATCTATTAATGTGAATGCGCACCCAGTAATCGTGGGTCCCATAACATTCGTAAAACTTTCTAAAGGCGGTTCGCAATCATTTGAAGAAAAAGTAAATACATTATTGCCTTTATATAAAGAAGTTTTACAGTCTTTAGTAGATGCAGGCGCGGAATACATTCAAATCGATGAACCTGTACTTGTGGAAGATGATAGTGCATCATTTGAAGATATTACACGTACTGCTTATAACTATTTTGACGAAGCAGGGTTAAGTAATCACCTTGTGATTCAAACTTATTTTGAACGTGTCAACTTAAAATTCCTCAACAGCTTACCTGTAAAAGGATTAGGTTTAGATTTTGTACATGATAACGGCTATAACTTAAAACAAATTAAAAATGGCGAACTAGACAAAAACAAAACACTTTATGCAGGTATTATAGATGGTCGTAATGTGTGGGCAGCAGACATTGAAGCTAAAAAATCATTAATCGACACACTACAAAGTGCTACAAATAACCTTGTCATTCAACCATCTTCTTCATTGTTACATGTACCAGTATCATTAGATGATGAAACATTAGACGAATCCATCGCAGAAGGTTTGAGTTTTGCCACTGAAAAATTAGATGAATTGGATGCTTTAAGACGATTATTTAATGACAATGACAGTCAGAAATTTGATGAATTGAAAGCACGTTATGAGCGCTTCCAAAATCAATCATTTAAAAATCTAGAGTATGATTTCGACAGTGTGCGTACTACACGTCAGTCACCTTTTAAAGTGCGTAAAAAAGCACAAGATGCACGTCTCAACTTACCTGATTTACCAACGACAACGATTGGATCATTCCCACAATCGCAAGAAGTAAGAAAATTCCGTGCAGATTGGAAAAATAATCGAATTACAGATGAAGATTATAAAACATTCTTAAAAAATGAAATTGCGCGCTGGATTAAAATCCAAGAAGATATCGGATTAGATGTCTTAGTCCATGGTGAATTTGAACGAAATGATATGGTAGAGTTCTTCGGCGAAAAATTACAAGGCTTCTTAGTGACGAAGTATGGATGGGTGCAATCATACGGTTCACGTGCGGTAAAACCACCTATCATTTATGGTGATGTAAAATGGACAGAGCCTTTAACAGTTAAAGAGACACTTTATGCACAAAGTTTAACGGATAAACCAGTAAAAGGTATGCTTACAGGTCCAGTGACTATCTTGAATTGGTCATTTGAACGTGTAGACTTGCCACGCGAAACCGTACAAGACCAAATTGCATTAGCGATTAATGAAGAAGTTTTAGCTTTAGAAAAAGCTGGTATCCAAATTATTCAAGTTGATGAACCTGCATTGAGAGAAGGTTTGCCATTACGTTCAGAATATCATGAAGATTACCTTAATAAAGCTGTGCACTCATTTAAATTAGCTACATCATCTGTTGCCGATGAGACGCAAATTCATACACATATGTGCTATTCTCAATTTGGCCAAATCATTCATGCTATTTATGATTTAGATGCAGATGTTATTTCAATAGAAACATCTCGTAGCCATGGCGACTTAATTAAAGATTTTGAAGATATTACTTATGACTTAGGTATTGGATTAGGGGTATATGATATCCACAGTCCACGTATCCCTACTGAAGCAGAAATCACAGAAGCAATTAACCGAGCGCTACAAGAAATTGATCGTTCTTTATTCTGGGTTAATCCAGATTGTGGTTTAAAAACACGTAAAGAAGATGAAGTGAGAGAATCATTGACTGTGCTTGTAAATTCAGTAGACAAATTACGTAAATCAACAAACCCTGCAACAGTTTAATCATAAATGACGAAGGTGATATCAATGACATATCCACTATGGGAACAGTTAGAACAATTAAAAACTGCAACATGGGTAGACTTAACCCATACTTTTGATGAAACAATTCCGTGTTTTAGTGAATTTGAACGCGCAAAGGTTTCTACACTATTTAATGTTGACGACGATGGTTTCTATGTCCAAAATTGGAATATTGTGACTCAGTATGGGACGCACATAGATGCCCCGATACATTTTGTCGAAAAAACGCGCTATCTTCATGAAATTGATCTAAAAGAACTCGTATTACCATTAGTTGTTTTAGACTTTTCACAAGAAGTGGCAGCTGATGCTGACTTTATTTTAACGCGTGATCATATTAAACAATGGGAAACTGAACATGGTTCAATCGAACCTGGCACATTTGTTGCGTTTCGCAGTGATTGGTCCAAACGTTGGCCAGATATTGAACATTTTGAAAATAAAGATGCAGAAGGACAACTACACTTACCTGGTTGGGGATTGGATGCTTTACAATATTTACTTGAAGATAGACAAGTCCAATCTATCGGTCATGAAACGTTTGATACAGATGCTTCAGTAGATGTTGTCAAAAATGGTGATATTGTCGGTGAACGTTACGTATTAGGTCAAGATACCTACCAACTTGAGTTACTAACAAATTTAGATCAACTGCCTACACGAGGCGCCATTATTTATGCTATCAGTCCAAAACCAAACAAAGCACCTGGATTTCCAGTACGTGCCTTTGCTATCAAACCTTAAAACCATAAGCGAAACGGTCCATTTCGCTTCAATAATATGAAACTTATAAAACCTAGCCATTATCATATATAAGAAATTGAGCACTTCTTATATTCATATATCTCTTTTATAAATAGACAATAAATTCTAAAATATGATTATGTTGATACGTAACTATTTGAAATAACGCTACACAAACAATTATCATTAACTGTTTATAGACACCAACATATTACCAACTTAACTGGGGCGGGAATTTGATATCAAATACAATTTTTGATTTCTATCCCGTCCCACTTTTATGGAATAAATACATAGGTCATAAGTTGGATTTTTAATAGATGATAATCTCTATCATTTAAAAAATTAAAATCAATGTTATACTTCAATTAAATTCTATTATATAAATAGCGTGTTATTGTGCATGCTTTACTATAAATTTTTAATACAATACGAGGTGACCTTTTTGGAATTAAATAAATCAAATTCCCCTTTTGATGAAAATCAATTGGAACTTATACAACAACTTATGCCAACACTGTCATCAAATCAACAGTCTTGGTTAAGTGGCTATTTGCTTAATGCTTCTACAGATGAAGGTGACCCATCGCAATATACCGATCATCCTGAAACATCTGAACACGCAAACGCAACAGCTGAATTAACATCGTCCATTAACACAACTAATTCAGAAGTACCAACAGAAGATACGACGCATTCGACAATATCTACGGATGAGCCTATAGAAGTAAACATTTTATTTGGAACAGAAACAGGCAATGCTGAAGAAATTGCTGATGAATTTGAAACAAAATTAAAAGAACATGATTTTACAGTTCATACTTGGGAAATGGATGATTTTCCTCAAGAGGACTTATCAAAAGTTAACCATGTGTTTATCATTACTTCAACGCATGGTGTAGGAGAACCTCCGATTAATGCGTTGGATTTTTATGACTACCTGCATAGTGACGAGGCACCTGATTTAAGTCATTTAAACTTCTCAGTACTCGCATTAGGTGACCAAGACTATCCTGATTTCTGTCAAGCGGGCAAAGATTTCGATAAAATCTTAGGTGATTTAGGTGGTCATCGATTAGCTGATCGCGTTGAATGTGATTTTGATTTTGAAGAAGTATCTGAGCAATGGATTATTGACATGCTTGAACTTTTGTCTCAAATGTCTCCTGGTAGTTCAAAAAATGAACCTAAAGATGAAGATGTCGTTGTCGAAGAACCGCAAGCAACTTATTCAAAAACACATCCATTTTATGCTGAAATCATCAAAAATAGTGTGTTAACTGAACCAACTGCTACCCGTGAAGTCAGACATCTTGAATTATCTATAGAAGGGTATGGCGAAGCCTACGAACCTGGAGACAGCTTAGTAATTATCCCTCAAAACAACCCAGAACTTGTAGAAGAAGTAATCCAAACATTGGATTGGGATGGCACAACAACAATAGACATAGACAATAGCGGTAATAGTACCACTATACAGGATGCACTTACGAATGAATTTGAAATTGCTAAATTAACACCATCTATATTAAATAATGCAGCTGCGTTATTTGGAAATCCTATGCTAAATGCAAATGTTCAAAACAACGAATGGGTACAAGATTATATTTATGGCAGAGATTTCATTGATTTAATTAAAGATTTTACACCTGTCGCGCTGTCACCTGATATGTTAAAAGACTTATTGAGAAAATTGCCGCCAAGAGAATACTCTATTGCTAGCAGTAATCAAGTAAATCCACATACCGTCCATATCACTGTACGCGTAGTTAAATATGACGCACATCATCGTGAACGTCATGGCGTATGTTCTGTACAACTCGCAGATCGTACACAATTAGGTGATAAATTACCTGTTTACCTTAAAAAGAACCCTAATTTTAAATTCCCTTACGATGAACAAACACCAGTCATTATGATTGGTGCAGGTACTGGCATTGCGCCTTACAGAGCTTATCTCCAACAAAGAGCGCATTTAGGACTGAAAGGTAACCAATGGCTCATATTTGGAAATCAAAATATTGATGCAGATTTCCTATATCGCAATGATTTAGAGTCATGGCTTGACCAAGGCGTGCTTAGTAAACTAGATTTAGCATTTTCAAGAGATACAGAAAATAAAATCTATGTTCAACACCGAATTGAAGAAAATGGGGAAGATTTTTATCAATGGTTAACAAATGGTGCAACCATTTATCTTTGCGGTGACAAAGAAGAGATGGCAAAAGGAGTACACCAATCTTTTGTCAATGTACTCATTCAGCATGGTAACTTTAATCAAGCACAAGCAGAAGATTATTTAACAGAACTAATTAAAAATCAAAGATATCAACGTGATGTTTATTAATAGTTGAGCCAATCACTGCATCATCATTACATTGATATGAATCCTACAACCACCTCAGCGATTATTTTTCAGATAATCGCACGGAGGTGGTTTTTTTATACTAAATTGCTGTTAAAAATGCCGTTTAGAATAATATTACAACCACTTACCTATTTTGTATGGTAATCAAATCATTTATTTGTTTTACTTATCAATAAGAAGGAGGCGAACTGAGCATGGATGTGAAGGTAATATATAATCAGCATTTAGACAACAATCAAGTAATCATTGAAGTCAATGAACACACTGAGCACGTGAATGACATTGTAAACTATATTAACAAATTAGCCAAAACGAAGTTATTTCCCGGAAAATATAAAGGGGAAACACACTTTATAAAACAAGAAGATATTATTTCCTTTCGCATAGAAAATAAAATTCTTACTATGATTACCGCAGACAAACAATTTACAATGAATCAGCGACTATACGAAATCAAATCTCAAATCAACACCTATTTTCTACAAATCTCTAAATCTGAAATAATAAATATTAATTATATTGATTATTTGAAACTCAATAAAAATGGCACAATTGAAATTCGTTTTACTAATAATGATTTCACTTATTCATCAAGAAGGTATTTACCATTAATCAAGGAGGCTTTAAAATTATGAAACGCTTATTACACGGCGCAATCACAGGTATTGCTATTGGAGTTATCATTTCTTTATTTTTTTCAGTTGTTTTTTCACATACTTCATTTCATCCAGTCTCCCCTGTCTCAACAATGGGTCATTTATACTTTCAATATTTAAGCGAATTACAAACAATGTTTATCGCAGTTATCATCTGGGCATTAATTGGTATTACATTTAGTTTTGGAGCACTCATATTTTCAAGTTCTAGAAAATCATTATTATTTAAAACATCTGTGCACTTCACCCTAATGTTCGTTATCATGCTCCCTTTAGCAATACTAGCGGGATGGTTTCCACTTAAAGTTTCAGCTTTAGTATCTTTTATCATTATCTATACAATTGTCTATTTTATCATTTGGTCAATAGAAGCGAAACGTAATCAAAACGATATCAATGAAATTAACGCTATGCTTTCAAAAAGAAAGGGGGAAAAACATGAATAAAGGGAGATACACTGTAATACCCAATGCCTCAGTCACAGTTTTTCTAATAGGACTTCGTATAAATAAATGGTATAAAATTCATAAATGGTTACCTGTACTCTTAGCTATGCCACCTATGCTCAGAGAATTATCAAAAGATAAAACGCTGGGATGTTTATCTTTTGAAATGCTATTTAAATATCGTGGTGTGATGATTGTTCAATATTGGGAATCCAATGAAAAATTACTTTCTTATTCAAAAATGCCGGTACATTTAAAAGCATGGCGACGTTTTATGAAAGAACTTAAGCAAAATGATGCTGTAGGTTTTTATCATGAGACTTATAATGTCGATGCGAATCAATATGAAAATATTTATATTAACATGCCCGATTTTGGTCTAGGAAAAGCACGTATTAACGAAAAAGTAACCAAAGCTACACACACAGCAAAGCAACGCTTACGCTCATAAACCTGACCTATCAATGCTCATCCTGCCTTATCACTTTATATGCGATGAACATATACTAAAATAGTTTTCAGCATAGAAAAGCTCCCTTCAAGTTTCATTTTTTAAATGTCACTTTGAAGGGAGCATATGCATTGTCTATACTCATTCCTAACAGAATATAGTTATTTCAGTGTTTTATTACTTTACTAGCTAATTACTAAACTATTATCTTACATATTCAAAGATACCGGCAGCACCCATACCTACACCGATACACATCGTTACCATACCATATTGTGTATCCGGGCGTTTTTTCATTTCTGAAAGTAATCTGCCAACCAACATCGCACCCGTAGCACCCAATGGATGACCTAAGGCAATTGCTCCGCCGTTAACATTCGTCTTTTGAGCATCTAAACCTGTCTCTCTCATTGAAGCGATTGTTTGAGATGCAAATGCTTCATTCAACTCTACTAAATCAATATCATCTACATTCAAGTTTGCCTGTTTTAACACTTCAGGAATTGCATAAGCAGGTCCAATCCCCATCAATTTAGGATCTACACCAACTGCTTTAAAACCTACGAATCTCGCAATTGGTTCTACGCCTAATTCCTTTACCTTTTCACCTGACATTACTACTACAAAGCCTGAACCGTCAGTTAAGGGTGCCGAGGAGCCTGCAGTCACTGTGCCATCCGCCTTAAAAACAGTGGGTAATTTAGATAATGCTTCTTGATTCGTATCTGGTCTAATCAATTCATCATCTTTAAATACTGCCTGCGATACGACCGGACCATTTTCATCATAATCCACTTTATTCACTTCAATCGGAATAATTTCATCTTCAAATTTACCTTCTGCTTGTGCTTTAGCAGCACGGGCATGACTTTGTACTGCATAGGCATCTTGATCTTCTCTAGAAACCTTGTAAGTGTCAGCCACCATTTCTGCAGTTAACCCCATTGGATAAGATACACCAGAATCTTCGTCTTGTAGTATCGGGTTATTGGTTGGCTCATTGCCCCCCATCGGTACCGCACTCATAAGTTCAATACCTCCAGCAACTAGAATGTCTGCTTGGTCCGCTATAATTTGATTTGCTGCATGTGCAATTGTTTGTAAGCCTGAAGAACAATAACGATTGACTGTTTGACCAGGTACTTCATTTGGCATCCCTGCTAATAAGGCGATTGTTCTAGCAATATTTTGTCCTTGCAAGCCTTCTGGAAATGAATTCCCAACAATGACATCTTCAACCATACTAGGTTCAAATGAACCTCCAACTCTTTCTAAAACACCTTTCAATACTTTTGCAGCTACTTCATCAGGTCTTTCATGAGTCATTGCACCATTTTTTGCTTTACCAGCTGCTGAACGTCCATAAGCTACTATATACGCGTCTCGCATTTAGTTTCACCCTTTCCTCTATAATGTTCGATTATTAGTTGCGTAGCGGTTTTCCTTTTTCTAACATGTGAGAAATTCTATCGTATGTTTTTTTATTTTGAAGTAATTCTAAAAATCTTTCTTTTTCTAGTTTTTGTAAATATCTTTGATTTACATAGGTGTTACGTGGAACATCTCCACCACTTAGTACTTCTGCAATCTTCAATGTTATTTCATAATCGTAATCACTAATAAAGTGACCCACACGCTGTGCATCTAATTGACCTTCCGCTAACGCTTTAAAGTCTCGACCTAAAGCGATATATTGAGTTTTTGGAAGTGGTACATAATTCGCTTCAGATTCATAGCGCGCACGTTTCAATGCAATTTCAATACGTCTTTCGGTATTTAAAATAACTGTATCTGTTTCTTTTAAATAGCCATATCTTTTTGCTTCATAAGCGTTTGTAGATACTTTAGCAAAGCCAATTTGCATTAAAATATTGGTAATAGACGCTTGTTTATCATCTTTTTTATGATTTGTACGCATAATACGATCTGTTAGTTCTGCTAGTCCGCCACCTGCTGGCAATAAACCTACACCTGTTTCTACAAGGCCAATGTAAGACTCACTCGCCGCTACAACAATTGGTGAATGTAATACAAGTTCACAACCGCCTCCTAATGCACGTCCTTGAACAGCTGTTACAACAGGTTTCAACGCATGTTTTAGTCTCGCAAATACATGGTGTAATTGTTCGACCGCTTCACCTACTTCAGAAACCACTTTCCCGTCTTCATGTGCTTTCTTCATTTGATATAAATTAGCACCTACACTAAAGTTGTTACCACCTGCGTAAATCACCATGCTCGTGAAGTCTTCATTTTCAAGCTTATCAATTGCTTCTAATAAGTCAGATAAAAAGCTATTTGAAATGACATTATTTTTACTTTGTAATTTTAATAATAATTGATCTTTATTTGCTATAGATAAATTAGAATCGGATCTATCCCACAATTCTGAATCGATATAAGCTGTTACAGGTGTCACGCGTTCAATAGATTCACCTTCAGCATAAAACGGTTCGTTGCGTTGCTCAATCCAATCTGGTAACTGACCTAATTCTTCTTTCATACGAGATTTAACACGTTCATATCCCATTAAATCCCATAATTGGAATGGTCCTAATTTCCAGTTGAATCCCCAAACTAATGCGCGGTCAATATCTTTAAAATCTTCCGCAGCTTTTGGTACATTCAATGCTGAATAATAGAAATTATTTCTCAATGTTTCCCATAAGAATACACCTGCATCATCTTGTGCATTAAAGATAACATCTAAATTTGAGGCAAGGTCTTTACTAAAATGACCTAAAATTTCTAGTTGTGGCTGCTTTGGCTCAACGTAGTCATTTTGCTGTTCATCATAAACATAACGTTGTTTATTTACTTTTTTATAAAACCCTTGTTTTGTTTTATTTCCGAGTGCACCATTTTCGGCTAATTTTTCAGAAAGTGTTACATCTTTGAAGAATGGTTGCTCTTCTGGAATTTTTTGCAATCCTTTGATTACAGCCATAGCAATATCTAATCCTACTAAATCAGACAGCCCATATGTGCCCATTTTAGGTCGACCAATACTGCGACCAGTTAATGCATCAACATCAGTAATAGAGAAACCTTGCTGTTCTGCGCGATACATAATATCATTCATTGTTTGTGTGCCAACTCTATTGGCAACAAAACCAGGTACATCATTTGCTACAATTACCCCTTTACCTAATACATCTTCTGCAAAGGTTTGTACCCGTTCAACAACCGCTGAATGTGTTTGTTTATTGGGGATAATTTCCACTAATTTCATGATTCTAGGTGGATTGAAGAAGTGCATACCGAAAAATCTTTCTTTATCACTATCATCAAATACCTCTGCAATTGCTTCAATTGGAATACCTGAAGTATTTGTTGCAAACACTGCATCATTATTCGCTACTTTTTTAACTTGATCCCAAATTTGATGCTTTATGTCCACTTCTTCTTTAACCGCCTCAATATATATATCTGCATCATCATCTTGTAAATCTTCATTGAAATTACCGTATGATAAGTTTGAGGCAAATGATAAATCAAACAGTTGTGGACGTTTAGGATTTGTAATTGCTTCATAAGCCTTTTTCGAGATTTTGTTAGGATCATTTTCATCAATGACAATATCCAATAATTTAACTTTTAAGCCTGCATTTACAAGTAGTGCAGCAATTTGACTACCCATTGTTCCTGCACCTAGCACTGTTGCTTTTCTTATCGTCATACTAAACCCTCCAATTTTTTCATTAACATCTTACACATAAATCTTTATATAAATGCGGAATCTCCTGTAATTGCTCTACCGATAACTAATGCATTGACTTCGTGTGTACCTTCGTATGTGTATATTGCTTCTGCATCTGCAAAGAAACGAGCGATATCATATTCTCCAGCTAATATACCGTTACCACCATGAACACCACGACCCATGGCTACAGTCTCTCTCAATCTTAATGAATTCATCATCTTAGCTGTTGAAGTCGCTACTTCATCATATTCACCGTTAGCTTGCATACGTGCGAGCTGTGCACATGTAGCCATGGCTTGTGCTAAGTTTCCTTGCATCATTGCCAATTTTTCTTGAATAAGTTGGAATTTACTAATTTCTTTACCGAATTGTTTACGTTTTGTTACGTAATCTGTCGTTGCTTTCAATGCGCCAGCCATTGCACCTGTCGCCATATAAGCCACACCTGCACGTGTTGAATATAAAACTTTCGCGATATCTTTAAAGCTATTAATATTTTGTAAACGCTGTTCTTCTTTGACGACAACATTTTTCAAACGAATTTTTGCATTAGGTACGATTCTTAGTGCAATTTTATGTTCTAACAGTTCAATTTCTACGCCTTCTTGACTTGGCTCAATTATAAATCCTTTCGGTTTGCCAGTTTCAACATCTACGGCATAGACTGGCATGACATCTGAAACATTTGCTCCACCAATCCATTTCTTTTCTCCATTAATAATCCATTCATCGCCTTGACGTTTTGCAGTTGTTTCTAACCCTCCTGCGACATCAGAGCCATGTTCTGGTTCTGTCAACGCAAAACAAGTACGTAATTCATGTGATTGTAACTTGGGTAGATAATAGGCCTGTTGTTCTTTACTACCGCCAAACCAAAATGAATTATGTCCTAATCCTTGATGCACACCTAACAATGTTGCTAAAGATACATCAAATCTTGCAATCGTATATGACATGAAAAACTGGAACATTTGACTCGGTGTACGGGCGCCTTCACGACCTTCAAACAGCAATGGATTATTAAAATAGTTAAGTTTTCCTAACTCGTCAAAATAACCTTCTGGCTCAGTGGCATTTAACCAATGTTCATTCACAGAATCACGATATTTTTCTTCTAACATATCATTCAATTGTTTTAATAATTTCACTTCGCCTTCCGTTAAATCTTTTCCAATACTTAAAATATCTTCTGGGTACAATGCTTTTAGTGTTTCTTCTTTTGTTGGCATAATTAAAACCTCCATTTTTTGATAGCGCTTACATTTATAGTAAAAAAATTTTGTGCTTTTCAGCATTTTATTTTAATTCAAATCGTCAACACCTTTAGCTTCTTGTTGAGCTTTTTCATTCATGTATTTCTGAAGTTCTAATTTGTCTGCTTTTGATGTAGAGTTCAATGGCATGTGTGTCAATTTCAAATATAATCTCGGTATTTTATAACCAGCAATATTTTCACGCATATGCGCATCTAATTTTGCTTCAAAATCCGGATCATCTTCGGTAAGCACAACTGCTGCAGCAACTGATTCACCATATTTAGGACTATCATATCCAACGACAACCCCTTGAGCTACGAGTGGGTGTTCTGCTAATACCGTTTCCACTTCGGAAGGTAGGACATTCTCACCACCAGTAATAATCATTTCTTTACGACGATCAACGATATAGACATCACCATCTTCGTCTACTTTTGCTAAATCGCCTGTTAAGAAATATTCGCCATGAAATGTTTTTGCAGTTTCTTCAGGTTTGTTCCAATAACCAGGTGTTATATTATTACCACGAACGCCAAGTTCACCGATTTCACCAACTTCTACCTCTTCAAAGTTATCATCGAATATGCATATATCCATAAACATGACTGGTTTACCAATACTGCCTGGTTTCTGCGCACCATTTTCCGGTGTATTGACCATTACGAGCGGTGCTTCAGTTAAGCCATAACCGTTAATAATTGAATAGCCTAAACTATTAAATTTCTTTTGCACCATTGGTAAAGGTGATGAACCACCTTGAATTAAGAAATCGATACTTTCAAAGTTTTTTAAGTCGAAATTTTCTGCTACCAACATGGCATAATACATCGTTGGAATCTGAATTAAATAATTTGGTTTGTACTGAGCCATTAAATCATTTAGCGCTTCGCCATTAAAATAACGCTGTAATATCAGAGTGCCTCCAGCCATTAATAAAGGCAGCGTCAAATCGTTAAATCCTAAGACATGGAACATTGGTGTGGAAATAATTGTTGTATATGTCGAATTAATTTTATAAGTCAGTGCAATATTGATTGGATTATTTACAAAAGAATCATATGAAAACATAACTCCTTTAGGTAATCCCGTTGTACCGCTTGTATACATTAACGATGCTAAATCGTTTCCTTCCACATTAACAGTATTGAAAGGACGGTGTTGCGAAGGATCTACTATATCATCATATACTTTTGAGTCAATATCCATGTGCAGTAAGTCATCTGCAATACCTTCTATACTTGAGACATGCTTCTCAGCGTAAAAAATGAGTTTGACATTTGAATCTGCAATCACACTTTTTATTTCCTGTGTTTTCAAACGCCAGTTAATTGGTAAGTATACAGCCCCCAATTTAAATGAAGCGAACATCAAATCTAATAATGCTACGTCATTAGGTGTGAATATACCGACGACATCGCCACGTTTTACACCTTGATCTTGTAAATGATTAGCTAAATTTTCTGCACGAATATTTAAATCTTGATAAGTCCATTCTGTGCCTTTGAATGGGTCAATCACTGCGGCTTTTTCATCGTCAAATGTCGCTCTTGTTTTAATCCAGTCGTAGTTCATATTTTTCTCCCCCTTAGTTTAAATACGATAATCCGACTTTATTGCATCAGACAATCCTCCCCACTTATCTTGATAAATATCGCTATTTATTTCTTTCAAATGCGTTGCAATGAGCGGCTTGAATTCCATATTTGCTAGAATATCTCGCTCTAAATCAAGACCAGGAGCTATTTCAATGAGCATTAATCCCTGTTGTGTGAGTTCAAATACAGCCCTTTCGGTGACAAAGTAAATCTCTTGTTCAAGCAAAAACGCATTTTCAACATTGAAATCAATATTATCAATTTCATTGATAAATTTTGGTATGTGACCTTCTTGTTCTACATTAACCTTGCGCTGTTCATAACTTAGTTGACCCCCGACAACTAACGAACCGGAAAAGACAATTGTTTTTACCGTTTGACTTATGTCGATAAACCCACCACAGCCATTCATTTTATTGCCAAATTTTGAGACATTTACATTACCCTTGGAATCTACTTGAGCAAAGCTTAGAAAGGCTATATCAACGCCTCCGTTATAAATGAAATCCCAAGTCATATCGTGTCTCATACGTGCACTTAAGTTATAGTTCATACCAAAATATTTTCCGCTGCTAATCAAACCACCAAACACGCCTGTATCTATATTGGGCTGTACTAAATTATTAACCCCTTCTTCAGTTAAAACATTGGATAACTCATTATTTATGCCAAAACCAATACTGATGACATCACCTTGAAGTAAAAATTGAGCAGCACGTCTCAAAATTACTTTTCGAGTGTTCAATTCTATATATGGTTCTCGCATCTCTGTAATTTGATAATGTCCTGAAAGTGCCGGATCATAGTACGTTTGAATCACTTGTCTATGATATTTTGGATCACGGTTCACTACAATATAATCTACTAATTTGCCAGGTATAAACACTTCATTTGGATTGAAACGACCACTTTGAATCACTTCTTTCACTTGAACAATGACCTTTCCCTTATTTTTATGCGTAGCTGCTGCTAAACTAAAACCTTCTCCTAAGTGTGTCTCATGCTTCATATAAATATTGCCTGCTTCATCAGCATATGTACCTCTTAGTAAAGCTACATCAATTTCTGGAAACTGATATTTCAAATAAGTGTCATCATTGATATTTATTAAAGAAACCAAATCCTCAGTCGTACATGTATTGACTTTTCCACCAGAATAACGTGGATCCACATTTGTATTTAAACCAATTTTAGTAATCGGCCCTGGAAAAGCTTCCGTACTTCCTCGATAATGTGTGGTTATAACACCTTGAGGAAGGAAATAAGCCTCTATTTCATTGTTCTGCATTGCTTGAATCGTTGCTGGTGAACCAGTAATAATACTCGTGATTAATCGTTTAACCATACCCCTTGAAACGAATGAATCTAAATCATAACTGTCACCTCTATAGTCACTAATATCATTAGCAAGCATAAACGTTAAATTATTAAGTGATTGATTCTCATCATATTGTTCGACTAACGTTTTAAGTATCTCAGCTGGTAAATTTGCTGTAGATAAGGCTGCCAGAGCTATAACATCACCTTCTTTTACGATGTCTTTCAAATCTGAAAATGGAATAATTTTCATACAGTTTCTCCTATCTATGTTTAATCCAACTAATAAAATATTGAGTGATAAATATCTCCTTTCTTCATGTATGTAAGCCCTTACATGTAATATACCATTATTTTTGAAATTTATGCAAAAATTTTAAATTTTACGATTATAGTGAATTGTGAAAATATCCACAACATCTGCTATGACGGTTTTGGAAGTGTGTGAAGGAAAATATGAAAATCATTGAAAGAGAACTAGGCAAACAAAATGTTTTATTAAAAAAAGGATATATCCAAAGATAATAAAAAAATCTGGAACATGATTGCTTTGTCCCAGACGTATTCATTACATTTTCTGTTGTAAGGTACTACAAAAAAGGAAACAGTCATTTGTATATCACTTGCTGCTACCACTCGCGCTGTACTTTTATCTATTCATTCTCCAACAATTTAAATTTTTCTTCTAATGTTTGAAGCCCTTGATCTATAATCTTTTTTTGTTCAATTAAATTTTTTTGATGTTCCAAAAATATATTTTTCCGCTTCGTTTTTGTGTCACTGCCTTGATGATATAACTCCGCAATTTCTTTTAATTTTGATATAGGCATATGTGTCTGACGCATGCATTTTATAAATTCAATCCAATATAAGTCTTCTTCTGAAAAATCTCTATAGCCATTCTTATTTCTCTGAACAAAAGGAAAAAGCCCTGCTTTATCATAATATCGAATGGTGTGTTCACTGATACCTAAATTATCGGCAACTTGTTTGACTTGCATAATTTACCTCCTAAAAAAGGTGACCTTATAAAGTCACCTTTTTGTCTATTTCATAAGTTGAACTAGCAGTTCTTCATAATCATTGTCAATGATAGCTTCAAATCCAAATGTTGATGTCATATCATGTTTTAATGACGCCACACTGTTATAACCAATGTGTTCAGGATTATCTATACTCAAACCAATGCTTTTAATATCATTATGGAATAAATTATTTTGATGCGATAGCTCAATAATCTCTTCGGCTAATGCTTTAACGTAATTATGACTTGGCACAGATACATTCTTTTCATCTATTACCTTGGCTTCTGTAATAATTTTGATATCTGTTTCTTTCCCTTTAAATATTGCTAAAAAGTAATACATATCAAAATGACCTCCTTATGATTAAAAAGTAAACTAGCGAGTCGTATAACCACCATTTGCAAATAATGTTTGACCGTTGATCCACCATCCGTCTAAAGTTAAGAAAGTAATAATCGGCGCGATGTCTTCTATTTTTGTAAGTTGGTTATGAAGCGCTTGGGATTTATGGAATGCTACAGCATCATCGCCTTCTTGTGGATAGAAGAATGGCGTATCCATTGGCCCTGGAGCGACAGCGTTTACTGAAATCCCTCTATCCATAAATTCTGAGGATGCTGCGCGTGTATAATGCTCAACAGGTGCTTTGCCACCAGCATAAGTTGAATAAAAACCTGTGTAAGCAGCAAGCAATGCAGTAGCCAAAGTGATGATTTTACCATGATCATTCATAGATTTTTCAGCATATTTAATAAAGAAATAAGCTGACTTTGCGTTGATGTCCGCCATACTATCGAATTCTTCTTCAGACGTTTCTGAAATCGGTTTTTTAAGCACTTTTCCTACAGTATTTATTGCAATATCTACTTTTCCAAACGTTGCTTCAACATGCTGAAATAAAGCTTTGACATTGCTAACCTTGGTCAAATCACCAGAAAATAATGTACCTTCTCCGCCCAGATTTTCAACTTTTGTAAGTGTCGCTTTTGCATCATCTAAAGAATTTTCATCATGGTGATGGATTACTAATTTAGCGCCTTCTTTAGCGTAAGTAGTGCTTAATAAGCCACCAAGGTTCTTAGCACCACCAGCAATAACTACAACTTTGTCCTGTAGACTGTCAAATTTACCCATATTATATAACCTCCTTTGAATATAATTCAATCGTAAACCTTAGAGCGCGATATCAAGCAAGTGATTGCTGAAAAATGCTAATATTTTTAGTGGCGTCTTTGTTTCATTAGAATGTGCTGTATGTGAAGAAAAATGATGATATTACTTTGTTCTGTTGGCTTTTATATCGTTATTTGTTGGCAACCTTCATTTCCTTACTTTTTTAGTTGCGCGTTAACTTTTTTACTGTGTAGTAGATTATTAATAAAAAATATTAACCATAATATTAGAAAAATAATCACAAATATAGTAATTGATGAAACCACTGTGGAAACCTCCATCGGTAACCAATGATTAAGATAAGCTACAACAATAAATGAAATAACACTACCACTTAAATGAATGAATAATTGCAGTAATAAAGGTATACTTTCTACTACATAAATACTAGATAATAAGCCACAAATAGCTCCAAAGAAATATATTCCTAATACATCACCAAAACCAATGCTCATGTGATTAGCTGCGAGAAATATAATCGTGATGCTACTGCTAAATCCGACACCTTGTAACATTTCTTTTAAGGTTCTTTTCATTATAATCCTCTCCTTATATGTTATATGCCTAATGCTTTATTTAAATTTTTGACGTATCTTCGAGATATAGACACTTTCTTGCCATTCGTAAGTGTAGCTATTAGATTACCTGAGAAGGATGGATTAACTTTCTTTATAAAATGAACATTAATAATTGATGATTTAGATATTTTTATAAAGAAAGCGCCGGCCAACTTATGTTGTAATGTACTTAAAGCCATACGTGTTGTAAGTTCTTTTTCTGTTGTCGTAATTGTGATTTCTTTATCAAATATTTCAGCGAACATGATATCTGATTTACTGATCATGAATATACCTTCTGATGTTTTAATCCCTAGTTTATCTAAATTTGAAAATGTGAAATTATTAATGTGTTCTAATAAACTTTCACCTGTTTTTCTATCAAAAGTATTGATGTTTACTTCTGTTATAGTGCGAACTTCGTCTACTTTCAGATGAACTCGTACGTCACTTTCCATAGTACCGCCCCCCCTCTTTTTACTTATACTATATAATTCTCTGCTATTTTGTCAGTACTTTTATCGTAAGAGGTCACCAATATAACGTAACCGGTTGAAAACATAATTATAAAATTCAAACTCTTTTTCTAATTCCATTCATAGTTTCCTTTTTAATAATATCAATAATAGTTATGTCTATTGCGGAACACATAATTTTGTATTCTTACCCATCAAAATGTAATAATCCACTTATAAAACAATAGCTGTGTTTAATTCACAAAAACCCCTTATTACTGAAAATAGTAAGGGGGGTTTGGAATGTGTCTTATTCGACTAATTTTATTCATCATTACGTAGAGGAATCCATACATAAACAACGCGACATAACACCTAATGATTAACTAAAAACTATTTTATATGCGTACAAGCAGTAAAAAAAGGATAAGTCAAAGTTTAATATAAAGGCTAAAAAGCGTCATAACCTCTATATAAAGAGATAATAAAGTTGATAAATCAATTAAAATTCTTTTAAAATAATAGCTACAAGTAAAATTGCTAAACAAACTCATGTAAATTGTTCTACAACTTATAGAGAATTTAAAAATCAGGAGGAATGAAATGGTTAAATCCGTGCAGGTTTATCATTATGACTCATTCAGTATAGAAGCCAATAAAGGGAACCCTGCTGGCGTTGTATTGGATACAGAAAATTTAACAGATTGGGAAATGCAAGAAATTGCATCAAAAATTGGCTTTAATGAAACTGCATTTCCTGTTAAATCTGATAAGGCAGACCTTAGAATACGTTTCTTCACGCCAGGCCATGAAATGGACCTTTGTGGTCATGCAACAATTGCCACGATTTATGCTTTAAAAGAAAAACAATTACTAAAAAATAAAAACGAAATTACAATTGAAACTAAAGCAGGCATTTTAGCTATTGGAATGAATGTATCTCATAATGACCAAATATATATCACTATGCAACATGCCACACCACAATTTGAGGCATTCAATGGCTCTAATAAAGATTTAGCTCATGCACTAAGTATCGAAGAAGAAGATATCGTCGATAATTTACCAGTTTTATATGGAAGTACAGGCGTTTGGACACTTCTGGTTCCAGTGACAAGTCTAGCTGTTTGTAAGAAAATGAAACCCAACAATGACCAATTCCCTTCTATATTAAGCGAAAAGCCTAACGTGTCTATTCATCCATTTTGTTTTGAAACATATCATCCAGATGCTAATATGCATGCACGTCATTTTTCTTCACCTTTCTCTGGAACAACAGAGGATCCAGTTACTGGAACCGCTTCTGGAATTATGGGAGCTTACTTTGTTAAATACATACATAACAATTCAGACCATCCACTCAATCTTATCGTTGAACAAGGCCAAGAAATTGGTAAAAATGGTAAGGTGAAGGTTAACGTTACTTTTAAAAACAATGAATGGGAAATAAAAATAACTGGAACAGCCGTTAGCGTTAAAACATTTATTGTTCATTTAACTGATTCTTAATTGAAATCAACTTAATAAATATATGTAATTGACTTAGTGATAGCTATAAAGTTCGCATTATAAATGATGTAAAATAAGCATCAACAACTGTAACTAATCGTTTAAGTAGTTAATAAGTTTAAACCGTTCGCTTATTAAACATGTATATCAAATTCATAATAACGGCAATATAAAAGGACCAATCCATGATTATCTTACGGATTAGTCCTTATTTTAAATATGAGATTTATAGCGCGGTATCATTTATTAATGAATTTCAATATATGCTTAAGCTTTTATATTTTTAGGAATGATGATTTGAGTCAAAATCACACCTATAATCATAATCAATAAACCTGTTAAAAATGAAGTCGTCGCAGCTACACTAGCACTATGGTTGACTTGCACTGCTGCAAAAATAGTTGTGTTAAGCGCAATGCCTAGTGCACCACCTAGTGTCGCACACATTTTGTAGATACCTGAAGCTAAACCAACTTTTTCATCAGGAATTGTTAAAATTGCAACTGTAATTCCTGGTGTAGCACATAAGCCATTTCCTATAGCACAAATGACAAATCCAAACACGACAATGCCTACATACCAATCTGTTGGTAATACAGTTAAACTGATAAACATAATTCCTATTGCTGGAAATAGTGGTCCTACCAATAACAGTGGCTTGCCTCCAAAACGTAAGGATAATTTTTCTCCTAAACGGATCATCACAACTGCCATAATGACATAAGGAACAGTCACAAGTCCTGCTTGAAAGGCATTTAATCCTAATTCTGTCTGCGCATACATATTAAATACTGTCGTCGTACCTATGCCAGAATTGAGTACAACATTGATCATTGAAGAACCAACAAAACCACGATTTCGGAATAATGAAAAATCAATGAACGGTGCATGTTTTTGCCTTTCAAAGAATATAAAAATAACTGTAGAAATTATAAAAATCACAAAACATGTAATTGAAAAGGTACTGAACCAACCTTGTTCAAACCCTTGTGTGGCAAACAATGTAATACTTCCTATTAAAACTGCAAATAAAAACATCCCAATATAGTCAAATGGTCTTGTGTCAATTTTTTCTTTTTCTACTTCTTCTGTTCCCCACAATAACCAAAATGCAATAATTGAAATAATGATAGAGATGATAAAGTTAGATTGCCAATTGACATATGTCGCTATCAATCCCCCAACCATCGATGCTAAACCGATACCACCAACGCTACCGATCATCAAGTAGCTAAATGCTCTACGCATTTCTTTACCTTTAAATTGCTCATTAATCACGCCTACGGTAGAAGGAAGTAAAATAGCCGCCGAAAGTCCTTGCAACATACGTCCTACCAATAAGAACGCTGTCACACTAGACACAATAATAAGTAATGAGCCTAAAATACTAAAAATGATACCAATATAAGTCATTTTTAGTTTTCCAATTTTATCAGAAACGTCACCTGCACCGACCATAAAAATACCAGTAGCAAATGATGCTAAACTGACAGATAAGTTAACAACACCTGGTGTTGTTTGATAGGTATGTTGAACCTGTGTAGATATATTAATAAACGATTGAGCAAAAAGCCAATACGTTAACACACTTAACACAATAGCTAAAATCAATTTGTTGTTTGATTGTTGCTTTGTACTCACGATGCATGAACCTCCTCATCTAAATATTGCATATAAAAATACGCACTAGATAGATATTATCATACAAAGTACAATTTATTTTATGAATTCTTACTATTTTTCCAATTCATATAAAAATCTACTTTTATTTAAATCCTAAAAGTAAGTTTAAAGTTTGTACAACGCCATCTTCATTATTATTAATTGCAATTAAATTTGCCTCTTTTTTTAATTCAGGATAAGCATTATCCATAGCGACTTTATATTTCGCCGCTTTAAATAAATCTAAATCATTATACCCATCACCAAATGCAATAGTTTCTGAAGGTGTAATTTGAAGTAAATTCTGAATTCGATTAATTGTAGTTCCTTTATTCACGCCCAAGTCTGCAATGTCAATCCATGATTCATCTGAAGCTACGATATAAACATCTTTTTCAAAATGTTTTAGACGGTCGGCAGTCTCTTTACAGTGAGCACTTGCGTCATGAACAGTAATTTTCAATAAATCATCTTCAATATCGTTATAATCTTTAATATAGTGCACATGTTGATAAGAACCATGCACGTGCCTTTTCTCTGATTCAGAAATATTGTCTAACACGTATGCACCGTTTTTCGAACAAGCCAAAATGGTTTGTGTATCATCAATTGCTCTTATCGTATCAATAATTTCTTTTGCTTTTTGATTTTCTATCACTGCATTGTAAATAAAATCCCCATTGTATTTAATTCGTGTTGCACTGTCGCCTACAATAAATGTATTTGTTGCGAGATCACCTACAATCGTTTCTACACGCTCACATTGCTTACCAGTACAAAAGACAAAGCGAATATCTTGATTTGCACAATTTTCTTTTAACAATTGAAAAGTCTCGTAATTAAATTGGCTATCATCAGTTAAAAATGTGCCATCCATGTCCATGACAATCAGTTTAATATTCATAAAAACGACCCCTTTATTTGGCATTTAACTTATTGTATCTACTTATCATTATAATTAGCAATTTTTCTAATCCGTATTGAGTCATGACGTCGCAGTTATTTGCTTTTTCTGAAATTGTTTTGGGGTGAGCTTGTATTTTTCTTTAAAAACTTTAATAAAATAACTCGTTGTTGAAAAACCACATGCCATTGCAATATCAGTAATCGTATATGATTGTTTACTACGCAACATTCTTACGCTGTGTTCTAATCGTAAATTCACCAAGTATTGCATAGGGGTCTGATTTACATAAAATTTGAAACATCTAACCGTTTCAGATTTACTCATATGAATCTCATCACTTAACATTTGTAATGAAATTTTCTTGTGAAAATGATTTTGCAAATACGTTATCAGTCTTTTAATACGATAATCAAAGTAGTAACGCTTTTGTTCATTTACTACTGCAAAATGCAGTAATAACCATTTTATTGCTTTATAATATTTGGCAGTAATATCTAGTTCAAAGTATGAGTTTTGTTTTTCATAAATTTGACCAGCTGAGTTAATAATCTCTAAGAGTTCTCTTTGTTGTTTGTCATCTTGGGATAAGTATATATAGGGGACATAATGTGCTTTATTTATAATTTCTGATACATGATTAAATTCTAAATAATTGATAGTTTCTGGTATCTCAATATTCCAACAATAATACTCTGTTTGTGAAAATTCACTTGTTAACTCATGCACAACATTTGAATTGATAAAAAGCCCGTCTCCTTTTTTAATATTAAATGTGTCGTCACCAATTGAAACATCGAGTGTTCCATTAACCACATACATGAATTGTAATGCGTGGTGCCAATGTATAGGAATATAGCCAAAAATCGTGCGATTTAAATGTGTATGTAAAATAATATGTTTCCATTGTTTATCAGGAAATTGTATTAATTCTTCTCTTGTATTTTCTACGATAATTTCTTGATACATAAATGAGACACCTCAATATTTTGCTATTTTAAGCTTATTTTTATATATTATATCGCTTATTTTATCGCTATAGTATAAATATATTAATATTTCACAGGTGATGATATGATAAATAAAACAAAATTTCGAATCATAGGTATTTTATTAGCTATTGTAGGGGCTTCATTTTGGGGGCTCGGTGGTACGGTATCAGATTTTCTTTTTCAACAAAGGGACATTGATGTCAATTGGTATGTAACTGCGAGGTTATTAATCAGTGGCTTCGTCTTATTAATGATTTACAAAATAATAAATAGAAAATCTTCATTATTCGATATATTTAAAAATAAGCATAGCTTATTTCAACTTATCATTTTCTCAATTCTTGGTATGTTACTCGTTCAATATGCTTACATGGCGTCTATCAATTTTGGTAATGCCGCAGTCGCTACTTTACTGCAATACATAGCCCCAGTATATATCATTATTTGGTATGTGATTAGACGTAAAGAACGCTTTAAACCTTTTGATTTGGTTGCAATTATCCTCACATTATCAGGTACATTTTTACTACTAACCAACGGATCTTTTAGTAAGCTTGTGGTATCTACACCAAGCGTAATTTGGGGGATTATATCAGGCTTAGCACTTGCTTTCTATACACTTTACGCAACACAATTATTAACTCGGTTTCCATCTATTTTAGTTGTCGGCTGGGCCATGTTAATTTCAGGCATTGTCATGAATTTCAAAGCACCTATATGGCAGTTTGACTGGTCTCATTTAACAGGATCGACTGCACTTTATTTAACTTTTGGTATTATTGCTGGAACCGCTATAGCATTCTTTTTCTTTATTGAAAGTTTAAATTACTTATCGGCAAAAGAAACAACGCTTTTCGGCACAATTGAACCTGTTATGGCCATATTAGCAAGTGCCTTTTGGCTTAATGTTACGTTTCGTAGTTTTCAATTAATTGGCATTCTACTGATTATCGTACTCATTTTGGCTTTATCATTAAAAAAACAACATAACATAGAATAATTTCTATAAAGCAAAAATTTAATATGTACTTGTAACACTATTGATCTTAGCAATAAAAAGGTTATCGCTAGCGAAGAGGAAAAATTCTATAGCAAACATTATTAATTTACTTTTAAAATGTTTTGAACAATATTGATGAGGGGGTTATATTTATGATATTAATATAATAGTAAAGGGGGATAATTAATGAAAAAATCAAACATTTTACTTACGTCATTATTAGCAAGTTCAATAGCAGTGACGGGAATCAACGGCACAGCTAATGCTGAGGAAAATGGTGCTAAAACTGTTACAGGAGAAACGCTACCAAGTAGTACTGACCCTGACGGTGATGGTTGGGCAAACATGGACTTTGATATCTCTGCTCTACCACAAACATATCAAGATGAAATAACACAACTTACTCAGCAAAAAGATTCTGGCGAGTTATCTCAAGTCAATTATAATGAAAAAGTTGCAAGTATCTTTGAACAAGCAAAAGAAGAACAACAAGCACATCAAACTACGCAAGGTAATAGACCATATGGTGGTGTAAAACCTGATGGTATGTTCACGAAGACTATCAACAATTAGAAAATAACGTACCAAAACGAACAGAAGTTTCACCAGAAGCATACGAACAAGCTATAGAAAATGAAACACAAAAAATTGCCAATAAAAATAATCAATCAATTAATACACCACAAGGAGTCGTTACACCAAACGCTCAAGATAACCAAATGGAACAACAAAATTTACCAGATACTGGACAACAGAACAATGCTGAAATTTTAAGTATTAGTGCTGGTTTATTAGCATTAACTGCTGGACTTAGTCTACTAATGTTTAAAAATCGTTTTGTTAATAAATCTAAATAATGATATACATATCACTACTCAATAGAATTGAGTAGTGATATTTTATATTTTAAAACTTAATTAAAACGCATTTTCATATCAATTCCTACCAATTAAACCCATATTATATTACATTTTAGTCTGAGATTTTAACATGTTTCCTACTTTTCACTTTAAGACAAGCTATAAAAAAGAGTAGAAACGGAATTAACAATGTCGATTAATTCCAAATTTCTACTCAACTAAGAAATAACACATACTATAATAATCAATGCTTAGATTTTGTCTAAACCATAATGTGTTTAATTTTTGATGTTTTTAAGATTTTTTAAAATATACAATACATAATAAATGATGCCGACACAGAACCAAATTAATGTATAGATTTTAGCCTGACCACTTAATCCCCAGAACACAATAAATACACAAATAAAAATAATCACTGGCATCACTGGATAAAAAGGCAATTTAAATGCTGGTTCTGGTAAATCATGTCCTTCTCTTTTACGCAATGAAAAAATACCTACTGTCACAAACATAAAAGCTACAAGCGCACCCGCTGAAATTAATTGTGCTAAAAAGCCAAACGGAAATACAGAACCAATAATAATTGCAACAATCGATAGTACGATTAACGCACGGTTCGGCAAATTCTTATTATCTAATTTTCCTAACCAAGACGGTAAGATGCCATCCCTACCAAATGAATAAAGTAAGCGAGAACCCGCCATCATCATACCAATTAAAGCAGTAAACATACCAATCACTGAGACTGCTTGCACTATAACCGCAACGGTACTATGACCACTCATACGCAAAGCCCAACCTACTGGTTCAGCATTATTTTTATATTGCGCATAGTCAAACATTCCCACTAATACAAGTGAAACGATTATAAACAAAGTAACCGCAATCAGTAAAGAGCCCAAAATCCCTCGTGGCATTGTTTTTTGTGGATTAATCGCTTCACCAGAGTTTGAAGCGATAGAATCAAAACCGATATAAGCAACAAAAATGACAGAGCTACCTGCATATATTCCCTGCCAGCCACCAAATGCACCTGCTGCAGTTTCACGGTACTCTGGAATAAAAGGTATGTAATGACCAATATCAATCACTGATAAACCTACGATAATAAATAAGAAAATAGCCAATACTTTGAGAATCACGAGTGCATTTTGAACACGGGCCGCTTCTGACGTTCCTCTATATAGTAATACCGCAGTAATAATGACTACAATAGCTGCTAATAAATCAACGATACCTCCGTCTGTACCGAGAGAGTTAGATAATGACTGAGGTAGTGATATATGAAAAGGCTCTAATAAACCTCTCAAATTAGCTGAAAATCCTGATGCCACAAATGCAACCGCAATTAAATATTCAGCAATTAATGCCCAACCTACAATCCATCCAAAAAATTCTCCAAATAATATGCTAATCCAAGTATATGCTGATCCAGCAAAAGGCATGACAGATGCCATTTCTGCGTAAACAAATGCTACCAATGCTGCCACAATAGCTGCTACTAGAAAGGATAAACTGACTGAAGGACCCGTGTGATCTGCAGCTACAACACCAGGCAACGTAAAAATAGCAGTAGAAACAATTGTACCGACACCTAAAGCTAAAAAGTCTCTTATTCTTAATGTACGCTCTAAATGAGCATCTTTATTTTGAAATTTAGCAATATCTTCCTTTTTGAAAATTTGTTTTAAAAGATTCATCAATTTTCTCCTTGTTAATAATGTACAAACACGTATTACAGTATAGTGATTTTTAATTGTAATGTACATATCCTTTTAAAAAAGAATCTTTTACAAATGCATGATTATTTTAAATATTTCTTAGCTGAATAAACACATTTTAGTAATTTCAAAACCTATATAAACATACTTTTTTCATATATTTATCATACAACTATCTCTTATATGGTACGTATATAATATGAAAGATATGATCTTATTTTTGTCTTAATCTCCTTATTACAATCAATTTATTTTGCATAAAATGATGGCAATACTTGCTTTAAATCTAATTTTGCATCATTTAAAATGTCATTTTCAGGTAATATCGCAGTTCCTTGAGCTCTAACTACATAAAATTCTTCAAACCCCATAATATCTTCAAACATCGCTTTCAAATAATGATAAGAAAAATCTAATAATTTATAACGATCATCATTTGTATAAATTGAACCACTTGCTTGTAAGTATAACGCTTTATAGTTATCTGTCATTAAACCTACAGATCCATTTTCAGTATATTTGAACGTTTCACGTGCAATCATAATATTATCTATATAATCTTTAAGTCGTGACGTAATATTAAAATTGTGTAATGGTGAAATAATGACAATTCTTTTATACGCTTTAAATTGTTGTAGTAACTCTGATGTTTTGGTTGAAATCAGTTCTTCTACTTCGGATAATTTTTCTCCTTCACGTTGCTTGTGCCATACATTCAGTAATTGATTTTTTTCAATACGAGGCAACTGAATGTCATATAAATTCAAAACTTCTGGTTGTTCATTTGGATACAATTGTCCATATGCTTCAAGAAACATTTCTTTTAATTTAAAAGAAAAGCTATCTTCTTTTTTAAAATCAGGATGTGCATTAATCATTAAAGTTTTCATATACATTCTCCTTAAAAATTTGTTAACCTAAGTATATATTTCAATGGTGTCTAAATAAGTCACCTTTAAAGGAGAAAATATGAAAAAATCTGAACGATTAAATCAAGAGCTTATCTTTTTAAGTAACAAACATGCTTTTCATTTAATTGATTTAATGAGAGAATTTAATATTTCAAAAAGAACAGCGTTAAGAGATGTACAAGAATTAGAAAACATGGGCCTTAGTATATATGTAGAAAACGGGCGCTATGGCGGATATAAAATCATTTCACAGAATTTGTTAACACCCATATATTTTAATAATGATGAAGTATTAGCAATCTTTTTTGCACTTAAAGCTTTAGATTTATTATCTACAACACCTTTTCAAAAATCTTATACACAAATCAGTGAAAAATTATTAGCTACAATACCAACGGAACAGCAACATAAGATCTTGAAAACATTAGATTTTGTTACTTATCATAATGTACCACCTGTCAGTCATGTAAAATATTTATCTAGTATTTTAAAATCTATCATCTATGAACAAACCGTTCACATCCGTTATACACAATACAAAAAAATTGATACAGAATTACAGATTTATGAGTTGTTTTATAGAAACGGCATATGGTTCTGTAGCGCATATGATATAAAAAATGACAAATGGGGCACATTTCGATGTGATTATATCGAACAATTAACAATCAATCTTTCGAGAAAAAATAACTATACAAAAGAACAACTTGCTGAATTTCAAAAACAATATGAAAGCACCTATCATAATGTCACATTTAAATGTCAGCTCACACCATTTGGAGTAGAGCAATATTCCAAAAACAACTATCCCAATATGAACTTAGAATATATAAAAGGTACACCTTATATTACTGGTGGTTATAATATTGAAGAACTGGATTATATGGTGAATTATTTAATTGCTTTAGGTGAAAATGTCCATATCATATATCCTAAGCAACTAAAAGAAGCTTATTTAAATAAATTGAACAATATCATCGACAAATACGAGTAATATCTGTGTTGCATGGCTTTTTATAGCTGTATACCTTATGGTTGATTGTATTATCGTGGTTGGCCTACTTTAATTTGAATATTATTTCACTTCTGCAGTACTTAATTTAGCGTACCCTAAGTCTTACCTATGTTTAAATATTAAAAAGACTATTGATACAACTGTAAATAGTTATATCAATAGTCTTGGTTATCTTCTTATTTATTAAATCTTGGTTTAAATACAATATTTATGATTTCATTCGGTTTAACACTTCTTGCTGAATTGTCTTTAACGCCTCACTATACGCTTTATTCGTACTTTCTTGCGCATTTATAATTAACAAATCAATCAGTTCAGCATTATTTTTTTCACTTACTTCATGTTCAAATTGATGTAAGTGTTCTTCAGATGTTTTCGCATTTTGCTTTTCAATTTGATAATATTGGTCAGCTCCCAAACCACCTTCTTCAATCATGACAGAAATCCCACTTGAGCGCGTTTCATTTAAACGTTTTACTTTTATGCGTTTATTATCACGGATAACCATTTGAATCCCTCCTATCTCAATATGTAATTCAATTTTTAAACACACATATATTTTCATATAACGATTTATGATTCATATCCGAAACTCAAAAGCATTGAACACCAGTTAATCTTCCAAACATCTTTTGACTGAGTTATTTCATCTCATACTTAGTATAGTTATTGTTTAATTTAAGTGTAATATTACATCTTAGTGATAGCAATTTCTTTGCTCAATGATTTGTCTTTTTATTTTTTAAAATCAAAAAAACAAAGTAATATATGTTACAGGCAATAATGCTTAACAAAACATTCACAGAATTATATTAAAATTTACTTCTATTATATTTGACATAATAGTATAATTGATAATGATTATTATTATCTCATTATAAGAAAGAGTGAGTTTTATGTTAAGCATAAAAAGTGGAGACTTAAAAAAGAGTTACAAAATCAAAGAAATGAACATTAAAAATCAACACATGCGTCATCGGTTAAATGCACTTGGTTTAGTGAATGGTACGAAGTTAAAAATTAAACAAAAGTGCTTGTTCAAGGGTCCTTGTATATTAGAAGTGAATGGTCAATGCTTAAGTATTCGTGGCTGTGATGCATGTCAGATCGAATTAGAGGAAGCCAATGACTAACAGTTATTGTATTTTAGGGAACCCTAACGTTGGAAAAACATCATTATTTAACGCATTGACTGGCACATACGAATATGTAGGAAACTGGAGTGGTGTAACTGTAGAGAAAAAAGTAGGTCGTCTCAAACAACATATTGGAGACCTCGTTGATTTACCAGGTATTTATGAATTATCACCTATATCAAAAGACGAAATGGTTGTTACTGATTATTTATTGAATAGTCAATTTTCTGGCATGATTAATATTATAGATGCCAGCCAACTCAAACGTAATTTGCAGCTTACAGTTCAACTAATGGAATTAGGTGCACCTTTAATTATTGGATTAAATATGGTTGATGTTGCTACAAAACGTGGTATTCGTATCAACCAGCAAGCACTTATGAAAAAATTAAAATTGCCACTACTACCTATAATAGCAAGAAATGGAAAAGGCACACATCAATTATTAGATTCTTTGAAAGACAATGGCTTATCCAAAAATAGACCATTAAAATTAAATTATGGTAAGCACATTGAAGCTACAATATCACAAATTGAATCACATTTAACATCTAGCACCTCTATTGATAAACAATTGGCACGTTTTATCTCAATACAATTTTTATTAGAAAATCCAAAAATTCATGACTTTTTAGATGACGCTGTTTTGAAAGAAATAACATTATTGCGTCAAAATTTATCAGAAGAATTAGATAATTCTATACGAGATGAAATACAAGCAACACGCAATACATATATAGACAATATTTTAAAAGATACAGTTGAATATCCTGATGAAGAACGACAATATTTCACTCATCGTATAGATCGTATTTTAACAAATAAATATTTAGGTATCCCAATCTTTTTAATCATTATGTGGCTTATTTTCCACGTTACATTCACTTGGATTGGAACACCTATATCCGATGCATTAGATGAATTTTTAGGCGGTACCTTTACAGATACAGTATCCAACCTGATGGATAAGTTAGGCCTCGTTCCATTTTTACAAGATTTGATCAATGACGGTATTATTGCTGGTGTGGGTGCAGTACTTGTATTTGTGCCACAAATACTGGTGCTTTTCTTCTTCATTTCTCTGTTAGAAGACTCTGGTTATA
Source organism: Staphylococcus sp. GDY8P67P (assembly GCF_017892545.1). Lineage (NCBI taxonomy): Bacteria > Bacillati > Bacillota > Bacilli > Caryophanales > Staphylococcaceae > Staphylococcus > Staphylococcus sp. GDY8P67P. Next base: position 211,876 of record NZ_JAESLH010000029.1, read on the forward strand.
TGTCTCGTATTGCAATATTAATGGATCGTATTATGGAATACTTTGGCCTTAGTGGTAAATCTTTTATACCAATGATTATTGGATTTGGTTGTAACGTGCCAAGTATTATGGCGGCGCGTAGCATTGAAAGTGAAAAAGAAAGACTTACAACGATTTTGATTGCACCATTTATGTCTTGTTCAGCGAGATTACCCGTTTACGCACTGTTTGTAGGTGTATTTTTTGAATCTCATCAGGCGCTCATCGTCTTAAGTTTATACGTACTTGGTATCGTCGTCGCTTTATTAACAAGTGTATTACTAACGAAAACAGTATTAAAAAATGATGATTCTGTATTTATTGTCGAATTACCTACTTACCGATTACCTTCAGTCAAAACACTGTGGAGAAGTACATGGGAAAAAGCTAAAGGTTTTGTTAAAAAAGCAGGAACATTTATCTTTGCTGGTTCAGTAATTATTTGGCTATTGAATTATACCGGTCCCGGTGGTTTCAATGTCGATGTTAATGATAGCTTTTTACATTCAATTGGAAGTTTCTTTGCTGTATTAGTTGCGCCATTAGGTTTTGGTTCATGGCAGGCGGGTGCTACGTTAATACCTGGATTCTTAGCAAAAGAAGTTATCGTTAGCTCGATGGCAATTATCTATGCATCAGACGAAGCTGGTCTTGTAAATATTATACAAAGTCATTTCACACCACTATCAGCATATTCGTTTATGATTTTCATCTTGCTATATATTCCTTGTTTATCTACGGTCGCGACCATTCGTAAAGAAACATATTCTCTTAAATGGACTATATTGGCTGTAGCATATCCATTAATCACTGCATATTTACTTTCATTTGTCTTTTATCAAATTGGATTATTATTTTATTAAGGATGTGATTTAATGACGATTATTATCAATGTAATTATCTTACTAGCTATTATTAGTTATGTTGTTTTTACATTATTCAACTTTTTCAAGAAAGCCAAAGCAGGTAAATGTAATTCTTGTGGCTCTAAACGTGGATGTAGTACAGGAAAGAAAACATTATGACGCTCAATCAATTTTGATAGATTCATCAATTTTTGTAAAAATGGCAGCATGCTAAAATCTTTTTATACTGTTCGATTCACATCACAAAGATAAAATAAAAAAGTTCTACGTTTTAAAATAGCTGTAAAGATGAGTATTTAATATTTTTGTATTAAGCCTAAACGTCAACACCTATTTCTATAATAGATGTTGACGTTTGTTTTGTTGTTATACAATTAGTTACTCATTTTGAACGATTGTTTTGCTGAGTCGCAATTTTGCACTTTAATGAAATCCTGGAAAATAATATGAGCGAGAGATTACAGGCTCGAGTCATATCCCAAGGCAAGCATGCACGAACAAAATCAAAACATTTTTCATACAAAAAGGACTAATTCGTTTTTCAAACGAATTAGTCCTCTATTTTGAGATTGAAATTTATGTCCCAGTTATTTCTTATATTTAATAATTACTCTGATTTATTGCCGCTTCTATTTTCTGCAATTTTCGTATATTCTTCTAATCTATGTTTGTTTGGTGATAGTGTTAAACCTAAGAATTTACGTTCTTTATTCGCATCTTTATAGAAGCTGACCATCATACAAAGAATGATGATAGAGAATGGTAAGGCGGTCATGATTGCCATATTTTGTAGAGCATTTAATCCATTATCTCCACCTGAGAATAATAAGATAAATGCAATCAATGCTTGCGCAATACCCCAAACCACTTTAATCATAGCTGATGGGTTTAATGAACCAAATGTTGTTTGCATTCCTAATACGAAAGTCGCTGAATCGGCTGACGTAATAAAGAATGTTGCTATTAATAGCAATGTCACAATGGACAGCACAAAGCCTAACGGTACTTCATTAAACACACCAAATAATGCAGTTTCTGGAGGCATATCAAATATTTTTGGATTATCTTTCGCAGTTTCGATACCTAGAACACCGAATGCTGCAAACCAAACTAGACTTACAAGTACCGGTGCTAACATAACTCCAGATACGAACTCTCTAATTGAGCGTCCTTTAGATACACGTGCAATAAATATACCAACAAATGGACTCCAACTAATCCACCAAGCTAATTGGAAGAACGTCCACGATTTCATCCATTCATTTTTCTGTGGATCTAATGGTGCCGTATCAAACATGTTAAATAATAACGTATTTAAATACTCACCTGTTGAACTTGTTAGCATATTTAAAATAAGAACAGTTGGTCCTACAATAAAAATAAACAATAAGATTATGCCAGCTAAACCAATATTAGCGTTACTTAAATATTGGATACCACGGCTTAAACCTGACCAAGCACTCGCTAAGAATAAGATTGTAACAATCACAATAATAATACCTTGTGTCACAATATTATTCGGAATATCAAATAGGTAGTTTAGACCACCTGCGATTTGCATAGCGCCTAAACCTAGTGATACTGCAACACCACCAATTGTGGCAAAAACAGATACTACGTCAATAACAGTACCAAGCGGACCGTCTACTTTATTTCCGAAAATTGGACGTAATGTTTTTGAAATTAATGCAGGTTCATTTTTTCTAAATTGGAAGTAAGCTAACGCTAATGCTACAACACCATATACTGCCCATGCATGGAAGCCCCATTGCATAAATGCGCCTCTTAAAGCTTCTTTATAAGCATGTGCTGACTGTGGCTCTCCAGATGGTGGTGATACAAAGTGACTGATTGGTTCAGCTGCTCCCCAGAATACTAAACCAATTCCCATACCAGCACTAAATAGCATCGCAAACCATGAAATTGTGTTAAATTCAGGTTTATCTTCAGGTTTTCCCAATTTCAATTTTCCGATTGGACTAAATATTAAGAAAACACAGAAGAATATCATGAGTGCTACAATAACCATATAATACCAACCAAAGTATTCAGTAATCCAACCAGTAATATTTGTCCCTATTTCATTAAACTGAGTTGGAAAGATTGCACCCAATAATACAACTATTGCGGTAATAATAATACTATAAGTAAAAACAGAAGACAGTTTCTTCCCATTAGCATTATGTTGTTTATTTTCCAAAATTAGTAACCTCCCTTATAATTGAACATTAGGCAGAATAACAGACTTTATATATTAAAACAACAGCAGCAAAGCTTGTTTTAATATAATAAAATGCGGTTAAAGCCGTCATCAAAGGGTTACAAAACTAAAACTAAAAGTTCAATATTTCTAAAAATATATTTATGAAAGATAAAATCATTTACTTTAAAATAAACTTGTGCATATTTTAATTTCAAAACAAAAGACTAGAAAATAATTTTAGTATTACAATCTAGTCTTAAAAATATGATGTTTTTGAGAAATTATAACGCGTGTTACTACATTAAAAGCATTTCAATACATAATTTTGATGTTATTTCACTATCAGTACTGGTACAGGACTTCTTTTAGCAACTTTATGCGTAACATCTCCAAGTACATGTTTGATATCGATACTCACGCGATGGTTACTCATTACTACTAAATCAAAATCACCTACATCCATATCCCCAAAACTAATTCTCTCAAGTATGGTATCTTTTACAGGTCCAAATTCGATAGCGACTTTATAATTAATACCTTGTGCTTTTAATTTTTCAAGAAATGGAGAAAGCTCTTCTTCTTTTTCTTTAATGATATCTTCTTTATGTTTATTTTCATAACGTACACTCGCTAATAAATCATTTTCAGTCATGACATTATGAACAACTACAGTGGAATCTTCGCCGACTAATTTTGCTAAGTTTTCAGGAATGTTATCGAAATCATTATCAAAAGAGTATGGTAGTAAAATATTTTTATACATAATCAATCACCTTTCTTAATTAAACTGATACAAAACAGCACATGCAATTTTGCTCGTTTAAATATATTTTTGGTGCCTTAATGCGTATTTTACTAATGAAATAACTAACGTATTGAGCCGCATTTTATATTGAAACAATGAAGTATCGATACCATAAAAATTTTTAGTGTACTCACTTATTATTTAATTACCACATTTTTATATAAATTATTCATTAAATAACCATTATTAACATAATATTTCAATTATTAATATTCTTCTTTTAATAATACCTATGGTTTATTGCTTACATGAACAACTAACCGTTACTCGAATAATTTCTAAAATGATTTTCGTTTATAAAAATAGGCGCGACTATGAAGTCAATATCACTCAGTTGACCTCACACTCGCGCCATATGTTGCTTATTTTTAATGTACTTGTTCTTGTCCTCGTTTATTCCAAGTTAAAATAAAACTTAACATCGCTAAAATACTAATAATGGTTAATAAAACAAAACCAAAATCCCATCCAAAATGTTGTACGACAAAACCTAAAACAATGTTTGCCATCACAGCTCCAAATAAGTAACCAAATAAGCCTGTTAGACCGGCAGCTGTTCCTGCTGCCTTTTTAGGTACATAATCTAAAGCTTGTAAACCAATTAACATCACTGGTCCATAGATTAAAAATCCTATTGCAATTAATGATAAATTATCTAACCATGCATGACCTGGTGGATTCAACCAATAAATCAATACAAAGATTGTAACGCCTAGCATAAAGAAGAAACCTGCTGGACCACGACGCCCTTTAAATACTTTATCGGAAATATAGCCACACAATAGTGTTCCTGGAATGCCAGCCCATTCATAAAGGAAATAAGCCCACCCTGATTCGTTTAAATTAAATTGTTTTTCTTCACTTAAATAAGTAGGTGCCCAATCTAGTACACCATAACGTACAAAATAGACAAAAATATTAGCAAAGGCGATCGCCCACACCCACTTGTTATTTAATACATATTTAAACAATATCTCTTTTGTTGTTAACTCTGTTTCAAGTGTTTCATGCGTCGTCGTTGAATAATCTTTGTTAAAACGTTCAATAGGTGGTAAGCCTTGTGATTGAGGAGTATCTCTGATCAAAAAATATGCAATAATTGCAATAACAATCGCCAATAACCCTGGATAAATAAAAACGCCTTCAAACCCTCTTAAATAACCAAAATTATAAAGCGCAGTCATAGAAATGCCCCATGTTGCAATCGGTGCCATTAGACCTCCTCCAACATTATGCGCTACGTTCCAAATAGACGTTTTACTACCACGCTCACTTACACTAAACCAATGTACGAGTACACGACCTGATGGCGGCCATCCCATACCTTGAAACCATCCATTTAGAAATAACATAATAAACATGATTGTAATACTAGAAGTAAAGAATGGTACGAATCCTAGCAATAAATTAACAGTTGCTGTCAGTAACAAACCTAATGTTAAAAATACACGTGCATTACTGCGATCACTTACGGTGCCCATTACAAATTTACTAAAACCATAAGCGATTGAAATCGCTGAAAGTGCGATACCAAGTTCCCCTTTACTGAAACCATCTTCAATTAAAGAAGGCATCGCTAATGAAAAGTTTTTTCTCAACAAATAGTAACCTGCATAACCGATAAAAATACCTAAAAAAACCTGTAATCGTAATTTTTTATATGTATCATCTACCTTGTCAGATGGTAAAGGATCCACATGCTTTGCCGGTTTTAAAAAACGAAACATACAATCACCCCTAAATTAGCAATCATTTTTCTTAATATTTTATTTACAAATTATTTACTTAATATTAATATTTCCCGGGTGGTAAAGCAATACTATTATTAAAATTTGAATATTATTCTATAAGAAATAATATTTGCTCATGCGTAGTGTATACGATTGAAAAAATCATATATTTAATAAATAAAACACCTCGTAGTTATAATAAATCTTTAACTACAAGGCGTTACGAAAAATAACTATTACAATACATCAAAAAAATACATACTTAATAGCACAAGTATTATAAATAACCCAACACAAAGTATAAAACTATACATAAAAGTTACGGTATTACGTAATTTACTACTATAGATATCATTAGGGTCTTTTCCATGCATAAAAGCAACTATCCTATCATACGTTTGTATTCTATACGATTTTTTTAATGATTCTACTTTAAATGATGAAATAATCATTGTCGCTAAAAGTATAGTTTCAGCTATAATCCATAATGGCGTCCAATAGTAGAGGGTTGGACCTGCTAAGATTGCGGATAATAACATAGGCCAAATCATTAAATGACTCCATAAATTAAATTTGCTCTGTTTTAACTTTTGTTCCATAATCTCTATGTCTCCTTTAACTAAGTTATCTAAAGAAACTTGAAACAAAGAACTAAGCATTAACAAATTATGTATATCTGGATAACTTTTATCATTTTCCCAATTTGAAATTGTTTGTCGTGAAACATACAATTTTGCGGCTAAATCTTCTTGTGATAAATGATCGCGCTGTCTAAAAAATTTAATTTGATTACCTATGTTCATTTGCCAAGCTCCTTTAACTTGAGACTATAGTGTGTTTCTAATTTAGACTACCAAATTATATTGACATACGCACATTTAATTATGTAAAAACTTTTTGTCATGCTGCTATTACAGCATTTATTAGACATCCCTTAGTCTTACATAAAACAAGAGTAAGACCGCAACTAAATTATGTTTTAATTACGTATCTTACTCTCATTATTGTCATTCATCTTTAACTCGCTTTTATCACTGATTTTAAAAATCAGCATCCATCATCGTTTTATACTTACGTCACAGTTTGTTGTTGTTGATACGGTATAGGATGATCTAATTCAAATGAAGCACCTGCAGTAATTTTTTTATATTGATAAGTAAAGTAACCAATCCATAAAATTGTGAATACAAAGGCGAGAATATAACTTAAATTAAGATCCAAACCTAAACCTATCTTCTGACTTAAAATATAAGTGAAAATATTCCAAGTCATAAAGACTGCCGGAATTGCTGCCACCCAAAAATTCTTTTTCGCAATAAGTAAGTACATTGCACCTACCCATAAGGCGACGACAGCTGTAGTTTGATTTGCCCAAGAGAAATAGCGCCATAAAATAGTAAAATCTACCTGAGTCAAACCAAAGCTTACGATAAATAATGGTGCGGCTACAATCACTCGTTTTAACATACTACGCTGACCATAATTTAAATAATCAGCTATAATCATACGTGCACTACGGAAAGAAGTATCACCGCTGGTAATTGGTAAGATGATAACACCCAGTACTGCAATCGTTCCAAACACAGAACCTAATAATAGATGTGATGCTTCACTTACAACAAGTGCGGCTTCACCACGTGCTAAAACATCATTTAATCCACTATATCCATTAAATAAACTCATGCCTGCAGCAGCCCAAATCATAGCTATAATACCTTCAGCAATCATCATGCCGTAGAATATAAAGCGACCATTTTTCTCTTTGTTTGTCGTTCTCGAAATAATAGGCGTTTGTGTAGCATGAAAACCAGATAAAGCACCACAAGTAATTGTAAAAAATAGTAGTGGAAATATGGGAGCACCGTCTGGATGCATATTTTTCAAATTAATTTCAGGTATCGGTGCACCTGTTTGAATAAGACGGAAACCTATACCTACTGCGCTAATGAGTAATAATGCACCGAAAATTGGATAAATGCGTCCAATGATTTTGTCTATAGGTAAAATTGTAGACAAAATATAATAAACAAAAATCACAAAGATAATGATACCTAATGCAATGCGACCATCTAATAAATTATGTAGTAACAACGCTGGACTTGTCACAAAAACTGTACCAGTAAGCAATAATAATAAAATTGAGAAGATATTTACAAAGTGTTTCATGACCTGACCTAAAAATTTACCAGCAAGCTCCGGTAAGTGTGCCCCTTTGTTTCTAATTGAAATCATTCCAGTCAAATAATCATGCACTGCACCTGCAAAAATACATCCCACAACAATCCATATAAATGCTACTGGTCCATATAATGCGCCCATAATCGGTCCAAAAATCGGACCTACACCTGCAATGTTCAATAGCTGAATGAGTGAATTTGATGACGTCTTCATAGGTAAATAATCAACATTGTCACGTTGATTATATGCCGGCGTTGGCCTATCTTGTTTCGTTCCGAACATTTTATCAATATACTTCCCATAAGTGAAATAACCTATAACTAATAATATAATAGATACAATAAACGTTACCATTTTAAATCCCCCTTTAATATGTAAGCGTTTTCTTAATTTAATCACATATTTTATTATTCTACAATCCTACAAACGTTTTTTTATTTATTTATTTTTAATTTTTAGGGAATATAAAATAAATAATACTTTTAAAATAATCTTTGTATTTAAATGAAAACTAATTCATAAATATTTATAATAAATAAAAAAAGTACAACCTCATTTAAATTAAAACGAAGTTGTACTTTTTGCGGAGGTCATATGTTTAATTAACCTCAAATGTTATTTTTTATAAAGTTTAATTTTGATTTCATAATAATCATCATGGTCTTTCGCTTGATGTTCAAACTTGATGCCACTTTTTTCAAGTTCTTCTAAACTTTTGCCTACCGCTTCACGTGCATCTGTTAAGTCTTTTTCAAATGCAAAACTTTGCGCTTTCACTTTTTCAGGGCCAACTTTTTGTTTTACTCTTGCTTCAGTTTGTTTCACATTTAACTTTTGGCTTATAATCGTTTCCACTAATGTTTCTTGATCTTCATCTGATAAACTTAGCATCGCACGTGCGTGACGTTCTGTAACTTTGCCTTCACGCAAACGTTCTATCACTTTAGGCGCTAATTTTAGTAATCTCAATTTATTTGCTATAAAACTTTGACTTTTACCTACACTTTTAGCTAATTCACTTTGTGTCGTATCGCCTAGTTCTAAAAGTTTCTTATAAGCTTCTGCCTCTTCAACAACAGATAAATTTTCACGTTGAATATTTTCTATTAAAGCTACCACTGCAGTTTCTTCATCGCCTAAATCTCTGATAATGACATCTGCGTATGTCTTATTCAACGATTGTAAGGCTCTAAATCTACGCTCTCCAGCAATAATTTCAAACATATCCTCTTCTATAGGACGCACTACAATCGGTTGTAACAATCCATGCTCATCTATTGATTCTGCGAGTTCTTTAATCTTATTTGGCTCAAATACTTGTCTTGGTTGATAACGATTTGGCACAATACGTTCAGTATGAATAGATTCAACACTATTATGATCCTCTTCAATATAACCAACAATGTCATCTTTATTTTTCAAACCAAATAATTTAGAAAAAGGTTTCTTCATATTTTATGCGCTCCCTCTAAATTAGTTGTATTAAATCACTTTTCTTTTTCAAGTAATGGAGACTTATTGGGCATTCCTGGTTTTCTTGGATATTTCTTTGGTGTCTCGCTTCTCTTATCTATCTTGATTATTTGCCTTTCACCAGCATCTTCTGGTAATTCATATGAAATGACATCCTGAAGTTTACCACCGAGGACTCCTATACCAAAACGCGCTTCTTCCAATTCTTCTTCGCCTTTAGCTGATTTTAAAGCAATGAATTGTCCACCCTTTTTAACTAACGGTAAACACAATTCGCTTAATACGGAAAGTCTAGCAACTGCACGTGCAGTTACAATATCATAAGACGCCCTGTAGTCTCCCTTCCCGTATATTTCTGCGCGATCATGTACAAAACTCACATTTTCTAAATCTAATGCTTCTGCTAACTGATTTAAAAAATGGATGCGTTTATTTAATGAATCTACAATTGTAACTTTTAAATTAGGATAAATAATTTTTAATGGAATACTTGGAAAACCAGCACCAGCACCAATATCACAAATTGTTTGCGCTTGTGTCAAATCCGTATAAAAACTGAGTGCAATCGAATCATAAAAATGTTTCAAATACACCTCATGTTCTTCAGTAATGCTTGTTAAATTCATTTTTTCATTCCATTCAACGAGCATTTGAAAATACGTTTGAAATTGATGTTGTTGATTCTCTGTAAGTTCGATACCTTGTGTGCTGAGTTGCTCAGTTAACCATTTTACACTCATCTTAACTTTCCACCCTTTGTATTTTACCTTGTTCTAGGAACACTAATAAGATCGAAATATCTGCTGGATTCACACCTGAAATCCGAGATGCTTGCGCAATATTTAACGGTTTAACTTCCGCTAATTTCTCGCGTGCTTCAGTCGCTAAACTATCGACTTTACTATAATCTAAGTCTTCTGGAATTTTCTTTTCTTCCATACGTTTTACTTTTTCAACTTGTTGTAACGACTTATTGATATAGCCTTCATATTTTGTCTGAATCTCAACTTGTTCTGCTACATCACTTGGTAATTGGTTTTCTTCTTCTAAAATTTCTAGAATTAAGTTATACGTCATTTCAGGTCTACGCAATAATTCCAAAGCTAATATACCATCTTTCAAACGAGAACCGCCTTGCGCTTCAATAATTTCTTGTACGCGTTCGTGAGGTTTTATTCTAATTTCATTTAAGCGTGCTTGCTCATCTTTTATCATTTGACGTTTTTCATTGAAACGTGCATAACGTTCTTCAGAAATCATACCTAATTTATAACCTAAATCTGTTAATCGTAAATCTGCATTGTCATGTCTTAATAATAAACGATATTCTGCACGAGATGTTAATAAACGGTATGGTTCATTTGTACCTTTTGTTATAAGGTCATCTATTAAGACACCAATATAAGCATCTGAACGACTTAAGATGACTTCTTCTTCGCCTAATACTCTTGACGCTGCGTTAATTCCAGCCATGATGCCTTGTCCTGCCGCTTCTTCATAGCCAGAAGTTCCGTTGATTTGTCCTGCAGTATATAGATTTTTAATTTTTTTAGTTTCTAGTGTTGGCCACAATTGTGTTGGTACAAGCGCATCATATTCAATGGCATATCCTGCACGCATCATATCCGCTTTTTCTAAGCCTGGGATTGTTTCTAACATCTGACGTTGAACATGTTCAGGTAAGCTTGTTGATAGTCCTTGTACATATACTTCATTAGTATTTCTACCTTCTGGTTCTAAGAAAAGTTGGTGTCTAGGTTTATCATTGAATCTTACAAATTTATCTTCAATTGATGGGCAATATCTAGGTCCTGTACCTTTAATCATACCGGAGTACATCGCAGATAAATGTAGATTGTCATCTATAACTTGGTGTGTTTCTCCATTCGTATATGTTAACCAACAAGGTAGCTGATCTAAAATATATTCCGTTGTTTCAAAACTAAACGCTCTACCAACATCGTCACCTGGTTGTATTTCTGTTTTAGAATAATCAATCGTTTTGGCGTTAACACGTGGTGGTGTACCTGTTTTGAATCTCACTACTTCAAATCCAAGATTTCTAAGATTATCAGCTAGTGAAATAGATGGTAATTGATGGTTTGGACCACTTGAATATTTCATATTACCTAAAATGATTTCGCCACGTAAAAATGTACCGGTTGTAATAATGACTGCATCTGCCCAGTATTCTGTACCAATGTTCGTACGTACACCTTTGATAACTTCATCTTCAATGATTAAGTCATCTACCATTCCTTGCATAATATCAAGGTTTTCTTCATCTTCAATGACTTGTTTCATTTCTTGTTGATAAAGTACTTTATCTGCTTGTGCGCGAAGTGCTCTGACTGCTGGTCCTTTACCAGTATTTAACATACGCATTTGGATATGTGTTTTATCGATTGTTTTTGCCATTTGGCCACCTAATGCGTCTATTTCACGAACTACTATACCTTTAGCCGGGCCACCAACTGATGGGTTACATGGCATAAATGCAATATTATCTAAATTTATTGTTAACATTAACGTTTTGGCACCACGTCTTGCTGAAGCAAGTCCAGCTTCTATACCAGCATGTCCGGCTCCAATTACTATTACATCATATTCTTGAGCCATATTTTTTTCCTCCCTTTTATTTCCCTAGACAGAATTGACTAAATAACTGATTTATCAATTCTTCACTTGCGGATTCTCCGATAATTTCACCTAAAATTTCCCAAGTTCTCGTTAAGTCTATTTGAACCATATCCATTGGCACACCAGCTTCTGCAGCATCTATAGCGTCTTGAATTGAATTTCTCGCCTGTTTTAACAATGAAATATGTCTTGAATTCGATACATATGTCATATCCTGATTTTGGACATCTCCTGCAAAGAACAAATCTCTAATTTGTATCTCTAACTGATCAATACCTTCTTGTTTTAGCATTGATGTTTGAATGATTGGCATATCTCCAACCATTTCTTTAACTTCTGAAATATCTAATCGTTTGTCTAAATCCATCTTGTTAATTATGACAATGGCATCTTCGTTTTTAATAACTTCATATAGCTTGCGATCTTCTTCTGTTAAAGGTTCGTTGTAATTTAACACAAACAAGATTAAATCCGCTTCACCTAAAGCTTTGCGTGAACGCTCTACACCAATACGCTCAACGATATCTTCTGTTTCACGTATGCCAGCAGTATCTACTAACCTTAAAGGTACACCGCGGACGTTTACATACTCTTCTAAAGTATCTCGAGTCGTACCAGGTACCTCTGTTACAATCGCCTTGTTGTCTTGGATCAGGTTATTTAGCATGGATGACTTACCAACATTAGGCTTACCAACTATGACCGTTGCCAAACCTTCTCTCATTATCTTCCCTTGTGTACCTGTATCTAATAACTTACTAATTTCTGACTTAATTTGATTCGATTTTTCTAATAATACTTCTGTTGTGGCATCTTCCACATCATCATATTCTGGATAATCTATATTAACTTCTACTTGTGCAAGGATTTCGAGAATGGATTGTCGCTGTCGCTTAATCATATCACTTAAACGACCTTCAATTTGATTCATTGCAACTTTAGATGCACGATCGGTTTTAGAACGAATAAAATCCATCACCGCTTCGGCTTGAGATAAATCAATACGCCCATTTAAAAACGCACGTTTTGTATATTCACCAGGATCTGCCATTCTAGCACCGTGTGTCATCGTCAACTCTAATACCCTGTTGATGGTTAAAATACCACCATGACAATTAATTTCAACGATATCTTCTCTAGTAAATGTTTTCGGTGCACGTAAGACAGACACCATTACTTCTTCGACCACTTCATTTGTCTCAGGGTCAACAATATGCCCATAATTTATTGTATGAGAAGGTACATGTTCTAATGGTTCCTTCCCTCTATATAATTTGTCTGCAATATTTACTGCGTCAACACCTGACAAACGTACAATACCGATAGCACCTTCACCCATAGGTGTGGATATACTCGTTATCGTATCTAAATCCATCATCCATCTCGCCTCCTTTTATTCTAAAATTTATCATTATAATATTGTAAATAGTTTTGGATTAAAAAGCTAACATCTTGTTTAAAAAATCTAATAAGTTAGTCTAAGGGTTGTCTGAGGTAAGACTGACGTAAGTCTTAAATATTCAATCTCCCTACCCTATTTAATTCGTTTATTAAAAACTTTAGCGATTTTTAAAACATGTTCTAAACTTGCTTGGATTTGAAGAGTATCCATATCTTTAGCTGGCTGCCTAGCTATGACAATAATTTCCATTGGTAATATATTTTGCTTATGCACCTTGAAGCTTTCACGAATAGCACGCTTAATTTTATTTCTAACAACAGCATTACCTAATTTTTTAGAAACACTAATACCCAGTCTAAAGTGTTCTAGTTCTTTATTAGGTTTCGTATAGACTACAAATTGACGATTTGCTACTGATTTTCCTTTTTTGTATATAAATTGAAAATCACTGTTCTTTTTAATTCGGTATGCTTTCTCCACGAAACATCACTCGCTTATCTTTTCATTACATTCATTATTATATATCAAGCCATAACATGTATTGAATTTTTAATAATAACAATAATTTTGCTATTAATTTACGTTATTTTAAACCAAAAAAAAGACCACTGATGAGTCAGTGATCTTATGCTGATAATACCTTACGGCCTTTACGACGACGACGCGCTAAAACTTTACGACCGTTTTTTGTGCTCATGCGTTTTCTGAAACCATGAACTTTACTATGTTTACGTTTATTTGGTTGATAAGTACGTTTTACCATGCAAAAACACCTCCATCTGTATTCGGTTATCTAATTATTATAATAGATAAATTAATATAAGCTTTTTGCTTCAAGTCTTGATTTAATATTATTAATTTCTAGTCATAATTCAAGCAACTACTACAATATAACAAAATCTTTTTTATAAAGCAAGCATCAATTTCAAGCATATTTTCATCTGGCTAATAATACAAATCAGCACTTGATACTTTAAAACTGTATTGATAAATACATCTATTAATATAGTAGATTCACCTTAGCATATAAATATTTTTCGCTTCAAATCTATCGATTTTTCAATTATACAAATTTCATACACTTTTATAAATTATTTCCCAAAACCACAAATTGGTTATTTTTTGATATACTATTCATTCTTGTAAGTTATCCACTTATTCACAGATATACACGCTTATTTTGTGGATAATATTCCATCTATACACAGGTTTATTGACGATTTAACAACATATTCACATCCATTTGACAGAGGTGTTTGTTAAAAAGTATAATTGTGTGGATAAGTTATGTAAATATTGATAAATAAGGGATTAATTTATAAAAATATATCCTAAATGGTTGTGTATAACTTATAATTCACTGTGAGTTATCCACTGAATGTGTGTAACTTGTGGATAATTATTAACAGCTTGTGATTATGTTTATTCACACATGTTATTTCTGTGTATAACTTTTAAAATATAGAAAGTTGGAGTTTGCTATTATGTCAGAACAAGAAATTTGGGAAAACGTTTTAACTTTAGCTCAAGAAAAAGTCAGCTATCCTAGCTATCAAACTTTTTTGAAAGATACAAAACTTTATTCGTTGCAAAATGATGAAGCTATTGTAGTCATTGACGATCCCTTTGTAGCTAATTGGTTAAAGACACATTATGTTGAAATCGTACAATCTGCATTATATGAAGCTATTGGTCATGAAATTACGCCAGTATTTTACTCTGAAGATGAATTAGAAAGTTTAAAATCTGAAAAAAAGCAAGATGCTAATCAGAGTACTGATGAAAAAGAGATAGATCTTGATACAGTGGATGTAGCAAAAATGGGTGATGAACAATTCAATATCAATAATACATTTGAAACATTCGTCATCGGCCCCGGAAACAGATTCCCACATGCTGCAAGTTTAGCTGTAGCTGAAGCACCAGCCCAAGCATATAACCCATTATTTATATATGGTGGTGTGGGATTAGGTAAAACCCATCTAATGCACGCTATTGGCCATTATGTATTAGATAATAATCCAGATGCCAAAGTAATCTATACATCTAGTGAAAAATTTACTAATGAATTCATTAAATCTATCCGAGACAATAAAACTGAACGTTTTAGAGAAAAATATCGTAATATCGATGTGCTCTTAATAGATGATATACAATTTATTCAAAACAAAGAGCAAACTCAAGAAGAATTTTTCCACACATTTAATGATTTACATCAAGCGAATAAACAAATTGTTATTTCTAGTGATAGACCACCTAAAGAAATTGCTAAATTAGAAGACAGATTACGTTCTCGCTTTGAATGGGGATTAATAGTAGACATTACTCCACCGGATTACGAAACAAGAATGGCAATTTTACAGAAAAAAATTGGTGAAGAAAATATAAATATTCCTACTGAAGCCCTGACGTATATCGCTAATCAAATACAATCTAATATACGTGAACTTGAAGGTGCACTTAATCGCGTATTAGCCTTTTCAAAATTACAAGGACAACCGATCACAACTGAATTAACAGCAGCTGCGCTAAAAGATATCATCCAAGCACCTAAATCTAAAAAAATTACTATACAAGATATCCAAAAAGTTGTTGGAGAATACTATAGTGTGAGAATAGAAGACTTTAGTGCCAAAAAACGTACAAAATCAATTGCATATCCACGTCAAATTGCAATGTATTTATCACGTGAATTAACCGACTTCTCACTACCTAAAATCGGGGAAGAGTTTGGTGGACGTGATCATACTACTGTTATTCATGCACATGAAAAAATTGTGAAGGATATCAATAATGATCCGACATTTAAACAAGAAGTCGAAAATCTTGAAAAAGAAATTAGAAACCAATAAAACAATCTGTACTATAACAGATTAATGAATCAATTTAGAGGTATAACAAAATAACTTATTTTTTTAACTTTGTGGACAATGTGCAAAAGTAGTACACACTGTGCACAAGTTATCCACAGTCGTCAAACAATGACATGATTGTATTAATTTGAGTTATCCCCTAATCCACAAGCCCTACTACTATTACTACGGGTTTAAAACCTATATAATTATTATATAAACGACTGGAAGGAGTTTAAAAATGGAATTTACAATTAGAAGAGATTATTTTATAAATCAATTAAATGACACATTAAAAGCAATCTCCCCAAGAACTACATTACCGATACTAACGGGTATAAAAATTGAAGTTAAAAACAATGAAGTCATACTTACTGGTTCAGATTCAGAAATCTCAATAGAAATTACAATTCCTAAACAAGTAGATGGAGAAGATATTATTGAAGTTGCAGAAACTGGTTCAGTTGTACTCCCTGGTCGTTTCTTTGTAGATATTATTAAAAAACTACCAGGAAAAGAAGTTAAATTATCAACAAATGAACAATTCCAAACTTTAATAACTTCTGGACATTCAGAATTTAATTTAAGTGGTTTAGATCCAGATCAATATCCTTTATTACCACAAGTTTCACGTGATGATGCGATTCAATTATCTGTAAAAGTCCTTAAAAACGTGATAGCACAAACAAATTTCGCAGTGTCCACCTCAGAAACACGTCCAGTACTCACTGGTGTTAACTGGCTTATACAGGATAATGAATTAATATGCACAGCGACTGACTCACACCGCTTAGCTGTGCGAAAAGTAGCTTTAGAAGATGAATCTGAAAATAAAAATGTCATTATTCCAGGTAAAGCTTTAGCAGAATTAAATAAAATTATGTCAGATAGTGAAGAAGATATCGATATTTTCTTTGCTTCAAACCAAGTGCTATTTAAAGTCGGAAATATAAACTTTATATCACGTCTCTTAGAAGGTCACTATCCAGATACTTCACGTTTATTCCCAGAAAACTATGAAATTAAAATAGGCATCGATAACGGAGATTTCTATCATGCTATTGATCGTGCCTCTCTATTAGCACGTGAAGGTGGAAACAATGTTATTAAATTAAGTACAGGTAATGAATTAGTTGAATTATCCTCTACATCACCAGAAATCGGTACTGTAAAAGAAGAAGTAAAAGCGGATAACGTTGATGGTGGCAATTTAAAAATTTCATTCAACTCTAAGTATATGATGGATGCACTAAAAGCAATCGATAACGATGAAGTGGAAGTTGAGTTCTTTGGTACGATGAAACCATTTATTTTAAAACCAAAAGATGATGATTCAGTTACACAATTAATTTTACCAATCAGAACATATTAAACTTTTGTTTAAAGAGATAGAACCTGAGACAAATTGATGTCTCGGGTTTTTATAATATGGATATTTAAAGCATAGTGAGACAACTTAAGTAGAAAAGGTCAGAATTTTATCTTGTCTTAAACTCTGTCACATTTAAATCATTGTCTCACTCTTTTTTTTAGAAGTAATTTCATAAAATGAAACGTGTATATTGATAAAGATATATTAATAATAAATATTCAAAGATACGTACAAGCTACTTAGAGCTTAAATATAAGCAACTTAAACTTTTTTAGACTTATGATACCTAAAATTAATAATTAAGCTGAGAAAGTCTTTAAAATTCAAAATCACAATATTAGCCATTCGCTTTATATAAAAATACTTTTATGAAGTATTGCGTAGTTAAAAACATTAATAAATAATTATTTAGTTAGAATATTTTTAAAAGAAATAGAATAATACGAATAAAAGTTTGTTATAATATATGAGTATTACATTGTTAAAAGTACCTTTATAAATAATTTTCAAAAATAGTAAAAATCATACATAAGAAAACGCTTTCCATCTGCATTTTGCATGAAATTTTTCTCGAAAAAAGGTATAATATATAGATGAGTTTAAAAGGAATGGAGTGATTGATTTGGTTGAAGAAGTAATTGTTGATGGAGACATTACTTTAGGGCAATTTCTAAAGACAGAAGGTATTATTGAATCTGGTGGTCAAGCGAAATGGTTCCTGCAAGATTTTGAAGTAATGATCAATGGTGAGCGCGAAATACGTCGTGGTAAAAAATTAAACCATCAAGATAACATCGTTATACCAGAAGTCGGTTCATTTTTGATTATACATCAAGGTGAAGAATGAAACTAAAGACACTCCAGCTAGACAATTATCGTAACTATGAGTCAATTACCCTAAATTGTCACCCTGAAGTCAATATATTGATTGGTGAAAATGCGCAAGGGAAGACTAATTTATTAGAATCTATTTATACATTAGCATTAGCCAAAAGTCACAGAACATCAAATGATAAAGAACTCATACGTTTTGATCGAGACTATGCTAAAATAGAGGGTGAACTCAGTTATAGATATGGAGAAATGCCTTTAACGATGTTTATAACTAAAAAGGGTAAACAGGTTAAAATCAATCACTTAGAACAAAGTAGGCTAACACAGTATATAGGCCACTTAAACGTTGTCTTGTTTGCACCTGAAGATTTAAACATTGTCAAAGGGGCACCTCAAATAAGACGTAGATTTATAGATATGGAACTTGGACAAATTTCAGCTGTTTACTTAAACGATTTGTCTCAATATCAAAGAATTTTAAAACAAAAGAATAATTATTTGAAGCAATTGCAATATGGTCAAAAGACTGATAGCACTATGCTTGACGTCTTAAACCAACAATTTGCAGCATATGCACTCAAAGTTACATTAAGACGTGAACATTTTATTAAAGAACTAGAATCATTAGCCAAACCTATTCATTCTGGTATTACGGATGAGAATGAAACACTGTCATTAAAGTACCTTCCTAGTATCAAATTAGATGCTGAAGAAAAAAGTGAGACGGAACGCTTAGAGGAAGTCTTAACTTTACTAGATGATAACAAAGAGCGTGAAAAAGATAGAGGTGTCTGTTTGTTTGGCCCTCACAGAGATGATTTAGGTTTCAACGTAAATGGTATGGATGCTCAAACTTACGGTTCGCAAGGACAGCAAAGAACGACTGCGTTATCAATCAAACTTGCAGAAATTGAACTGATGAATATTGAAGTAGGCGAGTACCCCATTTTATTGCTAGATGATGTGTTAAGTGAATTAGATGATTCACGTCAGTCTCATTTATTGAGCACAATTCAACATAAAGTACAAACATTTGTGACGACAACATCAGTTGATGGCATTGATCATGAAATTATGAAAAACGCTAAACTTTATCGCATTAATAATGGCGAAATTATAAAGTAACGGAAAGTGAAGGTGGAAGCATTGTCAGATGTGAACAACACGGAAGATTATGGTGCTGGTCAGATTCAGGTATTAGAAGGTCTAGAAGCGGTTCGTAAAAGACCAGGTATGTATATAGGCTCAACTTCAGAAAGAGGGCTGCATCACTTAGTTTGGGAAATTGTTGATAACAGTATTGACGAAGCACTTGCTGGTTATGCTGACCAAATCGAAGTTATTATTGAAGAAGATAATTGGATAAAAGTAACAGATAACGGCCGTGGTATCCCTGTTGGTATACAAGAGAAAATGGGACGTCCTGCCGTTGAGGTTATTCTAACTGTACTACATGCCGGTGGTAAATTCGGTGGAGGCGGTTATAAAGTCTCTGGTGGTCTCCATGGTGTGGGGTCTTCTGTTGTAAATGCTTTATCGGAAGATTTGGAAGTATATGTATATAAAGATGAAAATATATATCACCAAGCATACAAAAAAGGTATCCCTCAGTTTGATTTGAAAATCATTGGTAAAACCAATGAGAGTACTGGTTCTACTGGTACTGCGATTCGTTTTAAAGCTGATCCTGAGATATTCACTGAAACAACAACATACAATTATGAAGTATTGCAACAACGTATCAGAGAACTAGCATTTTTAAATAAAGGTATTTCAATTACTTTAAGAGATGAAAGAGAAGAAGAGGTTCGTGAAGATACGTATCACTATGAAGGTGGTATAAAATCTTACGTTGAAATGTTAAATGAAAATAAAGAACCTATTCATGAAGAAC
The DNA here is from genome assembly GCF_017892545.1 of Staphylococcus sp. GDY8P67P. Classification (NCBI taxonomy): domain Bacteria; kingdom Bacillati; phylum Bacillota; class Bacilli; order Caryophanales; family Staphylococcaceae; genus Staphylococcus; species Staphylococcus sp. GDY8P67P. The sequence continues at coordinate 232,143 of NZ_JAESLH010000029.1, forward strand.
CGATTTATGTACATCAATCCAAAGATGATATTGAAGTTGAAATAGCGCTTCAATACAATAAAGGTTATGCTACGAATCTTTTAACATACGCAAATAATATACACACTTATGAAGGTGGGACTCATGAAGAAGGCTTTAAACGAGCGCTCTCACGTGTGTTAAATAGCTATGGTCTTAACAGTAAAATTATGAAGGAAGATAAAGAAAGACTTTCAGGTGAAGATACACGTGAAGGTTTAACAGCTATTGTTTCAATCAAACATGGTGATCCACAATTCGAAGGACAAACTAAAACGAAATTAGGTAATTCCGAAGTACGTCAAGTTGTTGATCGTATATTCTCTGAGTTATTTGAACGCTTTTTATATGAAAATCCACAAGTAGGTCGAACAATCGTAGAAAAAGGAATTATGGCTTCACAAGCACGTCTTGCAGCTAAAAAAGCGCGTGAAGTGACACGTCGTAAATCCGCATTAGAAGTTTCTAGTTTACCAGGAAAACTGGCTGATTGTTCTAGTAAAGACCCTTCTCGTAGTGAAATTTTCATCGTCGAAGGTGACTCTGCCGGGGGGTCTACAAAATCTGGACGTGACTCAGAAACGCAAGCCATCTTACCTTTACGTGGTAAGATATTGAACGTTGAAAAAGCACGTTTAGATAGAATTTTAAATAATAATGAAATACGTTCTATGATTACTGCTTTTGGTACTGGTATTGGTGGAGAATTTGATTTAAGTAAGGCACGCTATCACAAGATTATCCTTATGACAGATGCCGATGTTGATGGTGCACATATTAGAACATTATTATTAACATTCTTCTATCGTTTTATGAGACCGTTAATTGAAGCGGGCTATGTTTATATTGCACAGCCACCATTATTCAAGTTGACACAAGGTAAACAGAAATACTATGTGTTTAACGAACGTGAACTAGAAAAACTTAAAGCTCAATTAGATCCAAGTCCAAAATGGTCTATTGCACGTTACAAAGGTCTTGGTGAAATGAATGCTGACCAATTATGGGAAACTACTATGAATCCTGAAAATAGAGCTATGTTACAAGTATCATTGGAGGATGCGATTGAAGCTGACCAAGTTTTTGAAATGTTAATGGGCGATGTTGTTGAGAACCGTAGACAGTTTATTGAAGATAATGCAGTCTATGCAAACTTAGATTTCTAAGACAATGAACTGAATTTTTGAAGGAGGATATCTTGATGGCTGAATTACCTGAATCAAGAATAAATGAACGAAATATAACGAATGAGATGCGTGAATCGTTCCTAGATTATGCGATGAGCGTTATCGTTTCACGTGCGCTACCAGATGTTAGAGATGGTTTAAAACCAGTACATCGACGTATATTATACGGCTTACACGAACAAGGCATGACACCTGATAAATCATATAAGAAATCTGCGCGTATTGTTGGGGACGTTATGGGTAAATATCACCCTCACGGTGACTACTCGATTTACGAAGCTATGGTTAGAATGGCGCAGGACTTCAGCTATCGATATCCTTTAATTGATGGCCAAGGTAACTTTGGTTCTATGGATGGTGATGGAGCAGCGGCGATGCGTTATACAGAAGCGCGTATGTCTAAAATCACACTCGAAATGTTGAGAGATATTAACAAAGATACGATTGATTTTGTTGATAACTATGACGGCAATGAAAGAGAGCCGGCAGTCTTACCATCAAGATTTCCAAATTTACTCGTAAATGGTGCATCAGGTATCGCAGTAGGTATGGCTACTAATATACCGCCACATAACTTGACTGAAGTGATTAATGGTGTATTAAGTTTAAGTCATAATCCAGACATTACGATTTCAGAATTAATGGAAGATGTCCAAGGGCCAGACTTCCCTACAGCAGGGATTATTCTTGGTAGAAGTGGCATACGCCGTGCATTTGAAACTGGACGCGGTTCAGTTCAAATGAGAGCAAGAGCTGAAATTGAAGAACGTGGCGGCGGTCGTCAACGTATTGTTGTTACTGAGGTTCCGTATCAAGTAAATAAAGCACGCATGATTGAAAAAATTGCCGAATTGGCACGTGATAAAAAAATTGACGGCATTACAGATTTACGTGACGAAACAAGTTTACGTACTGGTGTACGTGTTGTGATTGATATACGTAAAGATGCCAACGCTAGTGTTGTATTAAATAACTTATATAAACAAACACCATTACAAACATCATTTGGTGTTAATATGATTGCTTTAGTTGATGGTAGACCGAGATTGATCAACCTCAAAGAAGCATTAGTTGAATATCTTGAACATCAAAAGATAGTCGTAAGAAGAAGAACGGAATACAACTTGAAAAAGGCACAAGACCGTGCACATATTTTAGAAGGATTAAGAATCGCACTAGACCACATTGATGAAATTATTCGTGTGATTCGTGAATCTGAAACAGATAAAGTTGCAATGGCAAGCTTGCAAGAACAATTTAAACTTACTGAACGACAAGCGCAAGCCATCCTTGATATGCGATTAAGACGTTTAACAGGTTTAGAAAGAGATAAAATTGAATCTGAATATAATGAATTAATTGCATATATAGAAGAATTAAAAGCGATTCTTGCAGACGAAGAAAAACTATTACAACTTGTTCGTGATGAGTTAATTGATGTTCGTGAACGCTATGGAGACGAACGTAAAACAGAAATTCAAATGGGCGGTCTCGACCACATTGAAGACGAAGACCTAATACCAGAAGAACAAATCGTCATTACATTAAGTCACAATAACTATATTAAACGCCTCCCCGTTTCAACATATAGAGCGCAACATCGTGGTGGTCGTGGTGTACAAGGTATGCAGACCTTAGAAGAAGATTTTGTAAGTCAACTTGTTACGTTGAGTACGCATGATCATGTCTTATTCTTCACGAATAAAGGTAGAGTGTATAAACTTAAAGGATATGAAGTGCCGGAACTCTCCCGTCAGTCTAAAGGTATACCAGTAGTCAATGCGATTGAACTAGATAATGATGAAACAATTAGTACAATGATCGCCGTCAAAGATTTAGAAAGCGAAGAAGATTACTTAGTATTTGCAACGTTAAATGGTATCGTTAAACGTTCAGCATTACGTAACTTCTCACATATTAACAAAAATGGTAAGATTGCGATTGGTTTCAAAGAAGATGACGAATTGATAGCTGTGCGTTTAACAGATGGTGAAGATGATATATTAATCGGTACAGCTCACGGTTCTTTAATCCGCTTTAATGAGTCGGCACTACGTCCTTTAGGTCGTACAGCTGCCGGTGTTAAAGGTATTACATTAAGAGAAGGCGACAAAGTCGTCGGATTAGATGTTACTAAAGCAGAAACAGATGATGAAATTCTAGTTGTGACTGAAAATGGTTACGGTAAGCGTACGCCAGTTAGCGAATATCGTTTATCTAACCGTGGTGGTAAAGGTATTAAGACTGCTACGATTACAGAACGTAACGGTCAAGTGGTATGTATCACATCCGTTGAAGGTAAAGAAGACTTGATGATTGTTACAAATGCCGGTGTAATTATCCGCATAGGCGTTGAAGATATTTCACAAAATGGACGTGCAGCTCAAGGTGTGAGATTGATTAAATTAAACGATGATCAATTTGTTTCTACTGTTGCTAAAGTAGATGAAGAAGAAAAAGAAGCTGAAGAAATTGAACTACAAGAAGCAGATAATGAACAAATTGAAGGCGCTACAAGTGACAATCAACAATCAGAATCTGTAGTATCAGATGAACTATCAGAAGGCATTGTGCATACCGAAGTTGAAGAAGATTCAGATGAAGATGGTCGTCAAGAAGTGAGAAAAGACTTTATGGACCGTATCAATGAAGATATTGATAATAGTGATAATGAAGAAACTGAAAACGAAGACGACGAATAATCTCAATTTTTAGCAGTAATCAATAGCTGTATTCAAAATTGAAACATTTAAATACACAAGTGAGTTTGGGACATAAATTCCCATTCTCAAAATATAAGAGGGTCAATCCTTAATATGGATTGACCCTCTTTATATTTAAAGTCTGACGATTGACTGTACATGCTTGCCTAGGGCATGGTGCGAGCCTATAGTCTCTCACTCATAAGATTCCCTCGGGTGTCAGCACATTACAAAATCGGTACAATTTATATTTTGTTATTCCAAAAAGCCTTTACGTATAATTTAATCAGCACTATTAAATTAACGAGAGGCATATATATAAAGATGATAACTTGACTCAACATATACTACCAATAGAAACTTAAGATCAGTATCCCACAAATGATATGTCACGATATGTGAATGAAATCGTTGAAACAATCCCTGAAAATGTATTCGATGCATTTAAACATCACGTAGTGCAACATCATATCACCCCAATTGAAAAAGGCAATTTCTATATGATTTCAATAGAAATTGCCTTTTCATTTGTCTAAGCATTTTATGTCTCAGATACATTTTATTTTGGTTTTAAAAATTTTTATCACCGATGTTGATTTAACTTTCCAATGCTTTCATAGCATATGGGATTTCACTAATTAAATGGGAAGGTGGGACTACATACATTTTGTTTGATAGTTCTTCACCGATATAACTATGTGTATAAGTGGCACTCGTAACCGCTTCTTTCGTGTCGTCGAATTGACCTACAAAACTTGTAATCATACCAGCAAGTGTATCCCCCATGCCACCTGTTGCCATCGCAGGCGTGCCGATTGGCAGTTTGTAATCCTCATCTTTGAAATAGATTTCAGTGCCATGCATTTTTAATACAATTGTTGCCCCAATTCTATCAGCAGCTTCGCGATTACGTTCATATGTTTGTTCTTCTATTGCGATCCCACTTAAGCGTTCCCACTCTTTTTGATGTGGTGTGAAAATAACATTGCAAGTTGGAATATCTGGTTTTAATTTACTAAATATAGTAATAGCATCTCCATCCACTATAAGCGTTTGATGTGGTTGAATGTTTTGTAATAAGAACGTGATAGCATTATTTCCTTTGAAATCACATCCTAATCCAGGACCAATTAAGATACAATCTGTATTTTCAATCATTTTAGTGAGCATTTTAGTATCGTTGATATCAATCACCATTGCTTCAGGGCAACGTGAGTGTAGTGCTGCATGATTTGTTGGATGTGTAGCTACTGTAATTAAGCCACTACCACTATAGACACAAGCGCGTGCAGCAAGCATGATTGCCCCACCTAGATTCGCATTTCCTCCAATTAAAAGAATTTTGCCATAATCACCTTTATGCGTTTCATCTTTACGTTTTGGAATGCTTACTGATGAAATTGTTTCCAACATTGAAACCCCCTTTAATTCTATTAGTTATTTCAACTTTTAATTTGTATATTTGATCATTATATTGTTGATTTGTAATTTTGTGCTTTCTGAGAAAAATTGTGTGTTTATAAGCATTATGAAAGCTTTTCTCTGTTGCTATTTTTAATTTATTTTTTAAATACAATAGAAAATATTATACCTGGTTTGCATTTTAGTCAATAGGTAAAAGCATTAAGAATTTGTTTATTTTTAGAAATAATAAATTTGCCATCTTTATCTTAGTAAAATACTAATTTAATACCATGTTACGGATATGGATGAACCTATTGTTCTTAAAAATATGGAAGCGTATACTCTAATTAATTGAAAATCATCAGAAGTAAGGAGATGGGGAAATGACATTACAGCTTAATGGTGAAAATTTAACAATAAATGCAATTAAAGATTTTTTATATCAAAGTGATGATGTAAAAGTAACAGAGGATGCTTATGAACGTGTAAAACAGAGCCGTGTAACAGTAGAAAAGATTATAGATGATAAAGAAACAATTTATGGTATAACGACTGGATTTGGCTTATTCAGTGATGTACGTATTGATGAGGGAGAATACAATCAATTACAAGTCAATTTAATTCGTTCACATGCATGTGGTATCGGGAAACCTTTTTCACAAGATGTCGCGTTAGTGATGATGGTTTTACGTCTAAACACATTGTTAAAAGGTCATTCTGGTGTGACAATTGATTTAGTAGATCAAATCATATATTTTATTAACAACAGAATTATTCCAGTTATTCCACAACAAGGGTCTCTTGGTGCATCGGGTGACTTAGCACCACTTTCACATTTAGCTTTGGCGTTGATTGGAGAAGGTAATGTCTATTATAAAGGTGAAGAAGAAGACAGTCGGTATGTCTTAAATTTATTAAATCGTGAACCTTTGAGCTTACAGGCTAAAGAAGGTCTAGCTTTAATTAATGGTACGCAAGCTATGACTGCACAAGGTGTAATTAATTATATAGAAGCGGAAGATATTGGTTACCAAGCAGAGTGGATTGCTGCATTAACACATCAAGCTTTAAATGGCATTACGGATGCATATCATGAAAAAGTGCATCACGCTCGAAATTTTCCAGAACAGATAGATGTTGCTTCACGCATGTTAGACTGGCTCGAAGGTTCTAAATTAACAACGACACAAGGAGAAATTCGCGTTCAAGATGCTTATACATTACGCTGTATTCCACAAATACATGGCGCAAGCTTCCAGGTGTTTAATTATGTAAAAGAAAAACTTGAATTTGAAATGAATGCGGCGAACGACAATCCATTAATATTTGATGAAGATGATGAAACATTGGTTATTTCTGGAGGGAATTTCCATGGCCAACCGATTGCATTTGCATTAGATTTCTTAAAGTTAGGGGTAAGTGAATTAGCTAATGTTTCGGAAAGACGTCTAGAGAGATTAGTAAATCCACAATTAAACAATGGTTTGCCAGCATTTTTAAGCCCTCAACCGGGTTTACAGAGTGGCGCGATGATTATGCAATATGCAGCTGCAAGTCTTGTTTCGGAAAATAAAACACTCGCACACCCTGCTAGTGTGGATTCTATTCCATCATCAGCTAATCAAGAAGACCATGTTTCTATGGGGACAATTGCTTCACGCCATGGCTACCAAATGATTGAAAATGCACGTCGTGTGTTAGCAATAGAAGCAATTATCGCACTTCAAGCGGTAGAATATAAAGATGTCGAAAAATTATCACCTAAAACTTATGAAAAATATCAAGCTTTACGAAAAGTTGTACCATCTATCACTGAAGATCGCCAATTTCATAAAGATATAGAAGCTGTTTCACAGTATTTATTAGATCAAGCTTATACTAATTAAGTTGAGTGAATTTTTAATGAACATTCAGCGATTGCATAATCTTGGCCTTGAAAAGTAATAGGTTATTTGCTATATTGAAATCAAGTAAATAAAGCTATTGTTCGTAGGATAAGTAGTGTTGCACTTCTGGTTTCAGAGAGCTTGTGGTTAGTGAGAACAAGTAATCAGGGTCAATGTGAATCTACCTACTATATGAGAACAACCGGGTTTAACCGTTATTTTGGTGAAAGTGCAGTCTCTTTTGACTGTTAAATAGGGTGGCAACGCGTAAAGACCACGTCCCTTGTACAGGGATGTGGTCTTTTTTGTGTTCTATTCTTAAAAAAATAGAAATTGAAAGGATGGAAAGGGACATGTTAGACATTAAACTATTTCGTAATGACCCAGAGTTTTTAAAAGACAAAGTTGCAAAACGTGGTATGGATACAAAAGTAGTAGATGATGTATTATCACTTGATGACAAACGCCGTGAATTAATTCGTAAAGCTGAGGAAATGAAAGCTGAACGTAACAAAGTAAGCGGTGAAATTGCTGAAAAAAAACGGAATAAAGAAAATGCAGATGATGTAATCGCAGAAATGAGAAAATTAGGTGATGACATCAAATTGTTAGACAATGATTTAAATGATGTGGATAAAGAATTAGAAGACTTATTATCTCGCATTCCAAATACAATTCATGATGATGTACCTGAAGGCGATTCTGATGAAGATAATGTCGAATTAAAGCGTTGGGGCACACCAAGGGAATTTGATTTTGATGAAAAAGCACATTGGGATCTAGTAGAGTCATTGCAAATGGCTAATTTTGAACGAGGCGCAAAAGTCGCAGGAGCAAGATTCGTGTTCTTAACTGGCGAAGGTGCACAGTTGGAAAGAGCATTAATGAATTATATGGTTACAAAACATACGACGCAACATGGTTACACAGAAATGATGGTACCACAATTAGTAAATGCTGATTCAATGTATGGTACTGGCCAATTACCAAAATTTGAAGAAGATTTATTCAAAATTGAAAAAGAAGGATTATATACAATTCCAACAGCAGAAGTACCATTAACAAATTATTATCGCAATGAAATTATTGGTCCGGATGTCTTACCTGCTAAATTTACTGCGCAATCAGCGTGTTATCGTAGTGAAGCGGGCTCAGCTGGTAGAGATACAAGAGGATTAATCCGATTACATCAATTCGATAAAGTAGAGATGGTACGTTTTGAAAAACCAGAAGATTCTTGGCAAGCGTTAGAGGAAATGACAGAACATGCAGAAGCAATTTTAGAAGAGTTAGGCTTACCGTATCGTAGAGTTATTTTATGTACAGGTGACATAGGCTTTGGCTCAAGCAAAACGTATGACTTAGAAGTATGGTTACCAAGCTATAATGAGTACAAAGAAATCAGCTCTTGTTCAAATATTACTGATTTCCAAGCACGTCGTTCTAATATTCGTTTTAAACGTGAGAAAACAGCAAAACCAGAATTAGTGCACACATTGAATGGAAGTGGTTTAGCAGTAGGTCGTACATTTGCTGCAATCGTAGAAAACTATCAAAATGAAGATGGTTCAGTCACTATTCCAGATGCGTTAGTACCATATATGGGTGGTAAAACAGTGATACACCCAGTTAAAGAAAAATAGAATTCGTTTAAATGAATTCATCAGCGATATTTGAGATAGTTTAAATATTAAACTTTCAAAATAGTGGTTACAAGTTAATACTGAAGTGCAAGTAGAGGTTGAGATAAATGAATGTCTCAACCTCTCATTTTATACGAATAATGAATTATAAGGCTTTTAATCTATTAAATGGCTTAATATTTTTAAAGTAAAGAAAGGGGAGGGGAGGTGTTAAATATCTCAGTTTTCAGTTTTTTAAATTTGTAAAATGACTTATTTTATTCAAATGATAAGGGGTGAGTCTAAAATAATAACACAATATTCTGAAATATAAAATGCCAATTTAATAAGGTTTTTAGACGCCGGTAAGTCTTAGGTCATACATACCTCAGTCTAAAGATATTGAATATGTCTTTTGCTTTGTATTAAACTAGTTCTATTATTTTTATAAAATGTTTGGGAGGTGGCATGATGACAACACATCTAACTTTTAAGCAAGGTGTAAAAGAATGTGTACCGACTTTGTTAGGTTATGCTGGTGTTGGTCTTTCCTTTGGTATTGTTGCAGTGGCTTCAGGTTTCAATTTAATTGAAATTATTTTATTATGTTTACTTATTTATGCAGGCGCAGCACAATTCATTATTTGTGCATTAGTCATTGCTGGAACTCCAATTTCTGCAATTGTCTTAACGACATTTATTGTGAATTCTAGGATGTTTTTATTAAGTATGACCTTAGCACCAAGTTATAAAGGATATGGGTTTTGGAATCGTATAGCCATGTCTTCTCTGATTACAGATGAAACATTTGGTGTCGCTATTACACCACATCTAAAAGGTGAAAAAATCAATGATCGTTGGCTACATGGATTAAATATCACTGCATATTTATTTTGGACATTTGCAAGTGTTGTTGGTGCTATTTTTGGTAAGTACATAACGAATCCCGATGCATTTGGGTTAGATTTTGCTATTACTGCAATGTTTATATTCCTAGCTGTTTCGCAATTCGATGCTATTAAGCAGTCACAAGTTAAAACATATTTAGTATTAATTGTTTGTGTAATTTTGTTAATGCTTATTTTAAGTTTCTTTATGTCTTCATACGTAGCAATCATCATAGCGTCGACAATTACTGCGGGATTAGGGGTGGTGATCGATAAATGACAACGACTTTACATATGTTATTAATTATTGTTTTATGCGGTGTGGTAACGTGGTTGACACGTATTATACCTTTTATATTAATTACAAAAATCAAACTATCTGAGACAGTCGTAAAGTGGCTTTCTTTCATTCCCATCACATTATTTACTGCATTGATTGTAGACGGCGTCCTAGAACAACATGAAGGTTCAATGGTGTATAGTGTTAATTTACCGTTTTTAGTGACGATGCTTCCAACAATAATCATTGCCATTATTACACGGAGTTTAACGATTACGATTGTCAGTGGTATTTTAATAATGGCAATTTTAAGATGGATATTTTAAATATATTATTGAAGTGGCTCACATTATCCGTTAGAATAGCAATAATTAGAAAATTTTGATAATTTTAATGAAATACTTGTTAAAATGGATATTTGATTTATGCATAGCTTTTTACAATTAAAATTAAATCTTATTTCGAGAAGCAGAGGGATTTGGCCCAATGAAGCTTCAGCAACCGACTTTAATAAGCACGGTGCTAATACCAACGATTCGCTCGAATAATAAGTATTGTAACTTCTTACTTATTATAAATAGGTGAGAAGTTTTTTTACTAAGTAGGAGGTAAATGATGACAAATTATACGGTTGATACATTAGAATTGGGACCATTTACAACTGAATCAGGTGAAACGATTTTAAATTTAAAATTACGTTATGAACATGTAGGATATGAAGGACAGCCACTTGTGCTTGTATGCCATGCACTGACTGGTAATCATTTGACCTATGGTACGGATGACAATCCTGGTTGGTGGAGAGAGATTATAGATGGGGGATACATGCCTATACATGATTATCAATTTTTAACATTTAACGTGATCGGTAGTCCGTATGGTTCCAGTTCGCCATTTACAGATGCTGATTTTCCTAAGCATTTAACATTGCGTGATATTGTCAATGCAATCGAATTAGGTATTCAAACATTAGGGTTTGATCGAATTAGTATTTTAATCGGTGGGTCTTTAGGAGGTATGCAAGCGCTGGAATTATTGTATAATCATAAATTTGAAGTAGATAAAGCAGTAATTTTAGCTGCGACTGATAAGACTTCCTCATATAGTCGTGCATTTAATGAAATTGCGAGACAGGCGATTCGATTAGATCATGGTGAAGGTATGAGCATAGCAAGGCAGCTTGGTTTCTTAACGTATCGCTCCTCCAAAAGTTATGATAGACGATTTACACCTGATCAAGTTGTAAACTACCAGAAACATCAGGGGAACAAGTTTAAAAAGCATTTTGACCCATTGAGTTATTTAAGCCTGCTAGACGTCTTAGATAGCCACGATATAGATAGAGATCGTACTGATGTAGATGAAGTGTTTGGACGTCTGGATACTAAGGTTATGACTATGGGCTTTACGGATGATTTGTTATATCCAGACGATTTAGTATATGCCACAGGTGCGCGATTTAAATATCACAAGCATTGCTTTGTGCCAGATAATGTAGGACATGATGGTTTCTTATTGAACTTTAATGATTGGGCACCTAATTTATATCATTTTTTAAAAGTTTCTAAGTTCAAAAGAAAATAACGATATGATTTATTTTAGTTTATTTTGTATGATAAGACGTCTAGGATAGTTATTTTATCCTTTATGAAAGTTAAAATAACTTTTTTCCTATGATGTCTTCTTTTTTTATAGCGAGCAAAATATGAAATTTGAAGTTGGAATCAACGACGGAAATGCAATTTAAAAAGGCGTTCGTTTTCAGATATTGGCCCCGATATTGAACTTCTGACAAAAAGAATTGTCAATAATTGTATAAAAGTTTTAAAGAGGTTAAAATAATAAACATAGACAAAAATTGTATAGGAGTGGCGAATTTGTTTTCTAAAATACATACTAAAGCCACTATACTTAGTGTAATTACGTTAATTATAGTTGCTTTAGCTTTACATATATTACCGATACTTGGACTCGTGTTGAGTTTATTTGCAACAATTCCAGGTATTATTTTATGGCATAAATCTGTAGAATCTTTTGGCTTAACGGCAGTCATTACAGTTGTGCTAACTACGTTATTAGGTAATATATTCGTGTTAAGTATCATGATCCTCTTGTTCGTAGTAAGTTTTGTAGTGGGTCAATTATTAAAAGAACGAACATCAAAAGAACGTATACTATATATAACAACGACTTTTATTAGTATTATTGCATTAATTGCATTTATGGTGTTACAAGCATCAAAAAAAATATCGAGTGCTGCTTCATTAATCAAACCGATTAAAGAACAGATGTATCACATAATTTCCAGCGCTTCAGTCAACGCAGATTATAAACAAATGTTTGAAGAGGCTTTCCGCCAATCAGCAGTACAACTACCAAGTTATATAATCATTGGCGTATTTCTACTTATATTAATCAATTTAATTATCACTTTTCCAATCTTGCGTAAATTCAAAATCGCTACACCCATATTCAAACCATTATATGCTTGGCAAATGAAGCGTTCTGTCTTATGGATGTATATTATTGTATTAATTTGTGTTATGTTTTCAACGCAACCAAGTGCGTTTCAAACGATCGTCTTAAACTTTGAAATTGTGTTATCATTATGTATGTACATTCAGGGGTTAAGTGTGATTCACTTTTTCGGAAAAGCGAAATCAATGCCGCCAGCACTTACAGTGATATTAATGGTAATAGGGACAATTTTAATGCCATTAACACATATTGTGAGTCTCCTGGGATTTGTAGATTTATGTATCAATTTAAAACGTATCATTAAAAAATGATTTGAGGTGGAAAAATGAACCGTCAATCCACTAAAAAAGCGTTGATTTTACCATTTATTATTATGGTGCTCACAGCAATAGCGCTTGTCGTCGTTTGGTTTATTTTTAATCAATTGATTGCAGGTATAGCTACTGTTGTATTACTCATCATAATCGTAGGGACAGTACTAATGGTAAGACAAGCTTTACAAAAATTGGATAACTATGTAGATAATCTGAGTGGAAAAATCTCAGCAAGCAGTAATACTGCTATTAAAAGATTACCTATTGGGATGATTATCTTAGATGAAAACGAAAACATAGAGTGGATGAACCAATTTATGTCGGATCGTCTAGATCGAAATGTAATTTCTGATCCAGTCAATGAGGTATATCCTAATATATTAAAACAGTTAGAAAAAACACAAGAAGTGGAAATTCAAGAAAATGAATATCACTATCGCGTGAGATATTCAGAAAAAGAACATGTATTGTATTTCTTCGATATAACAGAAGAAATACATACACAAGAATTATATGAAGCATCTAAACCAATTATTGCAACACTATTTTTAGATAACTATGATGAGATCACACAAAATATGAATGATACGCAACGTTCAGAGATTAACTCTATGGTCACGCGTGTAATCAGTAGATGGGCAACTGAATATAACATTTATTTCAAGCGTTATAGTTCAGACCAATTTGTTGCCTATTTAAACCAACGTATTTTAAATGAAATTGAAGCATCTAATTTTAGTATACTGAGTCAATTACGTGAAAAAAGTGTGGGTTACCGTGCGCAATTGACATTAAGTATTGGTGTAGGTGAAGGCTCAGAGAATTTAATCGATTTAGGTGAATTATCTCAATCTGGACTTGATTTAGCATTAGGTCGTGGTGGCGACCAAGTTGCGATTAAGCATATGAACGGAAATGTGCGTTTTTATGGTGGTAAGACTGACCCTATGGAGAAACGTACACGTGTTAGAGCACGTGTGATTTCTCACGCACTAAAAGATATATTAATGGAAGGAGACAAAGTCATCATTATGGGACATACGCGTCCTGACTTAGATGCTATTGGTGCAGCGATTGGTGTCTCACGATTCGCTATGATGAACAATTTGGATGCTTACATTGTGTTGAATGATTCAGATATAGATCCGACGTTACGTCGTGTGATGAATGCAGTCGATGAAAAGCCTGAACTAAAAGAGCGTTTTATTACATCTGACGAAGCATGGGACGTCATGACGTCTAAGACAACTTTAGTAGTTGTAGATACACATAAACCAGAAATGGTTATTGACGAAAACATATTAAACAAAGCTAATCGTAAAGTTGTGATTGATCATCATAGACGTGGTGAAAGCTTTATCTCTAGTCCACTATTGGTTTATATGGAACCATATGCAAGTTCAACTGCAGAACTAGTGACTGAATTGCTAGAATATCAACCAACAGAACAACGATTAACACGTTTAGAGTCGACAATTATGTTTGCGGGTATTATTGTAGATACACGTAATTTCACATTGCGTACAGGTTCAAGAACATTTGATGCGGCAAGTTATTTACGTGCACATGGTGCAGATACAATATTAACGCAGCACTTCTTGAAAGATGACTTAGATACGTACATTAATCGTACTGAATTAATCCAAACAGTGAAACTACAAGACAACGGTGTCGCAATTGCACATGGTTCGAATGAAAAAATCTATCATCCTGTAACAGTTGCACAAGCAGCGGATGAACTGTTAAGTTTAGATGGTGTAGAAGCTTCGTATGTAGTTGCTAGAAGAGAAGATAATTTAGTCGGTATGTCTGCCCGCTCACTCGGTGCAGTTAATGTTCAGCTGACAATGGAAGCACTTGGTGGCGGTGGCCATTTAACTAATGCAGCTACACAATTAAAAGATGTCACTGTTGATGAAGCAATCGAACAATTACAACAAGCTATAACAGAACAAATGAGTAGGAGTGAAAATTCATGAAAGTAATATTCACACAAGACGTTAAAGGTAAAGGTAAAAAAGGCGAAGTTAAGGATGTACCAGTAGGCTATGCCAACAACTTCTTATTGAAGAAAAATTATGCAGTAGAAGCTACACCAGGTAATTTAAAACAACTTGAAAAGAAAAATGAAGCTGCAGAAGCGGAACGCCAACAAGAAATTGAAGATGCTAAAAAATTAAAAGAAACATTGAGTCAAATTGAAGTTGAAGTATCTGCTAAAACAGGCGATGCGGGAAAATTATTTGGTTCAGTAAGTACTAAACAAATCGCTCAAGCACTACAACAACAACACGATATTAAAATTGACAAGCGTAAAATGGATTTACCAAACGGTATACATGCCTTGGGTTACACAAATGTACCAGTTAAATTAGATAAAGAAGTAGAAGGTACAATTCGTGTACACACAGTTGAACAATAAAAACGGATTGAGATATGAGGTGTAATCATAATGGATGGAATGTATGAACAAAATCAAATGCCCCACAGTAATGAGGCTGAACAATCTGTCTTAGGTGCCATTATCATAGATCCGGAATTGATAAACAGAACTCAGGAAGTCTTACTTCCTGAGTCCTTTTATAGAGGCGCGCATCAACACATCTTTAGAGCCATGATGAACCTCAACGAAGATAATAAAGATATTGACGTGGTTACAATTATGGATCAACTGTCACATGAAGGACGACTAAATGAAGCGGGTGGCCCACAATATCTAGCAGAATTATCTAGTAATGTACCGACAACTCGAAATATTCAATATTATACAGATATCGTATTTAAGCATGCAACAAAACGTAAGTTGATACAAACTGCTGATAGCATTGCTAACGATGGTTATAACGATGAATTAGAATTAGATACAATCTTGAACGATGCAGAACGTCGAATATTAGAATTGTCATCTACACGTGAAAGCGATGGATTCAAAGATATTAGAGATGTGCTTGGAGAAGTGTATGAGAATGCAGAATTACTTGATCAAAATAGTGGTCAAACGCCTGGTATTCCAACTGGTTATCGAGATTTAGACCAGATGACTGCGGGCTTTAACCGTAACGATTTAATTATTCTGGCTGCCAGACCGTCAGTAGGTAAGACTGCCTTCGCACTTAATATTGCGCAAAAAGTTGCTACACATGAAGACCATTTCTCAGTAGGTATATTTTCACTGGAAATGGGTGCAGATCAATTAGCAACACGTATGATTTGTAGCTCTGGCAACGTAGATTCTAACCGTTTGAGAACGGGTATGATGACGGAAGAAGACTGGAATCGCTTTACTATAGCAGTAGGTAAATTATCTAGAACAAAGATATTTATTGATGATACACCAGGTATTAGAATTACAGATATTCGTTCAAAATGCCGTCGTTTAAAACAAGAACACGGTTTAGACATGGTAGTCATTGACTATCTGCAATTAATCTCAGGTAGTGGTTCGAGATTCTCAGATAACCGACAACAAGAAGTATCAGAGATTTCTCGTACATTAAAGGCGATTGCCAGAGAAATGGAATGTCCGGTTATAGCATTAAGTCAGTTATCACGTGGCGTAGAGCAACGTCAAGATAAACGGCCAATGATGAGTGATATTCGTGAATCAGGATCAATTGAACAAGATGCTGACATCGTCGCATTCTTATATCGTGATGATTACTATAATCGTGGCGAAGATGAAGACGATGATGATGGAGATACGAACTTTGAACCACAAACAAATGATGATAATGGTGAGATTGAAATTATAATAGCGAAGCAACGTAATGGCCCAACAGGGACTGTTAAATTACATTTTATGAAGCAGTATAACAAATTTACAGATATTGATTATGCACATGCAGACATGGGTTAAGAAAAAAGAATAAAATTTATTTTTCCGTACGATTTTTAAATACTTTTATTAATTGTACGGTTTTTGTTTGTTTTTAGTTCTTTCGTTTTTGATGAAGTATGTGTTGTGAAAAAGTGGATATCGGTTTGAAAACCTTGATGACACTATGTTTAAGGTGTGCAATAGCTTTTTTGTACACTCAACAAAATTTGAAAAAATGTAAAAAATCAATGTTCGATTTTTGTTTGCATTATTAGTGTGGTATTGGTAGAATACTTAATGGTTAATTGAGAAAAACTTGGAGGTGCTCATATGTCATCAATCGTAGTTGTTGGGACACAATGGGGAGACGAAGGTAAAGGTAAAATCACAGACTTTTTAGCAGAACAAGCAGATGTTATTGCACGTTTTTCAGGTGGTAACAATGCAGGTCATACAATTAAATTTGGTGGCGAAACATATAAATTGCACTTAGTACCATCTGGTATTTTCTATAAAGAAAAACTAGCAGTTATTGGAAATGGTGTAGTTATAGATCCAGTCGCATTATTGAAAGAGTTAGACGGTTTAAATGAAAGAGGTATTTCTACAGATAATTTACGTATTTCAAATCGTGCTCAAGTTATTTTACCTTATCACATAAAACAAGATGAATATGAAGAAGAACGCCGTGGAGATAATAAAATTGGTACTACGAAAAAAGGTATCGGTCCTGCTTATGTAGATAAAGCACAACGTATCGGTATCCGTGTAGCAGATTTATTAGACAAAGAAACGTTTGAAAAATTATTAAAAGAAAATATTGAATACAAATCAGCATATTTTAAAGGTATGTTTGATAAAGCATGTCCTTCATTTGAAGAAATCTTTGAAACTTATTACGCAGCAGGTCAACGTTTAGCAGAGTTCGTTACGGACACTGCAAAAGTATTGGATGATGCATTTGTAGCTGAAGAAAAAGTATTATTTGAAGGTGCACAAGGCGTTATGTTAGATATCGACCACGGAACATATCCATTTGTTACGTCAAGTAACCCAGTTGCAGGTAACGTAACTGTTGGTGGTGGCGTTGGTCCAACTTACGTATCTAAAGTTATTGGCGTATGTAAAGCTTATACATCACGTGTCGGTGATGGCCCATTCCCAACAGAACTATTTGATGATGATGGACACCACATCCGTGAAGTTGGCCGTGAATACGGTACAACTACAGGCCGTCCACGTCGTGTAGGTTGGTTCGACTCAGTTGTATTACGTCACTCTCGTCGTGCGAGTGGTATTACCGATTTATCAATCAACTCTATCGATGTATTAACAGGTCTAAAAGAAGTGAAGATTTGTACAGCTTATGAATTAGACGGTAAAGAAATTACTGAATATCCAGCGAACTTAAATGACTTACAGCGTTGTAAACCGATTTTTGAAACGTTACCAGGTTGGACTGAAGATGTTACAAGTTGTCGCTCATTAGATGAGTTACCAGACAATGCACGTAGATACTTAGAACGTATTTCTGAGTTGTGTGACGTTCAAATTTCAATCTTCTCTGTAGGACCAGACCGTAATCAAACAAACTTATTAAAATCATTATGGTAAGCCGTTTACCTATGTTAACGGATTTATAAATGTAAAATAATAAAATGTTGATATGAAAGAAACACCTTGTTGATGTAGCCTGAGATGGACATCTTTACAAGGTGTTTTTATTTATATCGTTGAATGTGTTACATATTGATTACGAAAGTTTAGAATGTGATCGACTGCTAGCTGATAACCTGTTTTATTACTAGATTGTATAGATTTAACTTTTCTGATATTACGCTGATAGCTTGGTATTTCATCTAGCATGTTTAAGACGATTTGTTTTAAATCATGAGACGTTATATTTTCTAGTTGTAACTGACGACCAACAAGTAGTTTTTCGATTTGGCGAGCCACAACAGGTTGATCCGCGCTTTGTGGAAAAGCTAACATAGGTACTTCCATCAACATTGCTTCATTTGTACTATTCATACCAGCATGTGTTAAAAATAGTGTCGTATGTTGCAATAATTCTGTTTGTGGCACAACATGTTCAACAGTAAAATTAGATGGTATCGCATTGAAATCTTCAAGTTGATTATCATGACCGATTGATACAACAAATGAAGCATTGATATCTGCAAATGCTTCAAAGCAAAGATTGAAAAATTCAATATTTTGATTAAATACCGTTCCAAGAGAAATATAAACGACTGGTCGTGTGGTATCAATGTGATCCATAAAGCCAGAATCTTTAGGTTCGAGTATGGAAGGACCAACAAATTTGTAATATTCAGGGTCAAAGGCGTCATAACCGACTTGGAATCCTTTCATTACATAAGAGATATTAATATTTCCCGGGTTATTCATGACTTCAAAACGGGAAGGAATGGTTACATCATATGTTGATTCAACATGGGCTTTCAAAGTGTTAAATGTTTCATCAGCATGTTGAATTTCTTGTTTGCTCACAGTCGAAGTTAAATGATTAATGAATGTTTCAAAAGATGTTTTTGTATGGGCAAATGAAGATACTGATGAAATCGATGGTAAATTTAATTTTTGCGCTAATATATAACCGCAACTAAACATAGAATCATGAATCATATAATCAAAATGCTCATTTTCAGTTTCTCTTAAAATTTGTGGCACAATGATATCTACAGTTTTTAATAAACCATTGATCACATTAAATAAATGATGATTTTCATGATCAGTGAAAGCTGTCATAATCGCTTCTGTAGGTAACGTTCTAATTTCAGCACCAGTATCTTTCAATTTATCTTTATATATATCGCTCGCGTAGTAAACAGCTTCTTCGCCACGATTGACTAGTTCTTTAACAACTGCAATTGTTGGGTTTACATGTCCAGCAGAACCTGGATTTACAAATAATATTTTTGCCAATATTGAGCCTCCTTATTTATACTAATTATAATTTTAGCAAAATAAATTTAAAACAAAAAAGATTTTGTATTTATTATTTGGGTTTTGAAATAAAAATGAAAAAGTAGATAATTATAGAGCAAATCACAGAGTATTGATGCTCAAAAAATAAGTTATAAAGCAGATAAAATACTGATTTGTCAGCGTTGAGCATTATTTTCTTACTTTATACATTAATGATAGAAAATTATACTAAATAAATTTAAAAAATAGCTTGTCAACCATAATGAGAGTTGATATAATTTATCTTGTGCTTAAGAGAGGCTCCTTGGTCAAGCGGTTAAGACACCGCCCTTTCACGGCGGTAACACGGGTTCGAGTCCCGTAGGAGTCACCATTTTTAGGTCTCGTAGTGTAGCGGTTAACACGCCTGCCTGTCACGCAGGAGATCGCGGGTTCGATTCCCGTCGAGACCGTATTGCCCATCCAATAGGATGGGCATTTTTTTGTGCAATTTTCTAAGCTACATATTTCAAACTCAATTCAATTGAAGGTAGTTGTTATGGATGCATGAATTTTAAAGTGAGCGCCTTCGTTTGCGTAACGAACTGATGCTAGGTGAATGGTCAATTTAAAATGTAGACTTTAAAATAATTCATGTTAGTGCAAATTAGCTCAGTTCATAAAAGTATCGTTGTAAACGTGATGCATTCCCAGTATAAGCGACCTCATGTTCAAAATATGACAAAGGCATCTCAAAATAATCTTAGCCAAAATAACATGTCCCTTGCTGAGATATGTATCACTTTTTTATAGACTATGGGCAATATAGTCGCACAGTGATATCATGTTGTGTAGGCTTAATATATCTATTATTAACCTATTAATAGTAAAAAATGTTATAATTTTACAATATACCAATTTATTTTTTTGTTTAGAAAAATAGAATTAGCACGCTATAAATGGTAAATTATATTATAGAGAAATGCGTAGAAAAATATGTAAACGTACTACAATTTAGAAATGAGGTTTATAAATATGGCTAGAAAAGTTGTGGTAGTAGATGACGAAAAACCAATTGCTGATATTTTAGAGTTCAACTTGAAAAAAGAAGGTTATGAAGTATTCTGTGCATATGATGGCAATGACGCAGTAGATTTAATATATGATGAAGAACCAGACATTGTCTTATTAGACATTATGTTACCTGGTCGCGATGGCATGGAAGTGTGCCGTGAAGTACGCAAAAAATATGAAATGCCAATTATTATGCTAACCGCAAAAGACTCAGAAATCGATAAAGTGTTGGGTCTTGAACTTGGTGCCGATGACTATGTGACGAAGCCATTTAGCACGCGTGAATTAATTGCGCGTGTCAAAGCAAACTTACGTCGTCATTATTCACAACCAGCACAAGAAGTAAACGATGCATCTAATGAAATTACAATAAAAGATATTGTTATCTATCCAGATGCATATTCTATTAAAAAACGTGGTACAGATATTGAATTAACACACCGTGAATTCGAACTGTTCCATTATTTATCTAAACACATGGGTCAAGTTATGACACGTGAACATTTATTACAAACTGTTTGGGGCTATGACTATTTTGGTGATGTACGTACAGTAGACGTAACGATTCGTCGCTTACGTGAAAAAATTGAAGACGATCCATCACATCCAGAATATATAGTGACACGCCGTGGTGTTGGATACTTCCTCCAACAACATGATTAGGGGACAATATTAAATGAAGTGGCTTAAACATTTTCAATCTCTACACACGAAACTTGTTATTGTCTATGTATTGTTAATCGTAATCGGTATGCAGATTATCGGTTTATACTTTACCAATAGTCTAGAAAAAGAATTAACACAAACATTTAAAAATAATATCTCGCAATATGCGAAACAAATAGAAATTAATATAGAAAAAGTCTATGACGAAGACAACTCGGTCAATGCACAAAAAGAAGTACAAAATTTATTGAATGAGTATGCTAATAGACAAGAAATAGAAGAAATTCGTTTTATTGATAAAGATCAAATTATCATGGCTACCTCAAAGCAGTCTACGCGTAGTCTAATAAATCAAAAAGCTAATGACAGCTCGATACAAAAAGCGCTATCTCTAGGAGAAATTAATAGCCATACGGTATTGAAAGACTATGGTAATGGTAAACAACGTGTGTGGGTCTACAATTTACCTGTGAAGACATCAGATGATGGGACAATTGGTGATGTTTATATAGAAGCAGATATCAATGATGTCTACAACCAATTGAGCAACATCAACCAAATCTTTATTGTTGGGACAGGCATCTCGCTATTAATTACTGTGATATTAGGTTTCTTTATTGCGCGCACAATCACAAAGCCAATTACTGATATGCGTAACCAAACTGTTGAGATGTCTAAAGGTAACTATACGCAACGTGTTAAAATTTACGGTAATGATGAAATTGGTGAACTTGCACTAGCCTTCAATAATTTATCCAAGCGTGTACAAGAAGCACAAGCAAATACGGAAAGTGAAAAACGACGCTTAGACTCTGTTATTACACATATGAGTGATGGTATTATCGCAACTGATCGTCGTGGCCGTGTGCGTATTGTCAACGATATGGCACTAACGATGCTAGGCATGATGAAAGAAGAAATTATCGGTCATTACATGTTAAATATGCTTAAATTAGAAGAAGACTTTTCATTAGATGAAATTCAAGAAAATAATGATAGTTTCTTATTAGATATCAATGAAAGTGAAGGCATTATTGCTCGTGTAAACTTCAGCACAATCGTACAAGAGACTGGCTTTGTTACAGGCTATATTGCCGTACTTCACGACGTAACAGAACAACAACAAGTGGAACAAGAACGTCGCGAATTCGTCGCGAATGTTTCACATGAATTACGTACGCCGTTAACGTCCATGAATAGTTATATCGAAGCATTAGAAAGCGGTGCATGGAAAGATGATGCGTTAGCACCACAATTCCTATCAGTGACACGTGAAGAGACGGAACGTATGATTCGACTCGTTAACGATTTATTACAATTATCAAAAATGGATAACGAATCAGATCAGATTACCAAAGAAATTGTCGACTTTAACATGTTTATCAATAAAATTATTAACCGCCATGAAATGTCAGCGAAAGATACGACATTTGTACGTGAAATTCCAAAACAAACCATCTTTACGGAAATTGATCCAGATAAGATGACACAAGTGTTTGACAATGTCATTACCAACGCTATGAAGTATTCACGCGGCGATAAACGCGTTGAGTTTCACGTGAAACAGAACTCACTGTATAATCGTATGACTATTCGCGTTAAAGATAACGGCATTGGTATCCCTATCAATAAAGTAGATAAAATCTTTGACCGTTTCTATCGTGTAGATAAAGCACGGACACGAAAAATGGGTGGCACAGGATTAGGTTTAGCCATTTCTAAAGAAATTGTCGAAGCGCATAATGGTCGCATCTGGGCAAATAGTGTAGAAGGACAAGGTACGTCAATCTTTATTACGCTTCCATGTGAAGTACTAGAAGATGGTGATTGGGATGCAGAGTAAAGAGCTAATTAAATCTATTATTCTATTTCTTTTAGTACTCATGAGTGCGATTTTAACTTATATGACATGGAACTTTTCACCCGATTTGGCTAATGTAGATAAACAAGATAATAGTAAAAAAGAAGCGAAATCAAACACAATCGGTAAACCTTTGAAACAAGGCATGCCACAAGTAATTACACCATATCAAGTCATTCACTCAAAAGGTGAAAGCACAGAAGGTATGGAAGCAACACGCAGCAATGTCGAAGAAACAATTAAACCATTGAAAAATCACCGTGTATTACACGCGGAACAAATGCATAGCAATCATAATTTAATTATTCCAGACTTGAGCGATGAATTTTTAGTATTGGACTTCACCTATGATATGCCACTCGCTACATATTTAGGTCAAGTTTTAAATATTAATGCCAAAGTACCCAACAACTTTAAATTTGATCGCCTGTTAATAGATAACAATCAAGATGGCAAAATAAAACTTTATGCGATAAGTAAAGATAGACACAATGTTGTACGTATGACGACAACGGTGAAGGCAGATAAATTCACGGAAGCATTGGAAAAGCAGCACAAACATATGCAACCTTACACAGAAATTATTACCAATAAAGATACGATAGATAAAGCGACACATATCTTTGCACCGAAGTCACCAAAAGGACAAAAATCCTACCATACAATCTATAATCACATTAGTGTGGATACCATGAATTCAATACTATTTAACGATTCTGTTGTAGTGCGTAGCTCAAGAAGTGGCTCAGTCACTTACAACAATAATACAGGTGTAGCCAATTACAACGATGAAACCGAAAAATATCGCTACACAAATCTATTAGAAGATGAAAACCGTTCAACAAACATGCAAGAAAGCATTCCAAGTACCTATGCATACATCAATAATCACGGTGGTTTTACAGATGATTTCAGATTGTTCCATACGGACGACAAACGTGGCGATCTGACTTATCAAATGTTCTTGAATGGACGACCAACGTTTAACGACGACGATTTAAATACATTGAAAGTCTCTTGGGGCAATAAAGGTATTTACGGCTATGCGCGTACGTTATTAAAAGCGAATGTGACGATTGATAGTGGCGAAAAAGAAGTCAACCTGCCAGGTGCTGAAACTGTGCGTTCGGAACTCGCCAATAATCCTGAAATTGATTTCGAAAAGGTTACCAACATGACGATTGGTTACCGAATGGAAGATAAACAGGACAACGGAGATATAGAAATCCAGCGCAACAGTGAATTTAAGCCATGTTGGTATGTAGAGTACGATGACAAGTGGCGTGCATACAAAGATGGGGGGCTAGAATAAATGAACTGGAAACACACGAAAACGTTATTTATTTTTGTATTTATTCTAGTAAATATTAGCCTTATCATCATCTATATTGATAAAGTCAATAAATCTCATATTAACGATAGCGCTGAAGAAAATGCAGTGAATTTTAAACAAGAAAAAATAGAAATTCCTGAAAATTTGCCAAGTGTTAAAAATATAGAAATGCAATTGCTCACTGCAAGATCTAATGATTTTTCATCTTATGCAAAAGCACGTTCAAGTATTTCAAGCGAAGCAGACGGTCAAAAAATCAAAGGTGAAATCAATGACCCGATTGATGTGAGTAATGACCAATACACAGATTTAAAATCATATGTTAAAGATAAAATCTTTAAAGGCCAAAATTACGAAATGAGTAAAATTGACGATAAACACGTCACCTTTGAACAGACTTACAACGATTTTCCAATAATGAACAATAGTAAAGCACAACTTAAATTTAATATCAATGACGATGGTAAAGCGTCGAGTTACAGACAAACCGCTATGAAATCGATAGAGCCATCAGAAGGTGCAAACAACGATAAGAAACAAGTAAATACTGCGAGAAGTTCGATAGAAGCACTGTATTATAATCGTTATCTTAAAAGAAACGATGAAGTGACCAACGTCCGACTCGGCTATTATACCGTCGTTAAAGAGCCTAACGTGCAAGTACTAGAAGCCAATTGGGAAATCAAAGTAAAACATAAAGACGAATCCAAGACATATTACGTCGAAGCCATTTCAGACAGTCCAAAGATAGTTGAAGAATAGTGCAAACATAGTATTTATGACTTCACGCAAGCACACCGTTTAGTGAGTATTGAAAGATTTATCATAAAAATAAGAGAGCGGATATACGAAATCAAAAGTATATCCGCTCTTTTATTTTGTACTTTGAGACACAGTATTTTAAAAAACAAGGCACCACATTAAACATTAAATTCAATTTAAGCTTCAAAGTATGTTAAAATAGATTATTGTTAAATCAAAGTTATAAACCAACTGCGTTGATTTAAGATGAACGCATGTAAACATAAATATGTACCACATAGGATAGTTCAAAAGTACATAATTTAAAAAACAGTTTCAGCAGATATAAAAAACTTTAATAATTAGACAGAGGGCATGTTGAGGTCACATAAACCGTAGACTGCCTATACAAATTATAAGCAACGAGTGTTTATCGATTAGAAAGGGTGAATCGCTTGATACGAATGAGTGTCTTAGCGAGTGGTAGTACAGGAAACGCCACTTATGTAGAAAGTGATAAAGGTAGTATTCTCGTCGATGCAGGCCTGACAGGTAAGAAAATGGAAGAACTGTTTGGCCAGATCGACAAACAAATTAAGCATTTAAACGGCATTTTAGTAACACATGAACATTCCGACCATATCAAAGGCCTCGGTGTCTTAGCGCGTAAATACGGATTGCCAATATACGCAAACGAAAAAACATGGACAGCGATTGAAAAGAAAGATAGTAAAATCCCAATGGATCAGAAATTCATTTTTAATCCATACGAGACTAAGTCTATTGCAGGCTTTGATATTGAATCATTCAACGTGTCTCACGATGCCATAGATCCACAGTTTTATATCTTCCATAATAATTATAAAAAATTCACGATACTTACAGACACAGGTTACGTTTCAGATCGCATGAAAGGCATGATTCAAGGCAGTGATGCTTTCGTATTCGAAAGTAATCACGACGTTGACATGCTTCGTATGTGCGGCTATCCATGGAAGACAAAACAACGTATCCTTAGTGATATGGGACACGTATCTAATGAAGATGCAGGGCTTGCCATGACAGACGTCATTACAGGCAACACGAAACGCATCTATCTATCCCACTTATCACAAGACAACAACATGAAAGATCTTGCCCGCATGAGCGTTGGCCAAGTCCTAAACGAACACGACATCGATACAGAGAAAGAAGTGCTCCTCTGCGACACAGACAAAGCTCAAGCCACACCAATATACACACTATAGTAAGAAGCCCTTGCCCTTCATTGAAGAAGTGGTTAGGGCTTTTTTGTGCATTAATCCAAGACTACTGTAAGCTATTGTTGAAATGGCATGTTTGAATAGTTAGATGATTTTAATGGGTGAGCTGAAGATGATTCAAAGCGTAGTTGGCATATGAAATGAAATTGAGTACTTCTTAATACGATGGCTAAACGTAAATCTAGTTAAAGCACCAGTTTTCATATTATTGAGTTATCGGAGACTTATGCATGAGCCTTAGCTTAGTCTCACTTTAACGCTAGTCATCTTGCTGTGATGGCACGACGAAATTATTTTAACTAAATTAGAGTTTTGTTTAACAAGCGATTTTTATAAAATGATTAGTCCATTAAAGTAGTTACATATATGCATTTACCTTATAATTTATAAACAGTGGATAACTTGCCTAATAGCTTGAACGAACATGATATTTTGTAAAATAAGCGTAAATTTTGTGAATAAGTATGTAAGACAATCGGCAACTTATCCACGTATTTATCCAAAGTTATCCAGAGATGTGCACAATTAACAGAGAAATACCCACATTATACACAGATTTATCCACAAATAAACAGGTTACCCACTGTTATTTGTGAAAAAAACGTAAATTATTTTAAATTATCGTATACATTCCTGTTATAATAAGAGGGAATTGTGTGAATAAGTGCATAACTTGTGGATAAGTCTAATAACTATTGATTTTTAAGCTTTTACAGGAGGCAAATTATGAAAATTACTATACTTGCAGTTGGCAAATTAAAAGAAAAATACTGGAAACAAGCCATAGCTGAATACGAAAAACGTTTAGGTGCGTATTCCAAAATTGAAATTATCGAAGTACCAGATGAAAAAGCACCCGAAAATATGAGTGACAAAGAAGTTGAACAAGTGAAAGAAAAAGAAGGCCAACGCTTACTAGCAAAAGTAAACCCACAATCCACAGTCGTTACTTTAGAAATAAAAGGCAATATGCTGACTTCTGAAGGACTTGCTAAAGAATTAGAAAGCCGTATGACACGCGGTCAAAGCGACTTCACATTTATTATCGGTGGTTCCAATGGCTTGCATCAAGACGTCTTAAACAGAAGCGACTACGCCCTATCATTCAGTAAAATGACATTTCCACACCAGATGATGCGCGTCGTCTTAATTGAGCAAGTCTACCGTGCGTTTAAAATTATGCGCGGTGAAGCATATCATAAATGATGCGGTTTTTTCAGCCGCTTCATAAAGGGATTTTGAACGTATCGGAACGGGTTCTGTTGCAAAGTAAAAAAATATAGCTAACCACTAATTTATCATGTCAGTGTTCGCTTAACTTGCTAGCATGATGCTAATTTCGTGGCATGGCGAAAATCCGTAGATCTGAAGAGACCTGCGGTTCTTTTTATATAGAGCGTAAATACATTCAATACCTTTTAAAGTATTCTTTGCTGTATTGATACTTTGATACCTTGTCTTTCTTACTTTAATATGACGGTGATCTTGCTCAATGAGGTTATTCAGATATTTCGATGTACAATGACAGTCAGGTTTAAGTTTAAAAGCTTTAATTACTTTAGCCATTGCTACCTTCGTTGAAGGTGCCTGATCTGTAATTACCTTTTGAGGTTTACCAAATTGTTTAATGAGACGTTTGATAAACGCATATGCTGAATGATTATCTCGTTGCTTACGCAACCAAATATCTAATGTATGTCCCTCTGCATCAATGGCACGATATAAATAGCTCCATTTTCCTTTTATTTTGATGTACGTCTCATCAATACGCCATTTGTAATAAGCTTTTTTATGCTTTTTCTTCCAAATTTGATACAAAATTGGGGCATATTCTTGAACCCAACGGTAGACCGTTGAATGATGAACGTTTACACCACGTTCCCTTAATATTTCAGATATATCACGATAACTCAATGTATATCTTAGATAGTAGCCAACGGCTACAGTGATAACATCCTTGTTAAATTGTTTATATCTGAAATAGTTCATACAGAAGACTCCTTTTTGTTAAAATTATACTATAAATTCAACTTTGCAACAGAACCGTATTATGGAATAGAGATGTTGGTAACATTTATACAGGATCATTATACTTAAGTTTAATTTCGTTATTACAGAACCACACATTCCAACCAGAAGAGAAAGTATGTCTATTTAGTTATGGTTCAGGAGCAGTAGGAGAAATCTTTAGTGGTTCAATCGTTAAAGGATATGACAAAGCATTAGATAAAGAGAAACACTTAAATATGCTAGAATCTAGAGAGCAATTATCAGTCGAAGAATACGAAACATTCTTTAACAGATTTGATAATCAAGAATTTGATTTCGAACGTGAATTGACACAAGATCCATATTCAAAAGTATACTTATACAGTATAGAAGACCATATCAGAACATATAAGATAGAGAAATAAACTAGTGGCCGATTGTGCTTGATGAGCTTGGGACATAAATCCTAACTCGAAATAAATAAGCATATCACTAAACTGATTTTTTAAAGTTTACAGTGATATGCTTATTTTTTTATCTTACGATTTTGTACGTGCATGCTTGCCTAGGGGTATGGCTCGAGCCATTAGTCTCTCGCACATACTATTCCCTCAGGCGTCAGCACTTACAAAATCGGTTGTAATTTTCATTTTTATACGCATTCTTACTGAGATTATACTAATAAGAGGAATAGTAAAAGCAATTCTAAGTAAAATTGCAGATAAGAGGTTTGTTAAAAGCAGTTCTAAGTAAAATTGCAGATAAGAGGTTTGTTAAAAGCAGTTCTCAGTAAAATTACAGATAAGAGGTACGTTAAAAGCAGTTCTCAGTA